>DATLNC010000232.1:0-2900 GCA_035536935.1 Thermoanaerobaculia bacterium
CCGCCGCGATCTCGGGCAAGTCATCGGGCGCGATCTGGGGCGACACGGCATAGTCGGGGGTGATGCGTCGGATATCCATGGGGCTTGCATACGCCCCGTTCCGGAATCCGTCCAGCGCCCGTCAGGAGAGGACGATGCCCAGCACCGCGAGCATGAGCCCCAGCACTGACAGCAGCAGCGCGCCGATGTTGATCGGCAGAGCCCGCTGGAGCCTTTGGCGCATCCCCACGTCGTCAAGCCCCGCACGTCGCGCGCGCAGGACCAGCACGATGCTCCAGACCACGCCGACGAAGCCCAGCAGCGTCACGGCCGCGCCGATCCAGATCAGGATGTCCATGAGCGGTCCTCCGCGCTGTGCCCCCGGCGCCTACCTTGGGCCAGTTCCTCGCGCAAGCGCGCTTGCCCGGGGCGGCCCCGGACGGCTACCCCTGCCGGACGAGCAGTCCCGCCAAGAGGAGATACCCCGATGCCCCCGCAACTGTCCGTGGTCGAGACCGAGCCCCTTCCCGGCGAGGAGATCCGCCAGTTCATCGAACGCTACGAGTCGCTCGAAGCCCAGAAGAAGGATCTGGCCGAGGAGATGAAGGAGGTCATGGCCGAGGCCAAGGGCCGTGGCTACGACGTCAAGATCCTCAAGAAGATCATCGCCATCCGCAAGCGCGACAAGGACGACATCGCCGAGGAGGAGGCGATCCTGGAGCTCTACAAGGAAGCGCTCGGCATGTGAGGGGCCGGGGCGATGGCCTGGGTCATCCTCGTCCTCGCCGGCCTGTTCGAGGTCGCCTGGGCCGTGGGCCTCAAGTACACTGAGGGGTTCACGCGCCTTTGGCCCACGCTCTGGACCGTCGGCGCCATGGTACTGAGCCTGACGCTCCTGGGCCTCGCGCTTCGCTCGCTTCCGCTTGGCACGGCCTACGCCGTCTGGACGGGGGTGGGCACCCTCGGCACGGCGCTGCTCGGCATCTGGCTCTTCCAAGAGCCGGCAGATGCGCCGCGCCTGCTCTGCATCGGGCTCATCCTTCTGGGGATCGTGGGCCTGAAGCTCGTCTCCGAGCACTAGGCGCCCCTCCTCGACAGCGGGGGGCGCTTGGGCTAGGCCGGTCACATGGTTGACGGTATCGCTCAGGAAAGTCCGCGTGCCCGGTCGCGCCTTGATGCCTGGTCCGTGGCGGCCGTCCTGATCGCGGCGGTCGTGCTCCTGCCGGTCGCCTCCGTGCTCTGGATCGCGCTCCGAGGTGGGGGCGGGGACATCTGGCCGCACCTCCTGTCCACGACCCTGCCCCGCTACGTGAGCAACACGCTGGTGCTGATGGCCGGGGTCGGGGCGCTCACGGCGTCGGTGGGCGTGGGTGCGGCTTGGCTGGTCACCATGTACCGCTTCCCGGGACGCGGCTGGCTGCAATGGGCTCTCCTCCTGCCGCTGGCGGTGCCGGCCTATGTCGGGGCCTACGCTCTCGTGGACTTCTTGGAATACGCCGGTCCGGTGCAGACCGGCCTGCGGGCCCTCTTCGGTTGGGAGAGCGCGCGAGACTACTGGTTCCCCGAGATCCGGACGCGCGGAGCGGCGATCCTGGTGCTCTCGGGTGCGCTCTACCCCTACGTCTACCTCCTCTGCCGCGCCGCCTTCCGCGAGCAGTCCGGCGCGATCTTCGAGGTCGCGCAGGCGCTCGGGGCCGGAGCCTGGTCCCGCTTCCTGCGCGTGGGCCTGCCCTTGGCACGACCGGCGATCGCGGCCGGCGCGGCCGTGGTGATGATGGAAGTGGTAAACGACTTCGGCGCGGTGGACTACTTCGCGGTGCAGACGCTCACCACCGGCATCTTCTCGGTCTGGCTCCAGGCCGGGAACCTGGCCGGAGCTGCGCAGATCTCGGCCTGCGTCCTGACCATCGTCGTCCTGCTCGTGACCCTGGAGAAGGCGAGCCGCCGCCGCAGCCGCACCCATGCCTCGGCCCGCGCGCTGCGTCCCCTGACCGCGCAGACCCTTCGCGGGTGGACGCGCTGGGCCGCGACGCTGGCTTGCCTGCTCCCGTTCCTGGGGGGATTTGTGCTGCCGGTCGCGGTGCTCATCTCCCATTCCTTCGACGCCGAGCAATGGATCGAGCCGGGGTTGGCGCAGGCGCTCCTCCACTCGCTGGCCGTGGGCGCGCTCGCGGCGGTGCTTTGCGTGGCGCTGGGCGTGATCATGGTCTACGGCGCGCGGCTTTCCTCGCGGCGGGTGCCGGTCCTGCTGCTTCCCGTGACGGCGATCGGCTATGCCGTTCCGGGCGCGGTGCTCGGGATCGGCATGCTCATCCCCCTGGCAGGGTTCGACAACCGCTTGGCCGACCTGATGTTCCGCCTCACGGGCCACGACCCCGGGCTGATCCTGACCGGGACGGCGGCCGCGCTGACCCTAGCCTATGTCGTCCGGTTCTTCGCCGTAGCGCAGGGAACGGTCGATGCCGCCATGGCTCGCATCTCGCCATCGCTGCCGATGGCAGCGCGCTCTCTGGGCCGCTCGGCGGGGGGAACGCTGCGAACGATCCACATGCCACTGACGCGGGCGTCGCTGGGGTCCGCGCTCCTTCTGGTCTTCGTGGATTCGGTGAAGGAGCTGCCGGCGACACTTCTTCTGCGGCCCTTCGACTTCGAGACGCTCGCGACGCGCGTGCAGGCCAAGGCGAGCCTCGAGGCCTTGAGCGAGGCCGCGCCGGCCGCCCTGACCATCACGCTCGTCGGTCTTGTCGCCACCGTGCTGCTGGCGCGGGCGAACCGCTAGGGCCGAACGGAGCCCCGGACTGACTCCGGGGGGCCGTCGTTATGGTCGGGCTTCAGGCCAGACTTTGCCGACCGTGCCAGCGACCGCGTCCGGCCGACGACCCACGCGAACCCGGAGAGCGACGAAGTATTAGCGCTTCAAG
>DATLNC010000233.1:0-3608 GCA_035536935.1 Thermoanaerobaculia bacterium
CCGACCCGCATGACCTGCCGCTCTTCCAGAACCCGCAGGAGCTTGACCTGGAGCTCGGGATAGAGCTCGCGGATCTCGTCCAGGAACAGGGTGCCGCGAGGGGCCAGCTCGAACTTGCCGATCTTGCGCGTCACGGCGCCGGTGAAGGCGCCCCGCTCATGGCCGAACAGCTCGCTCTCCAGGATGTCGCTGGGAATGGCGCCACAGTTGATGGCCAGGAACCGCTCGTTGCGGCGGGGGCTCGCCCGGTGGAGGGCGTTGGCCACCAGCTCCTTGCCGGTGCCGCTCTCGCCGATGACGAGCACGCTGGAGCGGGTGGGCGCCACCAGCCGCATCTGCTCGAACAGGCGCTCCATGGGCGCCGAGCGGCCGATGATGCTCTCGAAGCCGTAGCGCTTGTCGAGCATCTCGCGGAGGGTCGAGACCTCTTCCTTGAGCTGCTCCTTCTCGATCAGGTTCATCACCCGCTTGCGCAGCTCGTAGAGGTCGACGGGCTTGGTGAGGTAGTCGTCGGCGCCGACCCGCATGGCCTCCACGGCGGACTCGATCGAGCCGTAGGCGGTGACCAGCATGATGCTGAGGTCGATCTTCCGCTCCCGGACCTCGTGCAGGAAGCCCAGGCCGTCCATGCCGGGCATCCGCAGGTCGCAGACGGCGAGGCGGGCGTTGTCGTTCTCGTCCAGGAACTCCAGCGCCTTCCTCGCGTCGTCGAAAGTGCGCACGGCGAGACCCGCTTTCTCGAGGGCCAGGGCCATCGATTCGCGGGAGCCGGTTTCGTCGTCGATCACCAGGACTAGAGGCTTGTCGGGCATGCGGCGGTCATTTTGGCACAGTCGGCCACGGATTTCCCATCTGTCATACACTGGTTTCGCCTAGCGGATATGACCCTTCCCTTCGACGCCAAGCAGACCGACAGCTCCACGACCCTGGAAGGGGTTTTGGAGAGGGTCGTCTTTGCCAACGAGGAGAACGCCTGGAGCGTGGTGCGGCTCACCGTGCCGGGCCAGCGCGACCTGGTGACGGCCGTCGGCAACCTCCTGGGCGTGCAGCCGGGAGAGAACCTGCGGGTAACGGGCGCCTGGATCAACGATCCGAAGTACGGCAAGCAGTTCAAGGTCGCCTCCTACGCCACGGTCACCCCGGCGACGGCGACCGGCATCGAGAAGTACCTGGGCTCCGGCCTGATCCGGGGGATCGGCAAGGTCATGGCCTCCCGGCTGGTGGAGACCTTCGGCCTGGAGACTCTGGACGTCATCGAGAACCGGCCGGAGCGCCTGACCGAGGTGGAGGGGATCGGGCCCAAGCGGAGCCGCGAGATCCTCCGCGCCTGGGCCGAGCAGAGGGAGATCAAGGAGGTCATGATCTTCCTCCAGTCCCACGGCGTCTCCACCCACTATGCGATCAAGATCTACAAGGCCTACGGCTCCCAGGCGACGGCCCTGGTGCGGGAGAACCCCTACCGGCTGGCGACGGACATCCACGGCATCGGCTTCAAGTCGGCGGACAAGATCGCCTCGGCGCTCGGCATCCCCCCCGACGCGCCCCAGCGCATCGAGGCCGGCACCCTCTACCTGCTGGGGCAGGGCGCGGACCGGGGCCACGTCTATCTGCCGCGCAAGGCGCTGGCCGAGGAGGGGGAGAAGCTGCTCGGCGTGCCGGCCGCCCGGGTGGAGGAGGCCGTCTCGGCCCTGGCCGAGACCGAGCAGATCGTCGTCGAGATCCTCGGGGAAGACCCCGCCGATCAGGCGGTCTTCCTGAAGTCGCTCCACTCGGCCGAGCTGGGGGTCGCGGGGCGCGTCAAGGCGCTCCTCATCCAGCCGCCCCTGCCGCTCGAGATCGACGTCGACCGGGCCCTCGACTGGTTCGAGAAGCAGGAGCGGATCGACCTCGCCCGCCAGCAGCGCCAGGCGATCCGCTCCGGGCTCACCCGCAAGGTGCTGGTCATCACGGGCGGCCCCGGCACGGGCAAGACGACCCTGGTGCGCGGCATCGTGAAGATCCTGGAGAAGAAGCGGCAGAAGGTGCTGCTCGCCGCGCCCACCGGCCGGGCGGCCAAGCGCCTCGCCGAGGCGACGGGCGCCGAGGCCACCACGCTCCACCGGCTGCTGGAGTTCAACCCGCAGAGCAGGCAGTTCGACCGCAACCGCGAGCATCCGCTCTCCTGCGACCTGCTGATCGTCGACGAGGTGTCGATGCTCGACTCGGTGCTGGCCCATCACGTCCTGCGGGCGGTGCCGGACCACGGCCGCCTGATCCTGGTGGGCGACGTGGACCAGCTCCCCTCCGTCGGCCCCGGCCGCGTGCTGGCCGACCTGATCCGCTCGGAGGCGGTCGAGGTGGTGCGCCTGACCGAGATCTTCCGCCAGGCCGAGCGCAGCCTGATCGTGGTCAACGCCCACCGGGTGAACCAGGGGATGATGCCCGTCCTGGAGTCGGTGGACAGCGACGGCGACTTCTTCTTCCTGGAGCGCAAGGAGCCGGAGGCGATCGTCGAGACCATCGCCGAGCTGGTCGCCAAGCGCATCCCCGCCAAGTTCGGCTTCGATCCCGTCGAGCAGATCCAGGTCCTGACTCCCATGAACCGGGGGCCTCTGGGCACGGAGAACCTGAACGCCGTGCTGCGCGACCTGCTGAACCCCGAGGGCGTCACGCTCACCCGCGGCGGGCACAGCCTGCGGGTGGGCGACAAGGTCATGCAGATGCGGAACAATTACGACCTCGAGGTCTTCAACGGCGACCTCGGGCGGGTGCGCGCCATCGACGAGGTCGATCAGGTCGCGACCGTGGCGACCGACGGCCGGGAGGTCGCCTACGACTTCGCCTCCATCGACGAGCTGGTCCTCGCCTACGCCTGCTCGATCCACAAGTCGCAGGGCAGCGAGTACCCGTGCGTGGTGATCCCGCTCCACAGCACCCACTACGTGATGCTGCAGAAGAACCTCCTCTACACGGCGCTCACGCGGGCGAAGCGGCTGGCGATCCTGGTGGGAGAGGAGCGTGCGCTGCGGATCGCCGTCGGCAACCGCCGCGTGCGCCCCCGCTACACCCGCCTGGCGGAGCGGCTGACCGGACCGGTCGGAGAGGGCTGAAGCAAAGAAAAAGGCGCCCCAAAGGGGGCGCCCCAACCTCATCCTTTATCTCCAACGAGCTCCTACCTCGGCTCCGGAGCCTCCGGGGGCGGCGGAGGAGGATAGGTCCCCGGATACGGGTCCGCCCACGGATCCTCGACCGGCGGAGCGGTCATCGGATCGGTGAGGGGCAGTTGATTCCCGGGATTCCCGGAGAAGTCCGCGGGCGGCGGCGGGACGTAGGACGGCCGGACGCCCGGCTCGCCCCGCTTGGGCCAGTAGCCCGGCTCCGTGCCGAAGCGCGACAGGATCACCGCGCCGAAGCCGACGACCCAGGCGCTGAGCTGAACGAGGAACCCGAACAGCCCCAGCATGAAGGCGAAGAAGCCAAGCCAGGGGATCATGCCGAAGAACTCGCCCAGGAGCGACCAGACCTGGAGCAGCAGCACTCCCACCAGGGCCGCCACGTAGGGGCCTCCGAAGCTCCGGTTGAAGCGGACCTCGAACCAGCGCCCCACCCGGTACGCCACGGCGGCGTAG
>DATLNC010000234.1:0-6829 GCA_035536935.1 Thermoanaerobaculia bacterium
TAGCCTGGGGTTTCAACCCCAGGATCAATACCGGAAGACAGCCGCCAGTGGCTTCCCCTCCGGCACCTCCTGCTGTTCCACCACGAAGACCTTGCCGCCGTTGAGATATGTCTGCACCGCGGCCAGATCGAGCAGGTCCTCGTTGCCGTTGCGCGGCCCGTCCTGGCCCTCACCGGACTGAAGCTTGATCTTGCGGTTCTCGCCGCCGTCGTAGCTGCCCCAGACCCGGATGCCGCGGGCCACGAACAGCGACTCGACCCGGCCGTCATGGGCGGCGGGCAGGACATCGTTGAGCTCGGTCGAGGAGCGGCCGGAGCCGGTGAGGTCTCCGAAGCGCTCGGCGGCCTTGCGGCGCTCCTGCAGGAAGTGGGGCTCCACGATCTCCCAGGCCGCGGCGTGCAGATCCTCCGCCTTCTCGCCCTCCATGTTCCCCCGCAGCGCGTCCTCGCAGATGTTCTGGAACGTGGTCGCCACGTCGCGGTAGATGGGCAGCAGGGACTCCACCCCGGCGAGCACGACCGGCGCCTTGCGGTCGATATCGGTCTTCCCGAGGGCGTCGTCGAAGCGCTCCAGGTAGTTGCGCAGCTCGGCCCCGATGTCGTCCTCCGCCGTGCCATGGCCGGCGAAGGTGGGCGAGCCCTGCTTGCCCATGGAGAAGCGGTGCGGGGTCTTGGAGCTGGTGCCCGCGTGCATCTGGGTGGGCCTGCGCTCCAGATCCCCGAGCGCCTCGGTGAAGCTGGTCGGGACGCCCTGGGAATCGAGGTCGATCTCCTCGACCCGGAACCGCGAGCCGCTGAGCAGGCGGATGTTCTTGCGGCTGAGGGAGAGGATGTAGAAATGGCCGTCGCCGTCGCCGGAGAGCAGGGGGAGAAGCGGCTTGAGGTGGAAGCGCTTCTCCACGACGGCCAGCTCGTTGAGCTGCACCGGCAGGCGGAAGCTCTCGAACGTGTCCGGCGAGAGGAACAGGGCCAGGCCGTCGCTCTGGTGGAGCCAGAAGGAGTTGTCGTCGATGAGCTGCTTGACGGGATCCAGCAGCTTGTCCGCGTCCGGGCTGCGCATCCCCCAGTCCTCCTCCAGGCGCTCCGCGATGTCGCGGACCACGTTCTTGAGGCGGATCGGGTTCTGCTGTCTCTCCCCGCCGGCGCGGAAGGTCGGCAGGAAGATGGAAACGCAAGGCCCCCCGGCGGTCCGGAGAAGCGGCTCGATGTCCTTTCTGGGAAGCAAACTCATGCGGATTCCTCCTCTCGCTGATTCGGTGGGAGCCCGGGGAGAGCCACCGGGCTTCCCGACCCTACCCAGCAATCGGCGTGCCTTGCTCGACTTGCGAGCAGCCCGGCGCAACCCGCGGGCGGAGGCGGAAAACCCGCGAGTTGTGACACAAAACCCGCCGGTTGGGAGGCTCAACCCGGCGGTTGAGACGCACAAACCCCGGCTTGAACGATTCAACCGGCGGATTGATACATAAAACTCACCGGTTTTTTGTTACAACCGGCGGGTTTTTGCTACAGACCCGCCGGTTGAAACACAAAGCTCTGGGGTTGGACCGTTCAACCCGCGGGTTTGGCGGCTCCCGTCGCGGGTTTTGCGGCTCCAGCCGCGGCCCCTTTGAGCGTTGACTCGAGATGACTGTCCAGCCAGCGGAGGGTAGCGTTCCAGGCGGCGCTCGCCTTGTTCCGGTCGCGGAAATTGAAGACGTGACCGGCGTCCGTGATCGTGACCAGCTCGACCTCGCGGCCCAGCTCCCGGAGGCGCGCGGCCTGCTCGCTCCAGGAGGTAACGCCGGGCGGGTCTTTCTTTGGGTGATAGACGAAGTGATTGAGGCAGCCGGTCAGGAGGAAAGAGAGGGTTAGGAGCGAGCGCAGGCGAGCCACGGGCAGATCTACGCCGCCAGATGGGGATGGCGCCGCTAGCGCCGCCGGAACATCGGCAGCAGCCGGTGTCTGGCGGGAGTTCCTCTTCCGTGATAGAAATCGCCGCCAAGCAAGCCATGATCTCAAGGGGAGAGGCGACTTGGCGGACCATGATCACGCGTACAAGCTGCTGTTGTTGAACTTTGGGAGGTGAAGACCATGTTGGCAGAGAACGCAATCGATTGGAGCCGGGAGTATAAGGAGGAGGGGCGGCGCGAGATCCTTCAAGCCCTGTGTCCTGCCGTGCTCGCTCAGCTCGAGCAGCGGTTCGGCTCCCTCACCGAAGAAGCGCGCCGTCGAGTCGAGGCGATCGACTCCGCGGAGGAACTGGCAGAGTTGCTCACGCGCCTGCTCTCCGCTTCCTCCCTCGCCGACCTCGGTCTGGCCTCCTAGCGCCGCCGGAACATCGGCAGCAGCCTGGGCGCCTCGCCGCTCAGCTTCTTGAGGCTGAAGACCACGGCGAGCAGGGACGCGCCGAGCAGGATGATCGCCGGGCCCGAGGGGAGGTCGTAGTAGAAGGAGAGCGCCAGCCCTCCCAACGTGATCCCCACCCCTACCAGCACCGAGGAGATCAGCACTCCCCGCAAATCCTTGAATAGCATCAGGGCGATCACCGGCGGGATCGTCAGCAGCGCCACCACCAGGATGATCCCCACCACCTGGATCAGGACCACGACCGTGAGCGCGATCATGGTCAGCAGCAGCGTCATCAGCAGCCGTACCCTCACACCCTGCACCCGGGCGAAGACCTCGTCGAAGGCCACGGCCACGATGCCCTGGAAGAAGAGACCCAGGATGCCCAGCACGAACACCGCGAAGACCAGGATCAGCAGGATGTCCCGCTGCGAGACCAGGAGGATGTTGCCGAACAGGTAGGTCATCAGGTTCGGCGCGTAGCCCGGCGTCAGGTAGAGGAAGACGATCCCGACCGCCATGCCCACGGCCCAGAGCACGCCGATGAAGGTGTCGTAGGAGCGCACCGTCTCGCTGTTCATGGAGCCCAGCCCGACCGCCGCGGCCAGGGACAGGGCGACGGCTCCGATCAGCGGATCGATTCCCAGGAAGAAGCAGACCCCCATGCCTCCGAAGGCCGCATGGCTCAGGCCGTCGCTCAGGAAGGCCAGCCGCTTCACGACGACGAAGGTGCCGACCACGCCGCACAGAACGCTTGCGATCACCCCGGCCAGCAGGGCGTTGCGCACGAACTCATAGGAGAGGGCGTCGAAGAAAGTGGGCATGTCAGTGATGGTGATGAAGGACCCGGTGAGGCACCCCATGGGCCACGAGCTCCACCGGGCAGCCGTAGACCTCTTCGAGGATCTCGTTGTTGATCTCCGTGCCGTGGTAGAAGAGGCGCCGGTTGATGCAGGCGATCTGCTGCACCATCGAGGAGATGGAGGTCACGTCGTGGGTGACCACCACGACCGGGATGTTCTGGTTGAGCTCTTCGAGGATCTCGCGCAGGACCTCCCGCGACTCGGCGTCGATGGAGGCCGTGGGCTCGTCGAGGAAGAGGATCCCGGGATCGCCGGCCAGGGCGCGGGCGATGAGCACGCGCTGGAGCTGGCCGCCGGAGACCTCGGCCACGTTGGAAAGGGCCACGTCCACGAGATGTAGGCGCTCCAGGATGCGCTCCACGTCCTCCCGGTCCTCCCGCGTGTAGCGCCGGATGAGGCCCCGCCGGCCGAGCTTGCCCATGAGCACCACGTCGCGCACCCGCAGGGGGAAGCTGCGGTCGAAGGTCGAGAACTGCGGCACGTACCCCATGTGCCCGCGGGGGATGCGCGAGATCACTTCGCCGGACCAGGGGCGGAGCAGACCGAGGATCGCCTTGATCAGCGTGGTCTTGCCGCCGCCGTTGGGACCGATGACGGCAAGGAAGTCGCGGGGATTGATGTCCAGGTCTACATGGTCGAGGACCAGTTCGCGGCCGTAGCCGAAGGTGAGGCCCCGGACTTGAAGCAATGCCTCGGTCATGATTTTCCCCCCTGCGCCCCGCCCAACGCCCCGGCCACGCGGAGCAGGGTCTCTTCCCAGTCCGCGGACTGCGGATCGGCGGTCACGGTACGGCCACCGATGGCCTCGGCGAGCACCTGCGCACTCTTCCGGGGATAGGGGACGAGCACGACCTCCGCCCCCTCCCGCCGTGCTTCCTCGATGACGCCGATCAGGCGGGCGGCACCGGGCTCCTTGCCTTCCGCCTCGATGGCGATCTGCTCCAGGCCGTACTGCCGGGCGAAGTAGCCCCAGGACGGGTGGTAGACCAGGAAGGCGCGCCGGCCTCCGTTCAGACGGGCACGGATCTCCCGGTCCAGGCGGTCGATGTCCTTCAGAAAGCGCTCCAGGTTGGAGTGGTACTCGGATGCGTGCGGCGGATCGATCTCGGACAAGGCAGCGGAAATGTTCCGGGCGGCGATGGCCACGGTCTGCGGCGCCACCCAGACGTGGGGATCGCCGCCCTCGTGGCCATGGTCATCGAGGATCAAGTCCATTCCATGGGACATGTCCACGACGCGGATCTCCGGGTGGCGCGCCAGGAAGGGATCGATGTACCGGCCCTCGATCGCGAACGCGGGATGGCCGACCTTGACGTAGAGGTCGGTGTGCTCCAGCGCCATGGCCTTTCGCGGGCTCAAGGAAAGGTCCTCGTCCGAGGCTCCCGGCGCGACGAGGGAATCCACGGCCACTCTATCCCCGCCGATCCGCTGGACGATTTCCCCTTGGGCAGCGACGCTTACGGCGACCCGGATGCGGTCCCCGGCCTTTTCGGGAGCGGCGCAACCTGTCAGGAGAAGAAGGAACAGGGCTCGGGAGACCTTCACAGGCGATACGTTATCATCCGAGCCATGACGACAACGACACCGCAGCAGCGCATCGAAGCCGACGTAAAGACTGCCATGAAGGCAGGAGAGAAGGAGCGCCTGAGCACCCTGCGCATGCTCCTGACCGAGATCAAGAACGAGCGCATCCGCCGCGGGAGCGAAGTGGACGAGGCGGGGTTCGTCTCGCTGGTGCGCAAGGCGATCAAGCAGCGCGAGGAGGCCGCGCTCCAGTACCGCAACGGCGCGCGCGAGGAGCTGGCGGCCAAGGAGGAATCGGAGGCCAAGGTCCTCGCCGGCTTTCTGCCGGCGCAGGTGGACGAGGGGCAGATCCGCGCCGCGGTCGAGGCCGTGGTGGCGGAGCGCGGTCTTACCGGCCCGGCGGCGATCGGCCCGATCATGAAAGAGATGCTGGCCCGCTTCGGCAGCTCGGCGGATGGCGCCGTCATCAACCGCGTCGCACGCGAGGTCCTTACGGGCAAGTGATGCGCCGGGCCATCGTCGGCACCGCCGGCCATATCGACCACGGCAAGACCAGCCTGGTCCTCGCTCTGACCGGCATCGACTGCGACCGCTGGGCCGAGGAGAAGAGCCGCGGCATCACGATCGACATCGGATTCGCCCACTTGACCGAGGGCGACCTTCAGATCGGCTTCATCGACGTGCCCGGGCACGAGCGGGTCCTTCACAATGCCCTGGCCGGGCTCGGCGGCATCCGGGTCATGCTGCTCGTGGTGGCGGCGGACGAGGGGGTCAAGCCGCAGACGCGGGAGCACCTGGCCGTCTGCTCGCTCCTGGGCATTCCGGCCGGGCTGGTCGTGCTGACCAAGGTGGACCTGGTGTCGTCCGACCTCCTGGAGCTGGCGCAGCTCGAGGTCGAGGAGCTGCTCGCTGGCACTCCGTTCGCGGGCTCTGCGGTGCTGCCGGTATCGAGCACGACGGGCCAGGGCATCCCAGAGCTCAAGAGCACGCTCGTGGAGCTGGCGGCCCGGCACGCGACCGAAGCCGATCCCGACCGGCCGGCGCGGCTCCCCCTGGACCGCGCGTTCCATCTGAAGGGATTGGGTGTCGTGGTCACCGGCACGCTCGCGAGCGGCGAGGTCCGGCCCGGCGACACTCTGGAGGTGCTTCCCCGCGGCCAGCGTACCCGGGTGCGCAGCGTTCAAGTCCACGGCCAGCCGCGCGAGACGGCGGAGGCCGGCGAGCGCACCTCTCTCCAGCTCACCGGCGTCGCCCTGGAGGAGCTGGGGCGCGGCATGCAGCTCGGCGAGCCCGAGGCGTTCGCGGCCACGACCAGCCTGCTCGGACGCTTCACGCTGCTGCCGGATGCGCCCGGCCCGATCCGCGGCTTCCTGCCCGTCCGCGTCCATCTCTTTGCCAGCGAGGTGCTCGGCCGGATGCGGCCGCTCTCTCCAGAGGGGCTCGCGCCCGGTGAAACCGGCCCGGTGGAGATCCGCCTGCAGGCTCCGGTCTCGGCCGTGCGCGGTGACCGTTACATCGTGCGCCGCCCCTCCCCCGCCGCCACGCTCGGAGGGGGGGAAATCCTGGATCCGCAATGGCGCCGGCACCGGGGCACGATCCTCGGCCAGGCGCTGACCGCCCTCCAGGGGGACCTCCGCGCCGCCCTCGCGTTCTGGGCCTTGGAGGCGGGCGAGCGCGGGGTCGATGCGCCCGGCCTCGCCCGGCGGCTCGGCACGCGCCCCGCCCGGATCGAACCCGAGCTGCGCAAGCTCGCGTCCGCGCAGAAGCTGATTGCCGTCCCCCGGACTCCGGGGCAGGAACCCCGATGGATCGCGCCCTCGGCCGTGCAGCGGGTCACGGAGCGGGCCCGCCGCGTGCTCAAGGAGTACTTCCAGAAGGACCGGCTGGCCGAATTCATACCCAAGGCGGAAGCCGTGCGGCGCATCCTGCGCGGCCGGGCGGCCGACCTTGCGCCGGTCTACTTCGGCTGGCTGGAGGCGCAGAAGGTGCTCACCGTCCATGGCGACCAGGTGACCCTCCCCGGGCGCAGCGCCCAGCTCACTGGCGAGGAATCGAAGCTCTCGACCGCCGTGGTGGAAAAGTTCGACCAGGGCGGGCTCACGCCGCCGTCGCCGGGCG
>DATLNC010000235.1:0-16936 GCA_035536935.1 Thermoanaerobaculia bacterium
TGGGATGCAGAGCGCCCCTGGAAGCTTTCCCGCCCGGCCCCTGTTTTGCTAGTCCGTGGGAGGGCTGCACGTGGAGGAACCGACGATGCGAAAGAGCATCTTGTTGATTTGCTTGAGTTTGGCTGTGTTCGCCAGTACTGCCGGTAGTTCGACGGCGCAGAACGATCCCTGGGCGGTGCTTTCGGGCGTCCGCCAGAGCCTGGTCGACGCGGGCCCCACCGAGGCCGGCTTCACCCAGACTTACATCCCGGCGGGGTTCTCGTCCGGCGAGAAGGAGACCGGCCGCATGTTCCTGGCGCTGCCCGACTGCATGCGCTGGGACTACAAGGACCCGTACCCCAAGAGCTTCCTGCTCTGCGGCGGTGTCGCCCATTCCTGGAACCTGGAGGACAAGACCGGCCGGCGCTATCGGATCGACCGGCGCAACGAGCCCGGCCTGGACCTCCTGCTGCTCGGACTGGACGATCTCAAGACGCGCTACCGGGCGGCGGCCAAGTCCGTCGCCGGCGGGCGCATCGAGGTCAACCTCATTCCCAAGGAGAAGCTGGCCGAGCTCACCGACGCGGCACTGACCGTCGATCCGGCCAAGCAGCGGCTGGTCGCCATCTCCTACCACGACCGGGAGGGGAACCTCACCCGGTTCGAGATCAAGGACTACCGGGACCTTCCGCGGCGGGGCCAGTTCTCCCCCCCGCAGGGCATCCGCTGGGAGGAGCAGTAGGACCCCCTCCCCTGCCCTCCCCCGCTGCGCGGGAGAGGGGGCCGGATCTGCTCCCTCTCCACCGGCACGGGGGAGAGGGCTGGGGAGAGGGGGGACGGGATCAACTATAATCACCCGCGATGGCTACCAACGAGAACTCGTTCGACGTCGTCTCCAACGTGGACCTCCAGGAGGTCCGCAACGCCGTGAACCAGGCCGAGAAGGAGATCGTGAACCGCTACGATCTCAAGAAGGCCGCGGTGGCCCTCAGCCTGGAAGGGGAGGAAATCGTCCTGGAGGCCGCGGACGAGTACTCGCTCAACCAGGCGCTGGAGGTGCTCAAGACCAAGATGGTGCGCCGCGAGGTCCAGCTCAAGTCGCTGCGCTACGGCAAGGTCGAGCCGGCCAGCGGCGGACGCGCGCGCCAGAAAATCACCCTGCAGCAGGGCATCCCCACGGAGACCGCCAAGAAGCTCGTGGCCGAGATCAAGCAGCGCAAGCTCAAGGTCCAGGCGGCCATCCAGGGGGACACCGTCCGCGTCTCGGGCAAGAACCGCGACGATCTCCAGACGGTCATCGCAGCCCTGAAGTCCCTGGACCTGGACGTTCCACTCACGTTCACGAACTACCGCTCGGTGTGAGACTCCCCGTGAAAAGCACCACGCTCCGCCGGCTGATGCTGGCATCGCTGATTTTGTTTCTGATTTCCCCTGCGTATGCTGCCCGCTACGATCAGGGCCAGCGCGTCCAGGTCACTGGCATCGTGACCGGCCGTGACGGCCAGCCGCTTCCAGGGATCCGCGTCTCCCTGGAAGCCTCGCGCAGCTATTTCAGCCTGCGCCAGTTCCGCAAGACCGCGGCCGACGACGTCCGCCGCGTCAGCGCGCTCACCAGCGCCACCGGCGAATACACCGTCGAGTGGCCCTGGGACAGCTACTTCAACCACTTCGAGCTGGTCGCCGGCGTCCCGGTCCGCAAGGGCAAGGAGGACCGCACCGAGGAGCTCGCCCGGCAGGACGTGACGAAGCAGCTCCTGGCGGGCAGCCCCGTCGTCGTGTCCCCGGTCATCGAGAACACGAAGTTCCTGGAGTCGCTGAACCAGTTCCTCGCCATGGTGCGCAGCGCCGACGAGCAGAGGACTTACGAGGAGATGGGGAGGCCGGACCGGGTGCAGCGCCTGCAGTACCCTGACCACGTCGAGGACTCCTGGTGGTACTTCGAGAGCGGCCGCGTCTACCGCTTCCGGGACGGCCGCCTGGAGCAGGTCGTCCCCTTCACTCCCGTGCCCGCCCCGGCCGCGGTACCAGGTGCCTGAGGAGCCTGACGTGCAGAACCCTCCGCTCATCGACGCGAAGCCGGCGGCGACCCCGGAAGAGGCCAAGGCGGCCAGGTCCGTCCTGGCCGGGCGCTTCGTCGACCTCGTCGCCGACAAGCTGGTCGCGACCGAGGCCGTCTTTCGCCAGCACCTGGAATCGGACGTCCCGTTCATCCACCACGCCGGCGAGTACATCACCCAAGGTGGCGGCAAGCGGGTGCGGCCGGCCCTTCTGCTGCTCGCTGCCCGCCTCCTCGGCCACGACGGCGACGAGGAGGTTACGTACGGCGCGGTCATCGAGTTCATCCACACGGCCACGCTGATCCACGACGACATCATCGACCACGCCGGCCTGCGCCGCGGCCAGCCGACCCTGAACAACCTGTGGGGCAACAACCTCACGGTGCTCCTGGGCGACTGGATCTACACCAAGGCCATGCAGATGGCCCTGAGCCACGGGCAGATCGAGGTCATCCAGCGCCTCTGCGACGCCACCCTCAAGATGACCGAGGGGGAGCTCCTCGCGCTCCAGAGACTGGGGGCGATCGACCTCACGGTGGACGAGTACTTCGAGATCATCGACCGCAAGACCGCGCACCTCTTTGCCGCGGCCTGCTCGATCCCGGCCCTGATCCTGCCGCAGCGCCCTGAGGCCGGCCAGGTGCTCGATCGCTACGGCCGCGCCCTGGGCATCTGCTTCCAACTCGTGGACGACCTGCTGGACTTCACGGCGCGGGAGATCGAGCTCGGCAAGCCGGTGTTGTCGGACCTCAAGGAAGGCAAGCTCACGCTGCCGCTGATCCTCCTGCTGCCGCGGGTCGCTGCCGCGGAGCGCAAGCTGATCGAGATGGTCCTGGAGGACCGCAGCTTTGCCCGGGTCTCGCCGCAGGAGATCCTCGACCTCGTCCAGGCCCAGGGAACGCTGGAGGAGGCCACGGAGATGGCCGAGGGCTACGCCGCCGCGGCCAAGCAGGAGCTAGCGTTCTTTCCGCCCTCGGACGCCCGGGACGCGCTGGAGTTCGCGCCAGATTTCGTCCTGAACCGGCGTTCGTAGCGGCGGCGGCTCGATCCCGAACACACCTTTCATCTTCGGCACGCCGTCCTCCAGGTAGCCGGCGGCTCTCGCCGGGTCCACCTGGAGCACCCGGGCGGCGAGCGGACGGTCCCCGATCACCAGGGCATAGCGGAAGCGGCGCGGGCGGACATCCATCCAGGAGCGCCGGCCGGTCATGGCGAGGACCGCTCCCGCGGGACGCTCGCGCAGCGGATCGGGCACCCGGATCCCCGTGAAGAAGAGCGCCGTCCTCAGCCCGTCCTCGGGCGGCATCTGGAGGACCAGGTAGCCGGTGACCTCGCGGCCCCAGTCGAACAGCGCCATGCGGCGGGCGGAGGTGGGCGGGAGGGCCGGGATGGGCGGCGCGGCGAGCCGGGTGCCGGAGACGGGCTGGCCATGGATCAGCTCCGAGAGCCGCGGGCGCAGCGGTCCGGCCTCGGGCCTGCCCCAGCGCCCGATGGGCGGCAGTCCCCAGGAGAACGCCGGCTCGCTCTCCAGCCCGCCGCTCGGGCCGAGGGGGAGCCAGCCGCGCAGGAGCCCGAAGTGATGGCGCTTGAAGATCCGCCAGTCGCCGTCCGTGCGCACGAGGGTCTTCCCGTCGCCGTCCTGAATGGATGCCAGGAACCCGCCCGCGCCGCGGTCGCTCCGCAGCTCCACGATCAGGCGGTTCCCTCCGACCTGGAGGAGATCGCCCACCTCGTAGGCGTCCAGCTTCGCCACCGGAGGCACGTACTGGCCGGCGCCGATCCGCTTGCCATTCAGGGTGAGGACGTACTCGGGATCGGCGGTGGCGAGCAGCCGCGCTTCAGGTGGGACCGCGTCCAGGAAGAAGTCGCGGACGGCGTAGAAGGCGGCGGGGCTGCGGTCGGTCCGCTCGCGCTCCACCCAGATCCACTGCGCTCCTCCCGTGGGCAGGGTCAGCCGCGCCACGATGGCCGATACCGCCCGGGTGCCGAAGGTCAGCAGCGCCATGGCGAGCACCAGGAGCACGGACATCCGGAGCCAGTAGCGCCGGGGGGGAGGCTGGTTGGGGGTCACGGGAGGAATCTACCTCACCGCGCTAGTTCGCGTATCCCAGCGCCTTGAGCCGGTCTTCCGTCTCCTTGTCCACGGCCGGCTCGTTCGGCTTGCTCTCGTCGCGGTTCTTCTTGACCCAGGCGAGGAGCCGCTCGCGCAGCCAGGCGGCTTCCAGGTCCCCCTCGCCGGCGAGGTTGACCCGCTCGCCCGGATCTTTCTCCAGGTCGAAGAGGTACTCCGGCTCGCGGGTGCGGCCCAGGGCGTCCCCCTGCCCCCACTGGGAGCCCGTCCGCGGAGCCCAGACCACCTTCCAACGCCCATGCAGCGCGGAGTAGATGCCCCCCTTGACGCTGGAGGCGGCGGCCATGTGGACGTAGTCCCCGGTCTCTCCCGCGGCCACTCGGAGGAGCCGCCGCCCATGGCTTTCTCCCTTCAAGCCCGCCAGATCCAGCAGGGTCGCATGGAGGTCGAGGCTGTCCGTGCGCTCCTTGACCGCGGCGGATTTGAGCCGGCCCGGCGCCCAGAGGACGAGCGGGATGCGGAGCTGCTCCTCGAACAGGGTGAAGCCGTGCAGGACGCCGCCGTGCTCGAAGTGCTCCTCCCCATGGTCGGCGGTCAGGGCGACCAGGGTCTCGCCGGGCGGCGCCCAGGCCGCGAGCTGCTGTAAAAAGCCGGCGAGCTCGGCGTCGTTGTAGGCGAGCGCGCCGGTGTAGAGGCCGCGCAGGCGCTGCCGGTCGGCCGGGGTGGCGGTCCGCCGCCGTTGTTTGATGTCCGAGAGCGTCTCGGTGCTGCCGTCGATGTCCGAGGGGATGCCGGCGGTGTAGCGCGAGCGGTAGGGGTCGGGCGGGTCGTAGGGGTTGTGCGGGTGGATCGTGTGGATGTAGAGGAACGCCCGCTCGCCGCGCGGGAGGGAGGCCAGCCACTTCAGTGCGGAGGCGTGGGCCCGGGCGGCGTTGTCGTTGAACGGCGGCTTCTCCGCCGCGCTGTAGCCGTCGATCAGGACCTCCTTGGCCACGTGCTCGAAGCCCCGGTCCGTGCCGTAGGCGGGACTGACGTAGACGTTGCCCGAGAAGAGGCCGGTGCGGTAGCCGGCGGACTTGAACAGCTCGGCCAGGGTGGTGCCGTCCGCGCCATCGAGCTTCCAGCCGCCGCGCGAGGCGAAGGTGTGGCCGGTGAACAGCGCCTTCGTCGAGGGGATCGTGTTCGGGGCGACGCTGCGGTGGTTGCGGAACGTCATTCCCTCCCGCGCCAGGCGATCGAAGGTC
Source organism: Thermoanaerobaculia bacterium (assembly GCA_035536935.1). Classification (GTDB taxonomy): domain Bacteria; phylum Acidobacteriota; class Thermoanaerobaculia; order Multivoradales; family UBA5704; genus DATMER01. The sequence continues at coordinate 5,352 of DATLNC010000235.1, forward strand.
GGCGAGACTCCCGCCTGGCCGCCGAGGTGGCTCACGAAGTCGGCCCGGAGGGCGTCCATGACATAGACCACGACCAGCCGGGGCTTGGGAAAGGACGGTTCTGTTGCGGTCTTCTCCTCGGTCTTTTTCTCCCGGAGCCCCAGCTTCGCCCAGCGGGCAGCCGGTCCCGCGCCGCGGGCGCGCAGGCTGATGCGGATCCAACCGTCGGTCTCTCCCAGAGGGAGCTCGATCGCCTTGTTGCCGAAGACCCGGTTCCAGAAGCTGGGGGTCCACGAGAAGTGGCGGACCGGGGAGCCGTCCTCGTTCTCCACGGTCAGTTCGAAGCGCTGGCCGGGGCCGGGATCGGCCGGTGGGACGAAGGTCCCCACCAGCTCGGTGCCGGGGGAGACGCGGCGCGCGATGTGGACCAGCGACTCCCCGCCCTGAATGATGTCGGCGCCGCGCCCCGCCACCTTGCCGGCGGGCAGGAACGGGCGGATGGCGCCGGCGAGTACCTTCACCTGAGGTGTCACCTGCGGCTCGAAGGTGAGATCGACGTTGATCCGCCCCTGTGGCAGGTCGCCGGGGATGCGGATCTCGGTGGGATCGGCCACCGGGAAGGAGCCGAGGTCGCGGCCGGCCGCCCGCACCCGCACTTTTCCCGGCTTGGCGGGCGGCTCCAGGAGGTCGATGGCGAGGGTCCGTGGGCGGTCTGCCAGGTGGACGATCTGCAGGCGGGCATTGGGAGCCTCGGGCGTGAGCAGCACCTGCTTGCCCTTTCTCGCCGACCACCATCCCGTGAGGAAACGGTTGCCGCCCAGCGACGGAGGCCGGGCGATGACGCGCTCCTCTATGAGGGCGTCCGCGGCGTGCTCGCCGTCCATCAGGAGGCCGATGGAGCCGGGCTTCTCTCCGCCACAGGAGAGCGCGAGGAGTGCCAGAAGGCAGAAAGGGAATCGGCGGCGCATCGGGCGCGCAGGATAACATCCCGGAAAGGACCTCAAGGACACCAAGGACCATAAGGACGACAAGGACATGGACCGGTCCTTGATGTCTTTGATGTCCTTGGGGTCCTTGAGGTCCTTCCATTGACACTCCATAGCCCTACGGTTTAGATTCGGTCGTGCACCCCTCCTCGGGAATCATTGGCGCCATTCCGGCCCGCTATGCCTCGACCCGGCTGCCCGGCAAGCCGCTCCTCCTCATCGCCGGACGGCCCATGATCGAGCACGTCTACGAGCGGGTCTCGCGGGCTCGCGGGCTCGACCGGATCGTGGTGCTGACCGACGACGAGCGCATTGCCCAGGCCGTCGAGAGCTTCGGCGGCGAGTGGGAGATGACCCCGGCCGAGTGCGCCAGCGGCACCGACCGCATCGCCCACGCGGCCCGGCAGTGGAACGCTTCGGCCGTGGTCAACATCCAGGGCGACGAGCCGCTGATCGATCCGGAGGCGGTGTCGAGGATCGCGGACCACCTGGGCGGACATCCGGACGACCCGGTGGTCACCCTGGCGGCCGAGGCACAGGCCGAAGAGATGGGCAATCCAAACGCCGTCAAGGTCGTGCTCGACCTCGCCGGTTATGCCCTGTACTTCAGCCGGTCGCCGCTGCCATACCCGAGGCAGGAGGGAGGCGCGGTCCCGCTCAAGCACCTGGGGATCTATGGCTACCAGCGCGAGGCCCTGCTCCGCCTCGCGGCCCTGCCCCAGACGCCGCTCGAGCGCAGCGAGTCCCTGGAGCAGCTCCGGGCCCTGGAGAACGGCCTGCGCATCCGCGTGCTGCGGACCGGGCGGGCCTCCCCGGGAGTCGATACGCAGGAAGACCTGGAACGAGTCGAACGTTTGCTGGCAAAGATTTGAGGAGAAACCATGGCAACCAAGTACATCTTCGTTACCGGTGGCGTCGTTTCCTCCCTGGGCAAGGGAGTTGCCGCGGCATCCGTCGGCGCGATCCTGGAAGCGCGGGGCTTCTCCGTCACCCTGCTGAAGTTCGACCCGTACGTCAACGTCGATCCGGGGACCATGTCGCCCTACCAGCACGGCGAGGTCTTCGTCACGGACGACGGGGCCGAGACCGATCTCGATCTGGGCCACTACGAGCGCTTCACCCACATGATCGCCACCAAGCGCCACAACTACACCACGGGCAAGATCTACTCGTCGGTGATCGAGAAGGAGCGGCGCGGCGACTATCTGGGAAAAACCGTGCAGGTCGTCCCCCACATCACGGACGAGATCATGGAGGGCCTACGCAAGGTGGCCGGCGACGCCGACGTGGTCATCTGCGAGATCGGCGGCACGGTGGGCGACATCGAGTCGCTGCCCTTCCTGGAGGCCATCCGCCAGTTCCGCCTGGAGCTCGGCCGCGGCAACGCGGTCAACATCCACCTGACGCTGGTCCCCTACATCGCCGCCGCCGACGAGCTCAAGACCAAGCCGACCCAGCACTCGGTGCGCGAGCTGCGGGAGATCGGCATTTCTGCGGATATCGTGCTCTGCCGCGTGGACCGCGTCCTGCCCGAGGACATGAAGAAGAAGATCGCGCTCTTCTGCAACGTCGATCCGCGCGCGGTCATCGCGGCCCGTGACGTGCCGACCATCTATGAAGTGCCGCTGATGTTCTGCCGCGAGGGGATGGACGACATCCTCCTCGAGCTGCTGAACCTCCCCCACTACGACCGCGATCTGTCTCCATGGGAGAGCCTGGTCGCCCGCATCAAGAACCCCCACCATCACGTGCGGGTAGGGATCGTGGGCAAGTACGTGGAGTTCCCCGACGCCTACAAGAGCCTCAACGAGGCCCTGCTCCACGGCGGCATCGCCAACGACGCCAAGGTGGAGCTGGTCTACATCGACGCCGAGGAGCTGGAGGAGGGCCGGAGCTGGCCGCGGGAGCTGTTCGAGGTGGACTCGCTGCTGGTGCCGATCGGCTTCGGCCAGCGCGGCACCGAGGGGAAGATCCGCGCCATCCGCTACGCCCGCGAGCATCGCGTGCCATTCTTCGGCATCTGCCTGGGCATGCAGTGCATGGTCATCGAGTACGCCAGGAACGTCTGCGGCATCAAGGACGCCACTTCCTCGGAGTTCGACCCGCAGACGGAGCACGCGGTCATCTACAAGCTGCGCGACCTGCTCGGCATCGAGGAGATGGGCGGCACCATGCGCCTGGGCGCCTATCCCTGCAAGGTGCAGGAGGGGACGCTCGCCCGCAAGATCTACGGCGGAGCACCCGAGATCAGCGAGCGCCACCGCCACCGATACGAGGTGAACCAGAAGTACCTCGGCAGCCTCAAGGATCAGGGGCTCGTCATCTCGGGGCTGTCGCCCGACGGCAAGTTCGTGGAGATGGTGGAGCTGACCGATCACCCCTGGTTCCTCGGCTGCCAGTTCCATCCGGAGTACAAGTCGAAGCCCACGGAGCCGCACCCGCTGTTCGTCTCCTACATCGCGGCGGCCCTGGCGGAGCAGCAGCGGCGCGAGAAGGAGCGGACATCCGTGGAGTCGACCATTCCTGAGATGCCCTCGGAGATCCCCGCCTGATGGCGGTGCATCCTGTCGAGCTCGCCCCTGGCATTATCGTCGGGGGTGTCGGGGGTGAATCCCTTCCCGTGATCGCTGGACCCTGCGTGGTGGAGAGCGAGGAGCGCACCCTCGAGACAGCCCACGTGCTGGCTGCCATGGCCGAGCGCCTGGGGCTGCCGCTGGTGTTCAAGTCGTCTTTCGACAAGGCGAACCGCAGCTCGATCGGGACCTTTCGCGGTCCCGGCCTGGAAGAGGGGCTGCGCGTCCTCCGGCTGGTCAAGGAGGAGACCGGCCTCCCCGTGCTGACCGACGTCCACGAGCCGGATCAGTGCGGGCCGGCCGCCGAAGTCTGCGACGTGCTCCAGATCCCCGCCTTCCTCTGCCGGCAGACCGACCTCGTGGTCGCGGCGGCGCGCACGGGCCGGGCGGTGAACATCAAGAAGGGCCAGTTCATGGCCCCGGACGGCATGCGCCGGATCGTGGACAAGGCCCGGAGCGCGGGCAACGACCGGGTGACCGTGACCGAGCGCGGGGTTTCCTTCGGCTATCACAACCTGGTCGTGGACATGCGCAGCTTCGCCATGATGCAGGACGACGGAATCGCCGTGATCTACGACGTGACCCACTCTCTCCAGCTCCCGGGAGCGGCCGGGGAGGAGAGCGGTGGGTTGCGCCGCTACGCCGAACCGCTCGCCCGGGCGGCGGTCGCGGCCGGCGCGGACGGGCTCTTCCTGGAAGTGCATCCCGATCCCGACCGGGCGCTCTCGGACAAAGCCGTGCAGCTCGACCCCGAGCGGGCCGAGGCTCTGCTCAAATCGTTGATCGCCTTGAGGAAGAGCCTGTGAGATCGCCCGGCCAGGTCGCGCGCGAGGTGTTGGAAACTGAGGCCGCCGCGGTTCGCGGGCTGATCCCCCAGCTCGACGAGCGCTTCGATCGCGCGGTCGAGCTGCTCCGCTCCTGCACGGGCCGGGTGGTCTGCACGGGCATGGGCAAGAGCGGCATCATCATGAAGAAGGTCATGGCGACGCTCGCCTCGACCGGCACGCCCGCGCTCTTCCTCCATCCGGCCGAGGCGGTGCATGGCGATCTGGGGATGATCGTGCCCGGCGACGTGGTGCTCGGTGCCTCTTACTCGGGCACCACTGAAGAGCTGTTGAGGCTCGTGGAGACGCTGAAGCGCCTGGGGGTGCCGCTGGTGGTCATGACCTCCAGTGCAGGCTCGCCCCTGGCCCGGCTCGCGGACATCCATCTCCCGGTCGGGATCGACCGCGAGGCCTGCCCCCTGAACCTCGCCCCGACAGCTTCGACCACCGCCACCCTGGCCCTGGGCGATGCCCTGGCCATGGCGCTGCTGGAGGCCCGCGGCTTCACCCGCGAGGACTTCGCGCTCCTCCACCCTGCGGGCCAGCTCGGCAAGCGCCTGCTCAAGGTCGAGCAGCTCATGCACGCGGGTGACGCCCTGCCGAAGGTGCTCTCCTCGGTCCCGCTGCGCGATGCCATCTACGAGATGTCCCGGAAGGGGCTCGGCATCACCGCCGTGACCGACGACGACGGTCACCTCCTCGGCTGCGTCTCGGACGGCGACCTCCGGCGGCTGCTCGAGCACGACGAGGGGCTGCTCAAGAAGACCGCGGGCGAGTGCATGACCCTCAACCCGCGGACCATCCCCGCGGACGAGCTGGCCGCCGCCGCCCTCAAGACCATGGAAGACCACCGCATCACCTCCCTCTTCGTCTGCGATGCGGAGAGGCGGCTCGAAGGGATCGTTCACCTGCACGATCTATGGGGCCTGGAGCTGTTCTGAGCCTCTCCGACGAGGTTCTCACCGAGCGCGCCCGCGGCTTGGAGTGGCTGCTCCTGGACGTGGACGGCGTGCTCACGGACGGCCGGCTGGTCTACGGCCCCGAAGGCGAGCGGGAGAAGGTCTTCAACGTCCGCGACGGGCTGGGGCTGCGCCTGGTGCAGCGCGACGGGCTCAAAGTCGGGATCATCTCCGGCCGCGAGAGCGAAGCGCTGCGGATCCGGGCGGACGACCTGGGAATCGACTGGCTGATGATGGAGCGGTCGGACAAGGGGCCCGCCTTTGCCGAGTTCCTCGCGGCCCGGGGCGTGTCCCCCGAGAAGGTCGCCTACATGGGGGACGATCTGGTGGACCTCCCGATCCTGCTCCGCTGCGGGCTCGCCTTTGCGCCGGCCGATGCGGTGGCGGAGGTCCGGGAGCGGGCGCATCGGGTGCTGAGCGGGCGGGGCGGCCGGGGGGTGGTGCGGGAGCTTTGCGAGCTGCTGCTCCGGGCGCGGGGTAGCTGGGACCCACTGATCGCCCCGTATTACGTTGTGGGAGAGCCGGACTGAGCACGCGCCCTACTCCGGTCCCCTCCAAAGCCCGGGTCCGCCGCCGGACCAGCCGCCTGCGGATGGCTCTGTTCCCCGGGCTGATCCGCCTGCTCTCCCGCTTGCTGGGGAGCGTGCCCCGCTCCACCGCCCTTCGCTTCGGCCGGACCATCGGCCGCCTGGCCTGGTCCCTTAGCGCGCGGGACCGCCGCCGCGCCCTCGATCATCTGGCCCTGGCCTTTCCCGAGCTGCCCGAGGAGGAGCGCAGGCGGATCGCCCGGCAGGCTTTCCTCTCCCAGGGCATGAACGCGGCCGAGCTGCTCCACCTGCTGCGGCGGGACGTGCGGGAGATCCTCCCGCACATGGAGGTCCAGGGCTGGGAGAACGTGAAGGCGGCGCGGGCGGCGGGCCGGCCGATGCTGATCCTGACCGGCCATTGCGGCAACTGGGAGCTGCTCTCGGTCGTGATGAACGCGCGGGGTCTGCCCCCGGCGGGCATTGCGCGGCCGCTCGACGAGCCGGGCCTCCAGGAGCTGCTGGTGAGCATCCGCAGCCACCTGGGAGCGACGACGATCGCCCGCGGGACACGCGGCGCGGCGCGGCAGATCCTCGGCGTGCTGCGCTCCGGCGGAGCGATCGCCATGCTGATCGACCAGGACACGAAAGTGGACGGCGTGTGGGTACCCTTCTTCGGCCGCCCCGCCTTCACGCCGGTGGGGGCCGCCGAGCTGGCGCTGAAGCAGGACATGCGGGTGGTCCCCACCTTCATGGAGCGGCGCCCGGACGGCGGCCACATCCTGCGGTTTCTTCCCATCCTGGACCTGCCCAACGATCCACGGGAAGCGACCGCCCTCATGACTGCCGCGATCGAGTCGCAGATCCGGCGGCGGCCAGAGCAGTGGGTGTGGTGGCATAAGCGGTGGCGGAGGCAGCCGCCGTGAAAAAGGACCACAAGGACACCAAGGACTTCAAGGACAAAAGCAAAGACCTCCGTGTCCTTGGTGTCCTTGTGGTCCTTGGTGTCCTTGTGGTCCTTTCCGCCTGCCGGGCAGAGCCGGAACCTGCCCCCCAACTCCCCTGGGCTCGCCTTGACCTCTCCCGCGAGCCATTCGCCGTAGAGGCCGGGGAGCCGGTAATCCCGAAGATCTCCTTCCTCGGGTCTGCAGAAGTGCGGGACATGCGGCTGGTCCCGGCCAGCCAGCTCGTCAGCTTCCCGCGGCGGACCGCCGGGCAGGTTCAAGCCCTGGAAATGAAGGCAGGCTCTCGAGCGCGCTGGCCGGTGCGGATCGGCCGGGAAAGCTACTTTTCCTTCACGCCGCTCGGCTCAGAAGGAGCCTGCCCCTGTACTTATCGGGTCGGGGTCCGCTCAGGCTCCGGACCGGCGCGGGAGCTCTACCGGATCGAGTCGGCGCCCATGGGTCCCATCGCCCCGCCCGCGGTCGAGGTGGACCTCTCCGACCTCACCGGCCCGATCGAGCTCCTCCTTCAGCTCGACGGCCCCCCTGGCTCGTCGGCGCTCTGGGGGAGCCCCGGCGTCTATTTCCGCGAATCGCTCCCGCGGAAGCCGGAGAGCGGCCGGCCCAACATCCTCCTGGTCGGCCTCGACACCTTTCGGGCGGACGCCCTGGGCCGGAACCTCACTCCGAACCTCGACCGGCTGGCCGAGCGGAGCGACGTCTGGCTCAATGCCTTCACCGTCTTCAACTCGACCAACCCGAGCTTCGTCTCCATGATGACCGGGCGCTACGGCAAGAGCCACGGCGTCTACGATCTCAGGACGCCCCTGCCCCGGAGCCATGTCACCCTCGCGGAGCATCTGGCTACCGCGGGGTATGACACCTTCGCCGTCATCTCGGCCAGCCATCTGGGCGACCACGCCTCAGGGCTCGGCCAGGGCTTCCGCGAGATCGCCCAAGCCTCCGAGCACCTCGCGGCCGAGCTGGCGGTCGACACCACTTTGGACTGGATCGCGGACCGCCAGGGAGAGAAGCCGTTCTTCGCCTGGCTCCACCTGTTCGACCCGCATACTCCGCACACACCGCCCCAACCCTACGCCCTCGGCTTCCGCCCGGCCTCACCTCTGGGGCTCGACCCGGTGCGCGCCTGGATCCCCTTCCGCGAGCCCGGCCCCCGCACATTCGCCGAGCCGGTCCTGGGAGGCCAGCGCGACCTCTACGATGGCGAGGTCGCCTACCTCGACCGGCAGATCGGCCGGCTCCTCGGGTTCCTGGAGAGCCGCGGGCTTCTGGAAAACACCCTCCTCGTGGTGGTTGCGGATCACGGGGAGAGCCTGGGAGAGCACGGCATCCTGTTCCGGCACGTCGGGCTCCACGACACCACGACCCACGTGCCGCTGATGATCCGCTGGCCGGGTCCGGACCGGGAGGGGCGGCGGATCGAGGGGCTCGTCCAGACGATCGATCTCTTCCCTACGATCCTCAAGGCCGCGGGGGTGGCCGTCCCCCCCCAGGATGGCCAGGACCTCGGGAAAACCCGCCGAGCCGTCTTCGCCGAGCACGCCGACCACCTGGGCGCCATGGTCCGGACCCTCGATTTCAAGTACATCCAGAATGGCCCCGAGCTCTACGACCTGAAGGCCGATCCGGCCGAGACGAAGAACCTCGCCGGCCGTGGGCTCGCGGTGGAGAGAGAGCTGGCAGACCTCCTCCGGCAGTGGCAGGCGGACCGGCGCGCCCATCCCGAGGCCCGCCCCGTCGTGCCGACCGACGAGGAGAAGGCCCGGCTCAAGGCTCTGGGGTACGTTTAGAAGGCACCAGCGCCGCCGCTCCGACTCCCAGCAGGTAGAGCAGGATGGCGGGCACTGCGAACACGCAGAGGTTGAGGACGTCCGAGGTCGGGGTGATGATCGCGGCGACGATGAAGATGATGACCACGGCCCAGCGGAAGTGCCGCATCAGGAAACGCGGCGTGACCAGCCCGATGGCGGAGAGCACGAAGATCACGATCGGCAGCTCGAACATCAGCCCGAGCCCCAGGATGATGGTCATCTGGAACCCGAAGTAGCGCTCGATGGTGATCACGGGCTCGAAGGCGCCGCCGATCTTGAGCAGGAACTCGGCCGCCAGAGGGAAAGCCACGTAGTAGGCGAAGGCGCCGCCCGCCAGGAAGAAGAACGAGCCGAAGAACAGGAACGGGAGCAGGTACCGCCGCTCGTGCTTGTACAGCCCCGGCGCGATGAAGCGCCAGAGCTGGTAGAGGATGAACGGCGACGCGGCGAACACGGCCGCCAGGGCCGCCACCTTGAAGTAGAGGATGAAGGGATCCGTGATGCCGGTGTAGGCCAGCTTCTTGCCCGGGGGCAGCAGCTTGATGATCGGCCGCTGCAGGAAGGCGAAGATCTCGTCCACGTAGATCCAGCAGGGGAAGAAGGCCACGGCCAGGGTGGCGATCGCCCACATGAGCCGCGAGCGCAGCTCCTCCAGGTGATCCATCAGGGACATCCGGGCGAGGTCGTCGGAGGTTGGCTCCGGACCGAGGCGCTGGGGCGCGGGGCTGCTCATCGGGCGGGAAGAAGGCTAGCTGGGCTCCAACGGCTCGGGTGAAGGAGCCTCGGAGGACTGAGCCTGAGCCTCAGCGGCAGATAGGGGGAGATCCGGCGTATCGTCCGGTTCCCGCGACTCCGGCTCGGAGCGAGGCAACCAAGTGGCGGGCGGTACGCGCGCGGCCGTGTTTGCCGGTGCTATCGGAGGGGCCGCCGGCTCCATCCAGGGGCGGACCGGCGGCGCGACCGGCTCGTCCAACGCCAGCTCGGTGTTGATCGTCCGCTTCAGATCGGTGGAGGCCTTGCGGAACTCCGCCATGCCACGGCCGATCGTCCGGCCGATCTCCGGCAGCCGCTTGGGGCCGAAGATCAGCAGCGCAAGGACGAGAATGAAAACCAGCTCGGGAAAACCCAGGGGACCGAACATACGGCGCGCTCTCCTTCCGGATCATCGAGCCAGCCCCCCGCAAAGTCAAGGGTGGTACACTTTCCCGTTATGAGACGCACCTGGAAGATCACCGCGATCACTCTGTTCTCTATCGCGCTGGTGCTCGGCGGCCTGCTGGGCGACCGGCTGCTTGCATTGACCAACGAGGCCCGCGACTCCCTGCGGCTCTACACGGAGCTCGTCAACGTGGCGCACGAGCGCTACGGGGCGGAGGTGTCGTACAAGGACCTGGTGTATTCGTCCATCAACGGCATGCTGCGCGCCCTCGACCCGCACACGAGCTTCCTCTCGCCGGAAGCCTACGAGGGGATGCGCGAGAAGCAGCAGAGCAGCTTCTACGGCCTCGGCATCCTGGTCGGCATGCGCAACGGACAGCTCACGGTCATCTCGCCGCTCGAAGGCACGCCGGCCTCCCGCCTGGGCATCCAGGCAGGCGACGTGATCAGCACGATCGAAGGCGAGCCCACCGACCAGATGGGCCTCGACGACGCGGTGCAGAAGCTCAAGGGCCCCAAGGGGACCAAGGTGAACATCACCATCGTCCGCCGCGGCCTGGAAGACCCGCTGCAGATGGCGGTGACGCGGGCCGAGATCCCGCAGACCACGGTGCGGCAGTCCTACATGCTGACGCCTGATACCGGCTACATCCTCCTCACCGAGTTCTCCCGCGGCACCGGGCGCGAGATGGCCGACGCCATCGAGAAGCTCCGGGGCCAGGGCATGAAGAAGCTCCTGGTGGACGTGCGCAACAACGGCGGCGGCCTGCTCGACCAGGCGATCGAGGTGGCCGACCAGTTCCTGCCCGAGGAAGCCACGATCGTCGAGACCCGCGGCCGCACCAAGGACTCGTACCAGTCGTGGTCGGCGAGCGGCAAGTACCCGGCGCTCGACATCCCGGTGGTGGTGCTGGTCAACGAGGGGACGGCCTCCGCGGCGGAGATCCTCTCCGGCGCCATTCAGGACCATGACCGCGGCCTCCTCGTGGGGCAGCCGAGCTGGGGCAAAGGCCTCGTCCAGACGGTCTACAACCTTTCCTACGGCGCGGGCCTGGCGCTCACCACGGCCAAGTACTACACGCCGTCGGGCCGGCTGATCCAGCGCGACTACACCTCCTACTACGAGTACTACACGCACGCCGACGCCGGCTCGCCGGAGATCACCGGCAAGCAGGTGGCCGAGTCCGAGATCTTCCGCACCGACCTGGGCCGCAAGGTCTACGGCGGCGGCGGCATCACTCCGGACGTGCTGGTCAAGGACGAGGAGCTGACCCCCTTCGAGCAGTTCCTGCTCGCCCGCAACGCCTACCTCAACTTCGCGGTGGACTACGCGGCGCGCAACAAGTCCAGGATCAAGTCGGCCCAGTGGGCGCCGGGGCCGGAGGTCCTGGAGGAGCTGCGCGGGTGGCTGGTCAAGGAGAAGATCGCCACGGACAAGGAGGTCGAGGAGGCGTTCGCGCAGGAGAACGTCCGCAAGTACTCGCTGCTCCAGATCCGGGCCGAGGTGCTGAACATCCCCTATGGCCAGGAAGCCCGCCACCGGGTGCTGTCCGAGGGCGACACGCAGATCCAGAGCGCCCTGAGCCTCTTCGGCAAGGCCTCCGAAATGCTCGCGCAGCGCCGCGAGCTCCCGCCGCGGGTCGAGCGCACCGGCACCGATCCCAAGGGCAAGCTGTAGGCGTTCGACCAGATTCCCGACCGTCTCGAAAGGGGGCGTGCTCTGCACGCCCCCTTTCTTTTTGGAGCCAGCGTCGAGCGGCGCCCGCGCACGCTCCAGCGCGCGCGACCGGGGATGGGCGGATGCCGCTG
>DATLNC010000236.1:0-8699 GCA_035536935.1 Thermoanaerobaculia bacterium
CCGGCGAAATCCGTGAAGAGGCGCAGCCGGCTGCGCCTCCAGCCTCCGGAGGAGGCTGTACTTTTCTAGCCTGGGGTTTCAACCCCAGGCTGTTGGCTGGCGAAATGGCAGAGCCCTTGCTTCTGTTATCCCTACGTGAGACCCTCGGGAGCTGGAGTACGAGGGGGAACCTTCGTGGCTCCCTCCCTCCGGCGTCCTGAATCGAGGACAAACATGAAACGCTCCACCAAGATGCTTCCGGCCCTGTTCCTGGCGGTCCTTCTCTTCCCCTCCGTGGGAGGCTCGGTGGAAGGTCCCCCGGCGAACGAGGAGTTCCGCTACCGCTGGCAGCTGCGCAACTTCATGGGCGCGGTGGCCGGCCTCTTCCTGCCCCGGCAGGGCGAAGGCTCGCTGACCTTCAAGAGGGCCAACGGGCACCTCAAGAGCGAGCTCACCATCACCTCGCCCCAGAGCAAGCAGGATGGCTACTTCCGCTACGGGTCCGAGGTCGACGTGCTCACCCTGCAGCCGATCCGCGCCTGGAGCGCCTACTCATGGCGGGGCGAATCCAAGTCCAAGAGCGAGGCGGTGGACAAGGTGGGAGTGCTGGACGTCGCCGCCGGCATCTATGCCATCCGCAGCGATCCGCCGACGAAGTCGAGGCGGATGCAGATCTGGTCGGACGGCAAGATCTATCCCGTGGTGGTCATCCCCCTGGGGGTCGAGATGCGCCAGCTCCCGCACGGCAAGGTGGCGGCGCGCCATTTCTCGATCCGCGGCGTCAGCATCCCCAACGAGCGCCGCTGGAAGGGCAAGCTCGACCTCTGGTTCGCCACGAACGAAGCCGCCACGCCGGTCGAGATCGTCATCTCCCGCAACATGGCCGACGTCCGCATGGAGCTGATGTCGCGGCCCTGACGGACTTCCGGTATTCTCCCTCCTGGATGCAGGTCAACGCGAAGGAGGGAAACAGACATGAATCGCTACAAGTTGGGTGTGATGACGGCGTCCCTGGCCCTGTCCATGGTCCTGGCGATCGGCTGCGGTGGGAAGGATCGGGACGAGGAGACCGGCGGGACCGAGACTCCGACCGCCGCCGATGCGCCGTCCAGCGCGACCACCGAGACTGCGCAGGAGACCACGACCGTCACCTTGCAAGGCGCGTCTACCGACACGGACTTCACCGGCAGAGTCGAGATCACCCCCGAGGGCAGCGGCGTGCACATCGTCGCCGACGTCGCGGGGGTCGATACGGATGGCCGGCACGGCATCCACGTCCATGAGAACGGGATGTGCGACCACGACGGGGAGGGCGGCAAGCACTTCACCTCGGCCGGCGGCCACTTCAACCCGGCCGGCACGGAGCACGCCTGCCCGCCGACCGATCCGCGCCACGCGGGCGACCTGGGCAACATCGAGGTCAGCGGCGGCATCGGGCACATGGAGCTGTCCGTCCCGAACCTGACGGCCGATCAGCTCAACGGCAAGGCGATCATCCTTCATGCCGGCGAGGACGACTGCAAGACGCAGCCGACCGGCAACTCCGGCGACCGGCTGGCCTGCGGAGTGGCCGGCGGCACGGGCACGATGTAGGGCGCTGGCAGGAAAGGAATCAGGGGATGAGCCGGCAAGCATTTCTCATTCCGGTCGCCTTGGTCCTCATCGCGGCCGCCGGCTCCCCTGCCAATCCCCCGGGCTGGACGCCGGCCGATCCTCCGGCTGGCCCTGGCGCCATGGCCCCGAGCCTGACCGTCGCGGGCGTCGCGGGCGTCGCGGGCAAAGACGTGCTCCTGACCTGGCTGGAGCCCCTCGGTCCCCCCAAAGAGCCGACCGGCCATCAGCTCCGCTTCGCCCGCCTCTCGGCCGGCGGCTGGTCGAAGCCCGCGACCATCGCCTCCGGCCCGGGCTTCTTCGCCAACTGGGCTGACTTCCCGGGCGTGGGCCAGGCACCGGACGGCTCCCTCTCCGCCCACTGGCTCGCCAAGATGGGCGACGACACCTACGCCTACGGTATCTATCTAGCGCGCTCGGCCGACGGGGGAGCCACCTGGGCGAAGACCGGGATGCTTCACGACGACAACATCCCCGCCGAGCACGGCTTCGTCTCCTGGGTGGCGGGTCCCGCGGGCCTCCGCGCCTTCTGGCTCGACGGGAGGGAGACTCCGAAGAAGGGTCCCATGACCCTGCGCACGGCGATGCTCGACCACGGAACCCCCAAGACGAGCGAGCTCGTGGACGGCCGGGTCTGCGACTGCTGCCAGACCGACGCCGCCCTGGCTGCCGACGGTCCGGTGGTCGCTTTCCGGGACCGCACGGCCGACGAGGTCCGCGACATCTACGTGGCGCGGTGGACCGCCACGGGCTGGAGCAAGCCGGTCCGGGCGGGCGCCGACGACTGGAAGATCCCCGGCTGCCCGGTAAACGGCCCGGCCATTGCCGCTTCGGGCAAGCAGGTGGCGGTAGCCTGGTTCACCGCCGCCCCGCCGGGACCCCGCGTGCAGCTCGCCGTCTCGAGCGACGGCGGAGCCACCTTCGCCAAGCCCGTCCTGATCGACACCGGCAAGCCGCTCGGACGGGTCGACCTCGTTCTGGACGGGAAAGATGCGGTCGTGAGCTGGATGAGCCTGGTCGGAGACAACGCCGTGATCCGCCTGCGGCGCGTGAGCGCCAAGGGCAGGATGGGAAACCCGGTGGCCATCGCGGCCACCAGCGCCGCCCGCGGCAGCGGCTTCCCCCGCCTCGCCGTCCAGGCAGGCCGGCTCCACGTGGCCTGGGTCGAAGAGGGGGATCAGGGACGGCGCGTGCGGATGGGGAGTCTGCCGCTCAAGAGCATCGGGCCCGGCTGAGGGACATCGAGAACGATCAACGAAGCTCAAGCGGGTCAGACGAGGTGTTCCAATTCCGGCCTCCTTAACGAGACGACCATGGCCCAAGCGTTGGTCCCCGGCTGAGGTCAACTCGCGCGGAGGAGAGAGCCCGGCAGGGTTCCCAGGGCTTCAGCCGCGCGGTATAAGTCCACCGCCTTCTGAGCATTGAACCAAAACTCGGGGGATGTCTGAAAGGCCGCTCCCAGCTTCAGGGCCATTTCTGGAGTTACGCTTGTCCGGCCGTTGACGATACGGTTGATCACCTTGACGTCACAGCCCAGATGATCCGCCAGCCGCCGCTGGGTCAACCCGAGGGGCTTCAAGAACTCCTCCAAAAGGATCTCACCCGGGCTCGTGGGCTCTCGCTTGCGCAGCATGGTTCGCCTCCTCAATGGTAGTCGACAACATCAACTTCCGCTGGTCCTGCATCGGTCCAACGGAAGATCACACGCCACCTGTCGTTGATGCGGATACTGTGGAGACCCGCCAAGTTAAGCTTCAACGCTTCCAGCCGATTGCCCGGCGGCGACTGAAGATCATCGAGCTTATGGGCGTAGTCGAGCATGTCAAGCTTCCTCTTGACTACCTTAGCGACCCCAGACCATCCGGCCCTCTTAGGAGCAATGCCTTCCAGGAAGAATGTCTCCACTCCGGTGTCGGCGAAGCTCTGGATGGCCATCCAACCTCAGTATACCTCTGTCAGGTATACCTAGTCCAGGTTATGTAGAGGTCGGACGCGGATAGCGGTTTCGCGGACGACGGGGGTCGGCTGCCCAGACTCATTCGCCCTGGGATCTGGAACATTCCCTCCTGCCTCGGAGTCATTCCCGCAGACATCCGAAGCACTCCCTACGATCCCGGAATCATTCCCGCCAACTTCGGAATGAGTCAGCACCGACTCTGAACGTTCCAGAGCCCGCAGCGAAACGTTCGCCATTCGATCTGAATGTTCCCGAGCCTTCTCCGAAGGAGTCCCGGAGCGAAGCGGACCATCGCCATCTCGGGGCGAGTCATTCGCCCCTCGGTGCGAATGACTCCCAGATCTGGGGGAATGGCACGGAAGTCGGAGCGGAAGGCGCGGAAGCGCACCTGAACCGTCGCCGAATGCTCCTGAATGTGCCAGACACAAAGGCGAGCACTCCGCAGAGTGACGGGAATGAACCGCGAACAGTCCCGGATGTTCGGCTCTCCGGTCGCAATGTCCGCGAGGCGCTTCCGGATGTCACCCGTGCACGGAGGAAGGGTCCGCGCCCGTCTTGCGATAGGTCGTAGCCCTCTGGCCGCCGCCGGGAGACTCGACGCGGAGCGCGCCGAATTCGGTCAGGGCTTGGAGAACCCGATAGAGGGCGCCGCGGTCCGGCTCGTAGCCGAGGGCATCGCAAACGTCGCGGCGCGTGAAGGTCTCCGGCAGGCTCGCGAACGCCTCGCGGACGTCGTCGTCTACCTCCGGGGCGCTCCTGCGCCGGGGCTTGTCCGGCGGCGGGAGCGGTACCTGTACCGAGGGAGGCGGAGGAGCCTCCGCGTCCTCCTCTGCCTGGACCATCCAGACGAGGTCCAAGGCGCGCATCTGGGCCCGGTAGGCCGATTCCATCAGCTCGATGCCTGCCCGGAGCTGCTCCTCGATCCGCTGCTTGCGCCGTTCGTATTCGTCGCGAGTCATGACGTGCACGATACAACACAATGCATGTAGTGATTCAGGTCAAGCCTACCCGCGCCCGGCCCAGCTCGCGGACCTGACTCCGTACCCAGGCCTCCACCTCCTCCCACTCCAGGGCGAGCGCCAGCCGCGGCATGGGCTCGCCTTCGATCTGGGAGAAGTCGGCCAGGCCCTTGAGCGCCTGGAGGGGGAAGTCCCGCACGTGGCCGAACTTGTCCTCGGCGCGGCGGAGCAGCTCGGCCAGCGGCAGGGCGCGGCAGAGCAGGTAGAGGTCCACGAAGTCCCGCCGCGTGCCGCGGCTGATGATGGCGCCGAGCTTCATGAGGCCGAGGTCCACGGCCGAGATCACGGCGAGGCCGGAGAAATCCTCGAACGGCTCGATCAGCGGATAGGGGTAGTAGTAGAGGCGCAGGCCCACCCCGCCCTGGAGGCGGACGAAGAGGTAGCCGTCGCGGGCCGTCTCCACTTCCGTATCCGGTGCCAGGGCCAGCAGGTCGCCCAGGAGGTCCCGGCGATCGGGGCTGACCAGCCGGTTCGTTCCGCCCATGAGGTCCAGATCGCGGACCGGGCGGTGACCTGTGTAGAGAGCCAGCGCGGCGGAGCCGGCGAGATAGAAATCGCCGGTCCAGGGGCGGGAGGCGAGCTTCGCCAGCAGCTCCTGGGCGCGGGGGGAGAGCGACTCGGTGTGCTCCAGGGTCAGAGAGGCCACAGGTCTTTCCTTATCGGGACTTCGCCGCCGGCCCGCCGGTCCAGCACCGCATCCCAGAAGGCCCGGCTGCGGATGGAGAGCTGCCGCCCGCCGCGCTGCTCCAGCCAGGCGGCGAGATCGGCTTCAGGGACGTTGCGGGTGAGCCAGCGGAGGTCGGCCTCGTCGCCGTCTTCCAGCAGGCGGGCGATCAGGAAGGGGAGACCCGCGAGATCGGCATCAGCGTAGCCGGGGAAGAGCCGGCGGGTCTCCTGAGGTATCTCCAAATCAGGCTTCCTTGGCCGCTTCCTTCTTCCTGCGCGGGAGGGTGTGGACGGTGGCGGTGTTCTGCTCGTCGTCCATCTCCGCCTCCAGGCTGCTCTGGAAGAAGTCCAGCGTATTCTTGAACTTGAGCTGCAGCTCGCGGCGCTGCATGCGCAGCTCGCCGATCTTGCCCTCGATGCGGGTCGACTGGTCGATGGCCTGCTGCACGATCTTGTCGGCCATCATCTCGGCCTCCTTGACGGTCAGCTCGGCCTCGCGGCGGGCGTTGTTGGTGATCTCGTCGGACACCTTCTGGGCGCGCAGGAGCGTCTGCTGGAGCTGGTGCTCGCGCTGCATCGTCTCCTCCAGGCGCTGGCGGTAGTACTTGTTCTCGCGGTCCAGCTTCTCGATCTGGGCCAGCCTTCCGGCCAGCTCCTCGGCCACCAGGACCAGAAAGCCCTCGACCTCCGTGGTGTCGAAGCCCCTCATACGCTGGTTGAAACGCATCTTCTGGATATCGAGCGGAGCGAGCGCCATACAGACCTCCTGGTACGAACCTTCGGGAAAGAGATAGCTATTCTAGCATAAACAAAAGGCTATCCCTGCTCTATCCCCTCGATCCGAACAGCGAGGTGCCCACGCGGACGTGGGTGGCGCCCTCCTCGACGGCCACTTCGAAGTCGTGGCTCATGCCCATCGAGAGCCAGCCGGGGAAGCCCGGCCACTCCGGCCGAGCCCCCAGCCCGTCGCGCAGCTCCCGCAGCCTGCGGAACCAGGGCCGGGAGCTTTCAGGGTCGTCCGCCTGGGGAGGGATGGCCATGAGCCCCACGATCTTCAGGTGCTCGAGGCCGGCCAGGGGACGGACGGCTTCGGCGAGCCCGTCGGGGGAGAAGCCGTGCTTGCTCTCTTCGTTGCCGAGATTGATCTCCAGCAGGCCGGAGATCTTCAGTCCGCGGCGGCCCGCCTCCTGGTCGAGCGCCTCGGCGATCCGCGGACGGTCGACGGAGTGCACGGTCCGGAAGAGGTCGAGCGCGGGCTTGACCTTGTTGGACTGCAGCGGCCCGATCAGGTGCCACTCGATGTCATGGCTGGCGAGCTCGCGGCTCTTGGCGACTGCTTCCTGGACGCGGTTCTCGCCGAAAACCCGCAGGCCGGCTCGCCAGGCTTCGGCGAGAACGGCGGCGGGCTGGGTCTTGCTGGCTCCGACGAGAACGACTTCTTCAGGACGCCGGCCGGAACGGCGGCAGGCTTCCTCGATACGGCGGGTGATTCCGGAAAAGCGCTGCTGGATGTCCGCCTGGAGCGCCGGGGGTGGCATCAGGCCGGCTCGGCCTCCAGGTAGAGGATGCGCTTGCAACTGTCGCACTGCACGAGGCCGGTGCCGTTGCGGATCTCGACCACGGACTGCGGCCGGACCCGGTAGTTGCACGCGGCGCAGTGCCACTCGCGCTGCCCTTTGCCGCCGGGCCGCTCGATCAGCCGGACGGAGGCCAGGGCGCCGCTCGGGTAGCGGTCCAGGATGCGCTCGAACTGGGTGACGAACCCGCGCGGAAGCTTGCCGCGGAGCTCGGCGATGCGCGCCTTGAGCTCCGTCACCTGCTGGGATACGGCCGGCTTCTCGGATTCCCAGCGGGCGAGCTCGGCGGCGTAACGCCCCTGCAGCTCGCGGAAGCCATCGCGCCTCGCGTCGAGGTCCTTCTGCGCTTTTTCGTGAAGCTCGAGCGACGACAGCGCCTTTTCCTCGGAGCCGGAGATCTGGCTCTTGACCGTGTCGATCTCCTGGAGGAGCGCGCCGTACTCGCGTTGGGTGCTGACCCGGTTGATCTGCTGCTGGTATTTCTTCAGCTTTTCCTGGGCATCCGAGGCGGTCGCTTCGGCGGTCCTTCGCTCCCGCGCGGCCTCTTCGACCGCCTTCTCGATCTCATCGATCTCGGCCTTTCTCGATGCGTGCTCTTCGTGAAGCTCGCGCATCCAGTCGGGAATGCCGTGGAGCCGCCGCTCGGCATCGCGCAGATGGTTGAGGGCGGCCTGCAGCTCCACGATGGTTTCGAGGTTCTGATTCATAGATGGGGTCAGTTCTCCTCTCCAAAAGACAGGGCAGGTCGAGCGCCCGGCGTGTGCCGTCGAGGGGAGGAGCTCTCGCGCCGGGTTCGCCTGCGAAGTGGGTCCACCTGGATTCGAACCAGAGACCTGCCGGTTATGAGCCGGATGCTCTAACCGCTGAGCTATGGACCCGGAAAATAGCCCGCCAGGGGGCGGCTTGTCAGTATATATCAGCGCTCCTTCTTCCGGACGGCCTGCTTCCCCGGCTTGCGCGCCTTGTCGCCCCCGGCCTCGCTCCACTCGTGCGCCTCCTGCGCCAGCGGCAGCTCGTCCGGCACGAACGAGCCCCAGGATTGGACCAGCCGCGCCGCCATCGCACGTGTCTTGGCAGGATCGCTCACCGGCCGCGTCCCGCGAGCCGTCCAGCGCTCGAGCGTGAGCCGCGGAGCCTCGATCCCATGCAGGGGAGGCGTGGCGGCGAAACGGTCGCGCAGGCGGGTGAACACGGCCCGGGCGGGCTCCTTCAACTGCGCGCGCGCCTCCTTGGAGCGGAATGCCATGCGGGCCAGGTAGTACTCGGCCTCGGGCGGCGCGAAGCGCGATTCCCAGAGGAGCTGGTCGTCCCCTTCGACCAGGGAAAAGCGGTTCGTGCCGTTGGTCAGGTAGAGCTCGGACACGGCGGGCACGGAGGATTGGCGGAAGAGGCTGGGCGCCGCGGCCGGCGGGACTTCGCCCCCGGCTGCCACGACGAGCGTGGCCCAGATCCGTGTCGCCGGCACGCGCTGCCGCTTGGGGATCGGGATCTCGCGCTCGAAGCCCGCCGGCAGCTTGACGATCAGCGGCACTTCCAGGAGCTGGCGGCCGAGGTTGCCCCCATGGAGGATCTGACCCTTCTCGCCGAACTCCTCGCCGTGGTTGGCGGTGACCACGAGCAGAGTGCGGTCCCACTGGCCGCTGGCGCGCAGCGCGTCGAGGAGCCGGCCGAGCTGGTCGTCGGCCGAGGCCACGTTGAGGCAGTACATGGCCCAGAGCCGCCGCCGCTGGTTGAGCGGCAGCGGGACGGCAGGATCGAACCAGCGCTCGATCTGGCTGGGGAGGACCTTGCGCGGGAGCTGCGGCGGCTTGCGGCCGAGCCGGGGGACGAACGCCTTGTGGTGGATGTAGGGCGCCGCCGGCGCGGGCAGGTGCGCCCAGACGAACTGCC
>DATLNC010000237.1:0-18671 GCA_035536935.1 Thermoanaerobaculia bacterium
CAGGCGATGCGCGCGAGGATGACCGCGACGCACACCGCCGCCGCCACGGCCGCGTAGCGCGTCCCGATCGCCCCGCGCGCGACGATGGACTTGAGCTGGAAACCCACGAGGATGAACGCGAGCACGTTCAGCACGAAAACCGAGACCTCCCACACCGCCCACGCTGGAATGCGGATGCGCGCCGGCAGGATCTCGGGCGCGCGGCGCGACGCCGCCATCGCGAAGACCACCAGCGTGATGATGCCCGAGAGGTGCAGCCGCTCCGCAAGCATCCACACGGCGAACGTCCCGCAGAACTGGAACACCACCGCAGTCGCGACGTCGTTGATGCGCTTGTTCACGGCGAGGGTGAGCGGTGCGAGCGCCAGCCCGAGAACGACGCTGCCCACCGTGACCACGAGCAGCGTCGGCAGCACGCTCCACCCGGAGAGGACGCCGGCGATCGTGGCACCGACCGCAAGACGGTAGACGAGCAGCGCGCTCGCATCGTTGAAGAGGCTCTCTCCCTCCAGAATCACGAGCAGCCGGTGCGGCGGGCGGAGTTGCTTGAGCACCGTGGTGGCAGCCGCCGCATCCGGCGGCGCGACGATGGCGCCGAGCGCGATGGCCGCCGCCCAGGGCATGTCCGGGACGAGCATCCGCGTGACGACGGCGACGATAGCGATCGTGAGCGCGACGGCGCCGAGCGCCAGGCTGGCGACCGCGCGCCAGTTCGCGCGAAGGTCGCGCGGCGAGGAGTCGAAGGCAGCATCGACCAGGACGGGCGCGACGAACAATGCGAGCGCGAGCTCGGGATCGAGAACGATCGTCGGCACGCCGGGGATCAGCGCGAGCCCGGCGCCGGCGAACGCCACCAGCGCCGGATATGGTGCGCCGAACCGCCGCGCCAGGGCGGCGAGAGCCGCGCCGCCCAGCAGCAGCCCGATGACGATCTCGAATACCCTCATTTCGCGCCTGACTCTCGAGTCATCTCGATCATCGTTCGACGGAATCCCGCGCGAGCGAAAAGGCGCTGCGCGGACTCGTTGCGCTCTGCCGTCGAGAGCACCACCCGGGGCGCGCCTTTCGCCTCGAGCGCATCCAGCGTCGCGTCGAGCAACATCCGGCCGACACCGTTCCCGCGATGAGCGGCATCGACCACGATGTCATGCAGCACGCCCGCCGGCCCGCGCAGCGCCATGTAATCATTCCCCTCGATTCCCGCGTACGTATAGCCAACCACCTCGCCGTCGCGCTCGGCGACGAGGATGATGATGTTCGGCTTCTCGAGCTGCGTCCCGAGAAACGAGCCGTAGGCATGCTCGGTCTGCGGCGTCGCAGCGATGAAGCGGTCCGGGTCCAAGTCGTGGTGCACACGCACGAGGAGCGCGCCGAGCCGGCCAATGGCTTCGAGGTCTGCGGGTGCCGCGGGGCGGATGAGAACGGCCGGCAAGGTCATTTCGCGCGATCGTTGTACTGTTCGTCGCTGACCTTTTCCAGCCAGTCGACGGCTTTGCCATCCAAGGCTTCGTTGATGGCGATGTGCTGCATGGCTGTCGTCGGCGACGCGCCGTGCCAGTGCTTTTCGCCCGGCTCGAACCAGACGACATCGCCGGGCCGGATCTCCTCGATCGGCCCGCCCTCGCGCTGCACGAGGCCGCCGCCAAAGGTGACGATCAGCGTTTGTCCGAGTGGATGCGTGTGCCATGCGGTGCGCGCGCCGGGCTCGAACGTGACGGCGTTGCCGGCCGCTCGCGCCGGAGCGTTCGCTGCGAATAAAGGGTCGATACGGACGGTGCCGGTGAACCAATCGGCCGGACCCTTCGCCGAGGGCCGCGAGCCACTTCGCTTGATATCCATCTCGTTTTATCTCCCGAACCGCTCGAAGTGAAGACAACCTAGTGTCCGGCCCGCGCGAAGATCGTTCCGAGCTTCCCACCCATCAATCCTGAACCGAGAATGCCATGGGCGGCCGTGCCAGCACATTTGTTCATGGAGGGCTTCTATGACTTTCATTGACGTGATGTCTTACCTGACAAGGAGGCGCTTCCTCCGGGTGACAGCAGCAGCTGCCATTTTCGCGGTGACAGCCGTGGCAACTTCGTGGGGAGACCTGATCTCGGCCTTGTGAGGCGTACGGTCTTGGCGAAGGCCACTGGCTGGACAATCTTTACGCTGCCGGCACCGGATTTTCATATCCGCAGGTCGACGTAGGGCGGCGGCGGCTGGATCGCTGAGTAGTCGTTCTCGAAGATCAGGACGTTGCCGTCTCTCGCGACTTCCTTGAAGCCCGCGAACTTGTAGGTGATCAGCATCTGGCGGTTGCGGTCGTTCGACACGAACTCGGCGCGCAGCTTCACCCCCGCATCCCTGGCCATACGCAGGACGTAGTGGATCATGATCATCCCCACGCCCTTGGACATCACGCGGCAGGACATCAGCAGGAGCTTGACGTTCCAGACGTCTTCATCCATTTCGATGAGGGTGAGGCCGATCTTGCCGTAGGTGCCGTGCCGGTCCTGGAGGCTGGAAACGAGCAATTTGTGGCGTGGCGATCTCCGCAGCTCGTCCAGCTCTTCGTAGGAGTAGGTGTAGCCCGTGGTGTTGAGCTGGTTCGTGCGCACGGTCAGCTCCTCGGCACGCTTCAGGTCCTCCTCGCGGCAGGGGGCGATCGTGAAGATCATCCCGAGGGTGGCGAGAAAATCTTCCTTGGGGCCGACGAACTCCTCTTCCTCCCGGTTGCGCCGGATGTCCGCCATGTACATGCGGCGGCGCTCCTTCGAATCCTCGGTGATGAAGCGCGGGTTGAGCTCCGGACGGTCGAGCAGGCCGTCGAGCTCCGCCGAGTCGATGCAGAGGACCTTGTCGTGAGAGAAAGCCACCTCTTCGCGTTCGAACGGCTGATCGTCCACGAATGCGATTGCATCCAGGCCGATGTTGATGTCCTTGGCGATCTGGGCGATGGAGGCGGCCTTGGAGTTCCAGTTGATCTGCGGGTAGAGGAAGTATTCCTCAAGGCCGAATTCCTGGAGCTTCGCCAGGGCCGTATCGTGATCGTTGCGGCTGGCGATCGAATGCAGGATGCCGCGCTCGTCGAGGGTTTTCAGGATCTCCACGACATGCGGCCGGAGGCGGACTTCGGAGTCTTCCAGCAGGATGCCGTCCCAGACGGTGTTGTCCAGGTCCCAGACGACGCACTTGATCGAGGATTTCTTTTCGCTCACAGCTCCTCCAGCTCGAAGCGCGCGATCGTGCTCTGCTGGATCTGCGTGCTTCCTTCGATGATCTCCATCACCTTGGCGTCGCGGAAGTAGCGCGACACCGGGAAGTCTTCGTGACAGCCGTTGGCGCCGTGGATCTGGACCGCGTCAGCGGCCGCCCGGTTGGCGGTGGTGGAGGCGAAGTACTTGGCGATCGAAGTCTCCGCGATGGCCCCGGGATCGCCGGTGTCGCGCAGGTAGCCGGCCCGCATGCAGAGCAGGCGCGCGGCGCGCACGTTGGTGATCATGTCGGAGAGCATGGCGCGGACGAGCTGGTGCTCGAACAGCGGCTGGCCGAACTGCTGGCGCTCGCGGGCATAGGCGAGGCTCGCATCCAGACAGGCCTGGGCGATGCCCACCGAGCCGCAGGCCACGCTGTAGCGGCCCTGGTCCAGCGCGGCACCCACCACGTGGGAGACGCCGAAGCCGGGGCGGCCCACCATGTTCTCCGTTCTGGCTCCCTCCAGCTTCAGCTCGGCGAGCATCGACGCCCGGGTGCCCTGAATGCCGCGCAGGGGCATGACGGTGAGGCCGGGGGTTTCGCGCTCCACGAGGAACGCCGTGGGCTTGCCGTCGAGCTTGGCGAAGAGAAGGTAGAGATCGGCGATCTGGCCGTAGGTGATCCATTTCTTGGTGCCGTCGAGCGCATAACCGCCGTCCACCTCGACTGCCTTCGTCTGGATGCTCATGGCATCGCTGCCCGCGTCGGGCTCGGAGAGCGCGAAGGCGCCGAGGATCTCCCCCCGGGCCAGGCGCGGCAGCCAGCTCTCTTTCTGGCCCTGGCTGCCCCAGCGCAGGATGCCCCGGCAGACCATGTCGTGCACGGTGAGCAGCGAGCGGATGGAGGAGCAGCCGCGCCCGATCTCCTCGGTGAGCACACCGTAGGAGATCATGTCGAGACCCTTGCCCCCGTGCTCGGCCGGCACCATGGAGCCGAGCCAGCCGCGCTCCACGAGCTTGTCCACGATCCCGCGCGGGGTCACCTCGTCGCGGTCCCATTGCCCGGCGTGCGGCGCGATCTCCTGCTGCACGAAGGCGCGGACGTCCGAGCGCAGAGCCCGCTGCTCGGGAGAGAGCTCTATCCTCATACCTGCTTGCGAGCCACCAGGTTCGAGATGGCCTGGATGGAGCGGAAGTTGTCGAGGTCGAGATCCTCGTCTCCGACCCGGATGCCGAACTCTTTCTCCACGAAGGCGACGAGCTGCATCGCGAGCAGCGAGTTGACGAAGCCGAGGGCGAAGATGTCCTCCTCCGGCTGCAGGTCCTGGTTCTTGAAGAACCGCGACAGGAATTCCTTGATCTTGGTCTGAGTCTGGTCCATGTTTACCTCTAGAGCGAGACGCCGTAGTCGTAGAAACCCTTGCCGCTCTTGCGCCCGTGCAGGCCCGCGTCGACCATCTTGCGAAGCAGCGGGCAGGGGCGGTACTTGCTGTCGCTGTAGCTCTCGTAGAGCACCTCGATCGAGTAGAGGATCGTATCCAGCCCGATCAGGTCGGCGGTCTCGAGCGGCCCCATCTTGTGGCCGAAGCAGGTCTTGAACAGATGGTCGATCTGCTCCGCCGGGGCCACACCGTCGTGAACGAGGTAGACCGCTTCGTTGATGGTCAGCATCAGCACGCGGTTGGAGACGAAGCCCGGGTAGTCGTTGACGACGATGCCGTCCTTGCCCATCTGGGTGAGGAGCTGGTGCGCGGTGGCGAGCGTCTCTTCGCTGGTGTGGTGGCCGCGGATGACTTCGACCATCGGCTTCAGGGGCACGGGGTTCATGAAGTGCATGCCGAGAATCTTGTCGGGCCGGCCCGTCGTGCTCGCGATCTTGGTGATCGAGATGCAGGAGGTGTTTGCCGCGAACACGGCGCGCTCGGGGCAGGCCTCGTCCAGTTGCGGGTAGATCCCCTTCTTGATGTCCCACTTCTCGGTGGCGTTCTCGACGACGAAGTCGGTCTCCGAGAAGTCCTCGTAGCTCTGCGTGAACTTGATGCGGCCGAGCACCTCGTCGGCCTTCACCGGCTGCGCTCCCTTCTGGAACATGCCGTGGAAGCGGAGGTTTTTCCGGATCTCGTTTTCGGCGCTGGTCAGTTGCGCCCGCGAGACGTCCAGCAGCACCACTTGATGGCCGGTCTGGGCGAGGTTCTGCCCGAGCCCGATGCCCATGACGCCGGCGCCGACGACGCCGACTGTCCGAATTTCCATGTCAGCTCCTCCTGGAATCAAAAGTCACAAGCAGGCCCTGGTTGGGCTCGTAATAGTAGGCGTTGCGGACCGGCTTGATCTCGCTTTGCGCGAGCTTTAGGTCGGCCTTGCGGACGATCGTCGCCAGCACGGTTTTTATCACCACGATCGCGAAGTCCTTGCCCGCGCAGGCGTGGGCGCCGCTCCCGAAGGGGCTCCAGGCCTCGGCGGGGGGCTTCTGCTTCTGGTAGAAGTGGCCCGGATCGAAGCGCTCGGGATGGGCGAAGAGGTCCGGGCGCACCGACTGGGCCGGGTAGGAGACGGCAACCAGGGAGCCCTCGGGCAGGAGATAGCCGCCGAGCGCAAACGGCTTCTTGACCATCCGCAGGCCGGTGAAGAGGTTGTTGGGGCGCCGGCGCAGGCCCTCGTAGACCACCGCGTCGAGATAGGGGAGGTCCGCGAGGTGCCCGCTCTGGAGATCTCCCTGGCCGGCGACGGTTTCGAGCTCCTGGCGCAGCCGCGCGAGCGCCTCCGGGTGGGTCAGGAGCTCGCCCAGGGTCCAGGTCATCGAGTTGCCCGTCTGCTCATGGCCCTGGAAGAGCAGGTCGAGGATCTCGCTGAGGATAATTTCGCGCGAGAGCTGGCTGCCGTCCCGAAGCCGCGCCCGCGCCATGCCGAGCACGAAGCCGTCGGCTTCCGTCGGCTCGGCTGCAAGTCGCTCCTCGATCTCTTGCAGAAACGCCGTTTGGACCTTCTCGCGCCGCTGCTTGACCTTGCGCCAGGGGCTGCCTGGAAAATCGAGCTGCAGGCTGGTGTGCGGGACCGTCAGCGAGCGCATGCCTTTGAAGGAGAAGTCTTCCCAGAGATCGGCGAGCTGCCGCGCCCTCTCCGGATCGACCCCTGCAAACAAGAGGTGGATCAGCGCTTCGAGGGAGATCTTCTGGAGTGCCAGCACCAGCTTGAACGGCTGGCCGAGCGGCCACTCCGCGAGCCTCCGCTCGGTGATCCGGCGGATGCCGTCGACTTGCCGAGCGCTCTCTTGCGCACCGAGATACGGTGAGATAACGTCCCTCCGCTCCTTGTGGGCAGGTCCGTCGAGTTGGGAAGTGGCGCCCCGCCCGAGCACGCGGGCGACACTGAAGCCCTCGATGTCGGCAGACACGACGTCGGGCGGCGCTTCGAACACGGCTTTGACGAGGTCCGGCGAGCAGATGTAGGTCCAGTTCCCGAGGCCCGGTATCCGCGTTGTAAAGATATCGCCGCATTCGCGAAAGGATTCTTCATAGAACTGCATCGTATTTTTGACGAAGCGCCGCGTGTGCGAGACGAGCGAGCCCGCGGGACGGGGGATCTCTGACGCCGGTTTCATCGTTGCACCCTCTGGGGAAAACGGTTCAAATGCGGCCTGGAATATACCAGAAGAAGAAGGCGTGAGCCCATGAGCTATCAGCGCCCCACGCGCTTTCTGAACCGCGATTTCCTGCTGCTCTGGCAAGGCCAGTTCGTCAGCATGCTGGGCTCGCAGGCGTTCTCCGTCGCGATGATCTTCTGGATCAAGCGCCAGACCGACTCGGCGTCGCTCCTGGGGCTCGGGATGTTGTCGCAATGGGTGCCGGCGATCCTTCTCGGACCGTTTGGCGGCACCCTCGCCGACCGCATGTCGCGCCGGAAGATCCTGATCCTGGCCGACGTGGTGCGCGGCATCTCGGCGATCGCGCTGGCGGCCCTGGTGCTCCTGGAGCCGGGGCGCTCGGGGCTGATCCTTGCCGGGTTGCTGGTCCTGTCCGCCATCATGGGGGTGTGCGACGCCTTCTTCCGGCCGGCGATCAGCGCCACCATCCCGGATCTGGTGCCGGAGAAAGACGTCACCCGGGCCAATTCGGCGAACCGCCTGGCGCTCGACGTCTCTACGTTCCTGGGCCAGGGCCTGGGGGGCGTGTTCTTCCGTATCATCGGTCCAGGCATTCTCTTTCTAATCGACGGCATCACTTATCTCTTTTCGGCGTTCACGGTAGGCCTGATCCGGCTGCCGCCGGCGCCCGCTGTCGTCAAGAAATCGAGCTGGCGCGCGGCCGGCGCCGAATTCTGGCGCGAGCTGAAGCTCGGGCTGCGCTACGTGGCCAGCCGCAAGGGGCTGCGCTACCTCCTCTTCCTGGCGCCGCTCGAAAGCCTCTTCATGGTCACGATCGTCGTGCTCCTGCCTTTCTTCGTGGAGGACTTCCTGCGCGTGAAGCCCGACTGGTACGGCTTTTTGGTGGCGGCCTTCGGCGCGGGCTCGTTCGTCGGCAGCATCGTGGCCGGCGCCTCCAATGCCACGGGCCGGCTGCGAAAGTGGGCCTATCTGTTCTGCGCGCTGGGTTTCGGAGTAGCCGCAATCAGCCTCAGCTTCGCCCGTTCGCCGTGGGTGACGATGGCCTGGATCTTCGCCGCGGGGGTGATGAGCGGCTTCAACACGATCCATGCCCTGAGCCTGGCGCAGGTCACCACGCCGCCCGAACTGCGCGGCCGCGTCCTCGGGCTTTTCGAGACCCTGGGGCTCAGCGCCATGCCGATAGCTGCCGGTGCGGCCGGTGTCGTGGCCGACCTCCTCGACCGCGACATTCCGCTCGTCTATCTCGGCTGCGGCATCGCCCTGATCGCGGTAGCGCTGGTCCAGGCCGGGACGCGCGAGGTGCGCGAGTTCCTGGCCTTCGAGCCGCCGGTGGAGATTGACGAACACCCGCAAACCGCGTCAGGTGGTTGACCGCCGGCTCATCGCTCGGGCGGCGCCAGGGTCAGGTGGGCTTCGCTGTTCGACTTCACCGCCGCCTCGCCGTAGGTCATCGGATAGCTCTCAATCGCCTCCCACTTGGGGATCTGGTCCTCGCGGTGGCGGCGGAAGAGCTGAGCGTCCTGGCCGGTGCTGTTGACCCAGGTCGACCCTTCGAGGTCGCCGAGGTCGACGATCATGCGCTGCGAGGTTCCGAAGTTCACGGCGAAGGGTTTTGTGACGTCCGACACCGCGGCGTTGACTGTGAAGGCAGTGCCCCGTGCCGGGTAGGTGGCGCTGTTGAACAGGCGCTCCAAAGGCGCAATACCGCTCGCCCCCAGGGGTGAGTGGACGAAGGTCACCGTGTGCACCTTCCCATAGGTCCAGCCCGCGGGATCGTCTCCATAATGTTCGGCGAGCCAGGCCATGGCCTGGGTGAGGCTGCGGCGGATGATGTCGTCGCGGCGCTCCACGGCGGGGGTTCGCCGGTCGTCGAACAGCTTGTCGTCCGGCCGCGCCAGGAGACCGGCGATCGACGGCACCTGGCTCATGCCCACGATGCGGTACTCCTTGAGAATGTCCGCGCCCAGCTCGTCGCCCAGGATCTCGCCGAGGAGGTGCCAGTACCAGGCCTCGTAAATCGAGGCGCCGACCGACTCCGGCTCGTAGCGGAGGTCCCAGCTGCGGACATGGTCGAGCGCCGCGCGCTCGCGCTCGCCGGCCGGCGGCACGGCGAGAAGAGCAGGGCGGATGGCCCTGGCAGGCAAGCCCAGGGTCTCCGCCTGGATACCGCGCAGACTCTCCCGGGTGAAGCCTTTCCCAGCCGCGAGCAATTCGGTGAGCCTCTCGGCGCGGTAGGGGTCGGCCATGTCATAGGCCAGAAAGTGCGGGTAGTCGTCCGGCGTCACCTTGTTGTTGGCGGTGACGATGAAGCCCGACTGCGGATCGAGCACGCTCGGCATCTCGGCGTAGGGGATGAAGCCCTGCCACTCGGAGCGGCCATCCCAGCCCGGGACGGGCACAAGCCCCTGGTGGCCGGCGGCGCGCACCGGGATGCGGCCGGTCGACTGATAGCCGATGTGGCCGTCGACGTCGCCATAGACGAAGTTGACGGAAGGGGCTTCCCAGTCCGCCAGCGCCTGATGGAAGGCCGGCCAGTCCTGCGCCAGATTGAGCGCCACCAGGGAGTCGATCAGCCGGCCGCCGGCGAGAGCCGGCCAGCTCAGAGCCATCGGCGGGCTCCCCTTGAGCTCGGCGAGGGCGTCGTTGACGATCGGGCCGTGATGGGTCTCCCGCACCTCCAGGATGAACGGCGAGCCCCCCTTGATCGCGATCTCCTCGCGGCGGATGGTCAGGTCGCGCCAGCCATTCTGGAACTGGTACCGCCGCGGGTTCTTCGGGTCATCGAGCTTCTCGACGTAGAGATCCTGCACGTCGGCGCACATGTTGGTGATGCCCCAGGCGATCCGCTTGTTGTGGCCGATGACGAGGAGCGGCATACCGGGAAAGGAGAAGCCGACCGCGTCGTAGCCGCCGCCGTGAAGGCCGACCTGATACCAGATGGAGGGCATCTGGAGGCCCAGGTGGGTGTCGTTGGCGAGCAGGGGCCGGCCGCTCGCCGTGCGGCTCCCGGCGACCACCCAGCCATTGCTCCCCCAGAACTGCGAACCCGTGCCGAAAGAGGCGAGCTCCGACCGGGGCGGGCGAGGTGCGGGGAGGAAGTCGGCATAAGCCTGGACGCCTGAAGGCACGATCACCGGCGCGCTCGCCGGATAGGGGGACATCAAACGCCGCGCGGCTGGCTCGCCGACCTTGGCGATCAGGTGGGCGCGCACGATCTCGAAGCTGTGGTTGAGGCTCAGGTTGAGGGCCATCAGCTTGCCCCAGGCCAGCGAATCGACGGGCGTCCAGGGGCGGGGCTCGACTCCGAGGATCGTGAGCTCGACCGGCAGCCGTCCGCTGTGGGACGAGAGGTAGGCGTTCACCCCGTCGGCGTAGGCGGTGAGCAGGGCGCGGGTGGCAGGAGAGAGCGCCTGCCAGTCGCGCTCGGCGGCCTCGACGATGCCGAAGGTGCGCATGATCTTGTCGATCTCGAGGGCGCCTTCGCCGAAGAGCGCGGCGAGCTCGCCGCGGCCGACGTAGACGTTGAGCTGCATCTGCCAGAGCCTGTCCTGGGCGTGCACGTACCCCTGGGCGAAGAAGAGGTCGTGGGCGCTTTGCGCGTAGATGTGGGGGATGCCGGGCTCGACCCGCACGATCTCGACCGGCGCCTCGAGGCCGGGAACGGTCAGGCGGCCTTCGGTTTCCGGATAAGCGCGGCGCACGAGCCAAAAGAAGACCAGGCCGAGGATCACGACCAATCCCACCAGGACGGCAGCGGTCCAGCGTAGAAGCTTCCACAGGCGGGATTTCATTTCGGACTGGTCTCCAGGGTCGAGGATCGGTCCCAAGACAGGTCAATACAGAGGCGCAGCCGTTCGGCCAGGGTCCGCACGTGGGGCTCGGCGAGAGCGCTGACGTGGTCGCCCGGAACGATCTCGACGTCGACCGGCAGGGGCGAGAGCGCCCCCCAGCCATGCGTGGGATCATCGGCGAAGTCGCCCTCAGCAGGCAGGAAGAGGGTGATCTTCCCCGGGTAGGGACTCGGCTGGTAGCGCCGGAAGGCGCGCACGTTGGTCTTGAACACGGCGAGGAGCCGGCGCAGCGACTCGGGGCCGGCCTTCGCACCGAAGGGAGTGTCCTTCAGCCCGGAGAGCAGGCGGAGCGCCTGGTCCTCAGACGAAAGCCCGCGGAGGTTTTCGGTGGTGAGGCCGAGATCGAGGCCCCAGAGACGCTCTAGATAATTCGCGATCTCCAGCAGCCAGGGGGTGTCGTCGCCGTCCTCTTCGCTCTCGTTCTCCTCGGCAGGGCGGGGCCATGGCCCCGGGGTGGAGTCGACGATCGCCAGGAGCGCCACCTCGCGCCCCTCGGCAGCGAGCTGGCGCGCGAGCTCGAAGGCCACCGCGCCACCCAGCGACCAGCCGCCGATGTAATAGGGGCCTGCGCTGGCCGCGGTGATCTCGGCACGGTAGCGCGCCGCCATCTCCTCGATGCTGTTGAACGGCACCTCTCCGGGCCCGAGCCCGCGCGACTGGAGGCCATGGAAAGGCTGGTCAGGCCCCAGGTGACGGGAGAGCGCTTGGAACGCGAGGACGTCGCCGCCGGCCGGGTGGACGCAGAAAAACGGGGGGCGGGAGCCGGCAGGCTGGAGCGCCACGAGCGAAGCCGAAGCCGGAGGGGGGGACTCGCCCCGCGGGGCGCCCCGCGTCCGCAGACGCTGCTCCAGCAGTGTCCGCTCCTCGGCCGAGAGCCCGGCGCGGCGCGCAGCGAGCCGGGCCTCGCGGTCACCCCCGCGATTTCCCCCGCGATCACCAGCGGGCGGCTTGTTCGAAGTATCCACGGTCCGAGTCTCCACAAGCTTAGGCGGTCCTATCTCGGCGGGCAGCGCGGAGAGCCGGATCTCCGGGTCCGCCACTACCGCGCCGAGCAGCCGCGAGAGGTGAGCGAGCATCCGTTCGACGGTCGCGCCGGTGAACAGCTCAGTGCTGTATTCGGCTTCGAGGGTGAGGCCTTGCGGCACGTCGACGACCCCCAGGGTGAAGTCGAACTGCGAGGTCGCGGAGTGCACCTCGATCGGCTCGGCGGTGAGGCCGGCGAAGCGGAGCGGCTCGCCGGAGCCGTTTTGCACCGAGAGCATCACCTGCACCAGCGGAGTGCGGCTCTTGTCCCGCGCCAGGTCGAGCTCGTCTACCAAACGCTCGAAAGGGACGTCCGGGTGGGCGTAGGCGCCGAGGGCGGCCTCCCTCGAACGCCGCAGCAGCTCCCGGAAGGTGGGGTCGCCGGAGAGGTCGAGACGGAAGGGGAGAACGCCGACGAAGAAGCCGAAGAGACCCTCGGTCCCCGGCGTGTGGCGGTTGGCGGCCGGCGAGCCGAGGACCACGTCTGTCCGGCCCGTGTAGCGGCCGACGAGGGCGGCGAAGGCGGCCAAGGCGGTCATGAAGAGCGTGCTCCCCTCGCGCCGCCCCAGCTCCTTCGTCTGCATGGCGACCTCCTGCGGGAGCGGCAGGTAGCGGGCAGCTCCGCGAAAGTTCGGGCGCGGGGGACGCGGCCGGTCGGCGGGGAGGTCGAGCACCGGCGGTATTCCGGCGAGTTGGCGGCGCCAGTAGTCGAGCTGCGGCGCGATGAGCTGGTCGGTGAGCTGGCGGCGCTGCCATACGGCGAAGTCCGCGTACTGGAGTGCCGGCTCCGGGAGCGGGGAAGGCAGTTCCTGGCTGAACGCCGGGTAGAGGACGCTCAACTCGCGTTCGAGAATGTCGATCGACCAGGCGTCGACGATGATGTGGTGGAAGGTGAGGAGCAGCCGGTGCTCTTCCTTCTCCAGTCGGAGCAGGCGGGTCCGCCAGAGCGGCCCCGTTGCGAGGTCAAACGGCTCCCGCGCCTCCGCCTCGGTCACGCGCCGGGCCTCCTCCTCGCGGCGCGCCGATGGCAGGGCGCTCAGGTCGGCCAGGGGGAGCACGAGGTCCGCGGGGGGAGCGATCCGCTGCCGGAGCCCTTCCGGGCCGTTGAAGAAGGTGGTGCGCAGAGGGGCGTGGCGGCACGCGATCTCGGAGAGCGACCGGGCGAGCGCTGCCGGCTGCAGCGGGCCGCTCAGCCGGAGGGGGTTAGGGACGTTGAGAACCGAGCCGCTTCGGTCGAGCTGGTGAAAGTACCAGAGCCGCTCCTGGGCGGCGGCGGCCGGGGCTTCGGGCGCCGTCCCTGCCGATTCGATGGGGGGGAGCGGAGGGGCTCCCTGAGCCCGCAGGCTGCGCTCGATTTCAGCCGCCAGGGTCGCGACGGTCGGGTTGGCGAAGATCGTGCGCAGCGGGAGGTCAACGCCGGTCACGGCCCGCAGGCGGGCCAGCACTCGGATGGCGAGCAGAGAATACCCGCCGAGGGCGAAGAAGTGGTCGTGAAGGCCGATCGAGCCGCGGCCCAGAGCCTCAACCCACAGGCCGGCCACCAGCTCTTCGAGAGGGGAGAGCGGTCCCTCCGCTGTGGGCTGCTGGGGCGGTGCGGGCAGCCTGATCTGTGCCTCCCTGTGGCCCAGGTGCTCGATCCCCGCGAGCAGGCCGATCTCCGGCACGGGGACGTCCGGGTGAGCCACTAGCGAGGTGAGCAGATCGGTGAACTGACCGGCCCAACGCTCCACCTTGGGGCGATCGAACAGGTCGGTCCGGTACTCGAAATCCGCGACCAGCGTGTCGCCCCGGAGATCGAGCCCGAGCGTCAGGTCGAATTTGGACGTGTGGTTCTCGACCGGCAGGGGAGCGAGCGACAGCCCCGGTGCCAGCTCACGGGCCGTCTCTTCCACGCCGAGGACGAAGGAGACCTGGAAGAGCGGGCTGCGGGCCAGGCTGCGCTCCGGCTGCAGCTCTTCCACCAAACGCTCGAAAGGCACGTCCTGGTGCGCGTAGGCGGCGAGCGCGGTTTCCCGGACGCGCGCGATCAGGGCGCCGAAGGACGGGGCGCCGGCGAGGTCGACGCGCAGGACCAGGGTATTGACGAAGAAGCCGACGAGCCCTTCGATCTCGCCGAGGCCGCGGCCGGCGATCGGCGAGCCGAGCAGGATGTCCGTCTCGCCCGTGTAACGCTCCAGCAAGGCCGCGAACGCGGAGAGCAGCACCATGAACAGCGTCGCCCCTTGACGCCGGGAGAAGGCGCGGACCTCGGCCGTCAGGGCTGTTGGCAGCGACGTCAGGAAATGGGCGCCGCGCGAGGTCGCGACCGGCGGGCGAGGCCGGTCGGTTGGCAGATCGAGGACCGCGGGAGCTCCGGCGAGCTGCCGTCGCCAGTAAGCGAGCTGCCCGGCCAGGAGGGGACCGTCGAGCCAGTGCCGCTGCCAAGCGGCGAAGTCGGGATACTGGATCGCGGGCTCCGGCAGGGGCGACGGCCGTCCGTCGCCGTAGGACTGGTAGAGGACGGACAACTCGCCCAGGAGGAGGTTGATGGACCAGCCGTCCCCGGCGATGTGATGCACCGTCATCAGGAGGTGGTGCTCGTCCGCGCCGAGGGTCAGCAGGCGGGCACGGAAGAGCGGACCGGCGGCGAGATCGAACGGCCTCCCGGCGTCCTCGTCGGCCAGCCTGCGGGCTTCCGCCTCGCCGGCTCGTGAAGGGAGGGCGGCGAGGTCGATCCGGGGGAGGGAGAAGCCGCCTGGTGGTGCGACGGTCAACCGCGGCTCGCCGCTCTCCGCGTCCACCGCGAAGGTGGTGCGCAAGACCTCGTGCCGGCGTTCCACCTCGCGCAGGGCGCGCTTCAGGAGGTCCGGAGCAACAGAGCCAAGGATCCGGCGGGGGAACGGCAGGTTGTAAACCGGCGAGCCGGGTTCGAGGCGGTCGAGGAGCCAGAGCCGCTGCTGGGCGAAGGAGAGGGGGCGGTTCTCCCGACCCGCGAGAGGCTCGATTGGAGGGGCGGAAGGCCGATTTCCCAGGGCCGCGATGGCCGCCGCCAGGGCCGCGATGGTTGGTGCGGCGAAGAGCGTGCGCAGAGGCACCTCGATGCCCAGCGCCGCCCGCACCCGCGAGGCCACCCGGGTGGCGAGAAGAGAGTGGCCGCCCAGCTCGAAGAAGTTGTCATGGGGGCCGGGCAGCTCGTCGCGCCCCAGAACCTCGGCCCAGATGCCGGCGAGCAGCTCCACGATGGGCGCGGCAGGTCCGAGGGGAGTAGGAAGTGCTGCCAGTCCGCTCTCGGGGGCTGGCAGAGCCTTCCTGTCCACCTTCCCGTTCGGCGTCAGCGGCATTGCGTCGAGCAGGGTGAAGGTGGACGGCACCATGAACTCGGCGAGCCGGACGCGCAGGTGCTCAGCCAGCTCGCCGGACGTCGGGGCCGGCTGGCCGGCGGCCACGACGTAGGCCGCGAGGAAGCGGTCGCCGCCCGGCTCGCCGCGCGCCACCACCACCGCCTCGCGCACCTGCGGATGCGCCTCCAGGGCCGTCTCGATCTCCCCCAGCTCGATGCGGAAACCGCGCACCTTCACCTGATTATCGAGCCGCCCCATGTACTCGATCCGGCCGTCGGGGAGGAGGCGCCCGAGGTCGCCGGTGCGATAGAGACGGACGCCATGCGCCTGGGGGTCCGGCACGAAGCGCTCGGCAGTCAGCTCGGGCCGGCCGAGATAACCCCGCGCCAGGCCGGCTCCGCCCAAGTAGATCTCCCCCGGCACCCCGACGGGCACCAGCTCCAGATGCCGGTCGAGCAGGCGAGCCCAGGTACCGGTGATCGGCCGCCCGATCGTCGGCTCGCGCTGGCTCGCTCGCTCCACGGTCTCGAAGGTCGAGTAGGTCGTGTCCTCCGAAGGACCGTAGAGGTTCCGCACCCGTTCGACGCCGATCGCGTAGAGGGCCTGGGCCAGGGAGCCCTTGAGCGGCTCGCCCGCCAGGTTGACCGTCCGCACCCTCTCCGGGAGCGCCTGTACCAGCTCCAGCAGGGCGGAGATCGCCGAGGGCACGGAGTTGACCGTGATGACCTCGCCGGCTGCCGGCAGCTCCGGCAGCTCCAGGACGTTGCCGGCGAGGACCACCTGGCCGCCACGAGCCAGGGGCACGAACAGCTCGAAGACCGAGAGGTCGAAGGAGATCGAGGTCGAGGCCAGGACCGAAGACAGCTCTTCCGGGGTGAACACCTCGTGCGCCCAATGGATGAAGGCCACGGCGCTGCGGTGCTCGATCGCCACTGCCTTGGGGCGGCCGGTCGAGCCCGAGGTGTAGATCAGGTAGGCGAGGTTGCCAGGCAGGGCCTGGATAGGCTCGGCCTCTTCCTGCGCTTCCGGTTGGCCGTCGAGCAGCAGCACCCGCGCCTGTGAGGCAGGCAGGCGAGAGGCGAGGGCCGTCTCGGTGATCAGGACGGCGGCATCGGCGTCCTCCAGCATGAATCCGAGCCGCTCCTGCGGGTAGTTGGGGTCGAGCGGCACGTAGGCGCCGCCGGCTTTGAGGATGCCCAGAAGTGCGACCACCAGCGACGACGACCGCGACAGGCAGACTCCGACCCGGACCTCCGGCCCGACTCCGAGCGCGGCCAGCCTCCGGGCCAACTCGCCAGCCCGGTGGTCCAGCTCGCGGTAGGTGAGCCGCTCGCGGCCGGCGACCAAAGCGGTCGCCTCCGGCGTGCGCGAGGCTTGTGCGCCTACGAGGTCGTGCATGCACGCCGCCGGATCTGGCGGCAACGGCTCGTGCCATTCCCCGAGGATCTGCCAGCTCTCCGCGGTCCCCAGGAGCGGCAGTCGGGACACGGGCATCCCGGTCCCCTCCGCCACCAGACCGGACAGCAGGGTGAGGAAGGAGCGCCCCAGCCGTGCCACCGTGGGCGCGTCGAACAGGTCGGTCGCGTACTCCAGGAGAGCTGTCAGGCTTCCCCCCTGGTCATTGAGGAAGAGCGAGAGGTCGAACTTGGCCGTCCCGGTATCGATCCGCAGCAGCTCGGATCCCAGGTTCGGGGCGAGCTCGCCGTCCTGCAACGGATCGAGCGAGAACATCACCTGGAACAGCGGGCTTCGCGATGGATCGCGCGCCGGCTGCAGCTCCTCGACCAGGCGCTCGAAGGGCAGGTCCTGATGGCTGTAGGCCGCGAGCGCCGACTCGCGCACCTGGGCCGCGAGGGCGCGGAAGGACGGGTTACCCGCCAGGTCGGCGCGCAGCGCCAGGGTGTTGACGAAGAAGCCGAGCAGCTCCTCGCTACCCGCCTCCCTGCGGTTGGCGACCGGCGAGCCCACCACGAGATCCGTCTGGCCGGTAAGCCGGCCGAGGAGTGCGAAGAAGGCCGACAGGGTGGTCAGGAATAGCGTTGAGGATTCGCTCCGGGCGAGGGCGCGGAGCCCGGCGGCGAGCTCGGCCGGGATGGCGAGCGGAAGGGTGCCGCCGCGGAAGCTCTGCGCCGGTGGCCGCAACCGGTCCGCCGGCAACTCGAGAGCGGCGGGCGCCCCGGCCAGGCGCTGCCGCCAGAAGGCGAGCTGCGCTGCGAGCGTCTCCCCGGAAAGCCGGCGCCGCTGCCAGACGGCATGGTCGGCATACTGGACCGCCAGCTCAGAGAGGGGCGGCCGCCGCCCGGCAAGGAAGGCGCCATAGAGGGCGCCCAGCTCGCGCCGCAGGACGCCGACCGACCAGCCGTCGAAGGCGACGTGGTGGCAGGAGAAGACCAGCAGGTGCTCCTGCTCGGCGAGCCGCAGGAGGAAGGCGCGCGCGACCGGGCCGCTGACGAGGTCGAACGGGCGTTGCCCCTCCCACGCCATCTGCCGTTGCGCCTCCGTGGCGGCGTTGGGCAGGCACGAGAGATCGATCCGGGGCAGCCCGGGGGCATGAAACGGCGCCACTACCTGGTACGCCTCGCCGTTCGGCCCTTCGGCGAAGGTAGTGCGCAGGGGCTCGTGCCGGCGGAAGGCCTCGTCCAGGCTGCGCTCCAGCAGCCCCGGATCGAGCGGGCCGGTGAGGCGGAACGCCAGAGGCAGGTTGTAGGCCGGCGAGCCCGGATCCAGGCGATGGAGGAACCAGAGACGCTCCTGGCCGAAGGAGAGGGGCAGGGGCTGGTCCCGCGGGACCCGCACCAGCGGCTCCGACACGGGGCCGCCGGCGTGGGCGAGCCGCGCCTCTTCGATGCGCCGCGCCAACGCAGCCAGGGCGCGGGCCTCGAAGGTGGCCCGCACCGGGAGCTCCACCCCGAAGGCGGTGCGCACCCGCGCCAGCACCTGGCCGACGAGCAGCGAGTGCCCGCCGAGATCGAAGAAGTCGTCGCCGGTGCCGATTTCCGTCCTGCCGAGGACCTCCCCCCAGATCCCGGCCAGCAGCTCTTCGGCCGGGGTTGCGGGGACCGCGCGGCTGGCTGCCGGCGCCGGCTCCTCCGCGGTGGGCGGAGGGAGGGCGCCCCGGTCGACCTTGCCGCCCGCGGTGACCGGCAGGGCTGGCAGGAAGGCGAAGAAAGAGGGGACCATGTGCTCGGGGAGGCGCGAGCGCAGGAAGGCGCGGAGCTCCTGGACCGAGGGTGCGGCGGGACCCGCCCCCGCCACATAGGCGGCGAGCCGGAGGTCCCCGGGCGCTGCCTCATAAGGAACCACGGCGGCCTCGCGCACGCCCGGATGCCCGACGATCTGAGCCTCGACCTCTCCCGGCTCGATGCGGAAACCGCGCACCTTGACCTGCCGGTCGGCGCGGCCGACGAATTTGAGCTGGCCGTCGGGCCGGAAGCGGGCGAGGTCCCCGGTGCGGTAGAGGCGCGCGCCGGCCTCCTCGCCCGTGGGGTCGGGGACGAATGCGCCGGCCGTGAGGTCGGGCCTGCCGAGATAGCCGCGGGCGAGCCCTCTGCCGCCGAGATAGAGCTCCCCGGGAACTCCCCGGGGGAGGATCTCGCCGTGGGGTCCGAGCACCAGGAGCCGGCTGTCGGCGACCGGCCGTCCGATCGGAGTCTGGCCGTCCTCCCCGAGCCGGGCCATGGAGACGCAGATGCTC
>DATLNC010000238.1:0-3195 GCA_035536935.1 Thermoanaerobaculia bacterium
AACATAGGAAGGAGGATACGTTGAAAAGTCTCCCCGCTTTTCAACGTATCCTCCTTCCTGCGTTGAAAAACCAAGCGTCTATGTTGAAAAGGCTGGAGTCTACGTTGAAAAGTGAGCTTACTTTTCAACGTAGAATGGACGCCCGACACGAGCACCACGCGGCGTACGTCACCGCCCATGCCCCCACCACGTCGATCGTGTAGTGGAGGTGGGACAGCAATACCACCGCCACTGTCACCCAGTGCCCCACGGCGGCCAGGGTCCCCAGCCTCCCCTTCCCCCGGCAGTAGAGCCAGAGGAGAAAGGTCGTCGAGACGTGCCCCGAGAAGAAGAGATCCTTGGTCAGGTAGACCTGGGCCGCGTTCCCGAACAGGGTGGAGAACGGGTTGATCAGCGTCAGCCACGCGGAGAGAAGCTGCTCGCCGGATAGCCCCACGTTGACATCCGCCCCATGGGCCGGGCCCAGGCCGGTCAATCCTACGCAGAGCCCCCGCACCAGGCTGAGCACCCCTCCGAGATAGAGGAAGTGA
Source organism: Thermoanaerobaculia bacterium (assembly GCA_035536935.1). Taxonomy (GTDB): domain Bacteria; phylum Acidobacteriota; class Thermoanaerobaculia; order Multivoradales; family UBA5704; genus DATMER01. The sequence continues at coordinate 531 of DATLNC010000238.1, forward strand.
AGGAAGTCCGGACGGTCCCGGCGCCAGAGGAGGAGAGCCGCCGGCACGTAGCAGGCCAGCCAGATCCAGTAGTTTTGATCGGCAATCCAGTCGATCCGCGGCAGGCGGTCGAGGACCGTGTCGGGTAGCGACGGCGCGGGCCTCCCCTCCGTCAGAAGAGAGAGGCCGAGCATGGCCGAGTGGCAGGCGTAGCGCCAGAGCAACGCCAAGGCGACTGAGTCCCGCAGGGAGCGCACCGCGGGACTCTACCGGCTACTCGTAGCGCAGCGCCACCAGCGGGCTGATCCGGGTGGCGCGCCGGGCGGGCAGGTAACAGGCGAGCAGCGAAACCGCGGCGAGCACCACGACCACGGCGGCGAAGATCGTCGGATCGGTAGCGGCGACGCCGAAGAGCATCCCGGCCAGGACGCGCTGCAGTGCCAGGGCGAGGACGATTCCCAGAACCAGGCCGACCACCACCAGCCCCGCGCCCTGGGCCAGGACCATCCCCAGCACCTGGCTCCCCTGCGCCCCGAGCGCCATGCGCACCCCGATCTCCTGGGTCCGCTGCTCCACCGAATACGACAGCACGCCATAGGTCCCTACGGCGGCGAGCGCCAGGGCTACGGCCGCGAAGAGCAGCGCCATGGAGGTGACGAAGCGCGGCTGCGCCACGGATTCGAACACCACCCTCTCCAGGCTGCGGACGTCGGCCAGCGGCAGGCTCGGGTCCAGGGCCCGGACCTCGCGCCTCGCCTGGCTCACCAGAGACATGGGATCGCCCCCCGTGCGCACGAGCAGGTACATGTCGTCCGAGGCCCCGCCCAGCGTCTCGGGCATCTGGGCCTGGAGGAAGTAGACCTCCGTGCCGGTCTTCGCCTCCAGGCCTGCCTGCTTCACGTCCTTGACCACTCCGACCACGGTCAGCCAGGGCGGCTGCACGTCCGGCGGGGCCGACGCGCGGAGGCGGCGGCCGAGCGGGTCCTTGCCCGGCCAGAAGAGCTTCGCCGTGGTCTCGTTGACCAGCACCACTCCCGGCGTGCCGGCGGCGTCGGACGGCAGAAACCCGCGGCCGTTCACGATCGGGATCTTCAGCGTCTTCAGATAGTCGTGAGTCACGAACTGCCAGTAGTCCACGTTGTGGACGGGGCCGTTCGGCGGCTCGGGCACCCCCTCGAACTCCGTGTCGTTCGCCAGGAGATCACGCTTCGGCGGCAGACCCCAGGCCGCGGCGGCCGACTCGACCCCGGGCAGGATACGCAGACGGTCGACGAGCCGCTGATAGAAGGCCACGACTTGCGGCTCCTCGGGATAGCGGGCGTCGGGCAGCGCGATCTGGAAGGTGAGCACGTTGCCGGCATCGAACCCGGGATCCACCTGCTGCAGCAGCCAGAAGCTGCGGATCAGCAGGCCGCCGACGATCACCAGGGTCGCGGCCAGGGCGACCTCGGCGATCACGAGCGCGCGCCGGAGGAACTGCCGGCCCGCTCCGGCCGTGGACCTCTGGCTTCCTTCCTTGAGCGACGAGAACATCACCGACGCCCGTGCGTGCATCGCCGGCGCCAGCCCGAACAGCACGCCGGTGAGGATGGCCACCCCGAGCGTGAAGAGGAGGACCCGGCCGTCGATCCCTATTTCTCTCACGCGGGGAAGGCTTTCCGGATTCATGGCAACGATGGCACGCACGCCCCAGCTCGCAAGGAGCAGCCCCAGGGCGCCGCCGAACAGCGACAGGACGATGCTCTCGGTGAGGAACTGGCGCAGCAGCCGGCCGCGCTGCGCGCCCAGCGCAGTGCGCACAGCGATCTCCTTCTGCCGCGCCTCGGCCCGGGCGAGCAGCAGGTTCGCGACGTTGGCGCAGGCGATCAGCAGCACCAGGCCGACCGCGCCCATGAGCAGCCACATCTTCGGCCGCACGCTGCCCACCAGGTCGTCGAGCAGCGGCTGGATCACCAGCGGGTGCTCCTCCGGGTTCGGGACGTGGGTGTCGGGCAGCTCGTCCTTCCAGCGCTTCACCAGCCCGGAGAGCTCCGACCGCGCCTGCTCCACGTTCACGCCCGGCTTGAGCTTGCCCACCATGTAGAGGTAGTGGCTGGCCCGGCCGCCCGGGTTCGCGGGGTCCAGGGCCAGGGGGGCCCAAGCCTCGACCCGCTCCTCTCCTACGTCGAAGCCGGCGGGCATGACACCGATCACCGTCCGGTCCACCCCGTCCACCTGCACCCGCCGGCCGAGGACGCCGCGGTCGGCTCCGAATGCCCGCTGCCAGAGCTCGTGACTGAGCACCAGCATCGGCTCCGTTTTCGGAAGGTCTTCCTTGGCGGTGAAGGTGCGCCCCAGCTCCGGCTGCACGCCCAGCACGGAGAACAGTCCGGCCGAGACCCGCGCGACGCGCACCCGCACGGGCTCGTCGCCGCCCGTGATGTTGGCCGCGCCGGCCGTGTAGGCCCCGAGCTCCTCGAAGCTCCGCGACTTGTGCCGCAGCTCCAGGAACTCCGGAGCCGAGGTCCAGAACCGGTCGAAGCTCATGGTCGGGAACTGGCTGTAGACGATCGCCAGCCGGTCCGGAGCCGCGTAAGGCAGCGGAGCGAGCAGCACCGCGTTGATCACGCTGAAGATCGCGGCGTTGGCGCCGATCCCCAGGGCCAGCGTGAGAGCGGCGAGCAGCGTGAATCCCGGGGTCCGCAGC
>DATLNC010000239.1:0-37118 GCA_035536935.1 Thermoanaerobaculia bacterium
GGGCGGCTCTTGTGGCCGCCCTCCGGCTCCGGGAATTCGCCCTTGTTGCAGAGGGTGGCAAGACCGCAGCTTGCGGCCCGGGCGCCGGGGTGCTAGTGTCCCGGCCCTGCCAACGGGTTGCGCCCCTTACAGAAATATGGAACGCCCTCGGTGGCGTTGAGATGGACCACCATGGCCAAGAACCTTGTCATCGTAGAGAGCCCGACAAAGACCAAAACCCTCAAGAAGTTCCTCGGCCGCGACTACGCCGTCGAGGCCTCCCTCGGGCACATCCGCGACCTGGTCAAGGGCAAGAAGGACATCGGGATCGGACCCGACTTCGAGCCGCGCTACCAGATCCTCGCCGCCAAGAAGGATGTCGTGGCGAAGCTGCGCCAGGCCGCGAAGAAGGCGGATGTCGTCTACCTCGCACCCGATCCGGACCGCGAGGGCGAGGCCATTGCCTGGCACATCGCCGAGATCCTGGAGAAGGACCCCGAGTCCATCCGCCGCGTCACCTTCAACGAGATCACCCGCCGCGCCGTGCTCCACGCCCTGGACAACCCGGGCGAGATCGATCTCAAGAAGGTCGATGCGCAGCAGGCCCGCCGCGTGCTCGACCGCATGATGGGCTTCCGCCTGTCGCCGCTCCTCTGGGAGAAGGTCAAGCAGGGGCTCTCCGCCGGCCGCGTCCAGTCCGTCGCGCTCAAGATGGTCTGCGACCGCCAGGACGAGATCGAGGCGTTCAAGGCCGAGGAGTACTGGATCCTCGGCGCCGACCTCCAGGCCGATCAGCCGCCGGTCTTCAATGCCCGGCTCCACCGCATCGACGGCAAGAAGGCCGAGGTCGGCAACGGCGAGGACGCGGCGAAGATCGTAGAAGCGCTCGAGAAGGGCGCGTTCAAGGTCGGCAAGATCGACCGCAAGGAGTCGCGGCAGCGGCCGTCGCCTCCGTTCATCACCAGCCGCCTGCAGCAGGAAGCGGCGCGCCGCTTCGGCTTCTCGGTCAAGCGCACCATGGCGCTCGCCCAGGGTCTCTATGAAGGTCGCGAGATCGGCGACCGCGGCGCCATCGGCCTCATCACCTACATGCGTACCGACTCCACCCGCGTGGCGGACGAGGCGGTCGCCGAGGTCCGCGACCTGATCGCCGCCACCTACGGCCCGGACTCGGTGCCCGAGAAGCCCAACACCTACCCGTCGAAGAAGGGCGCGCAGGACGCTCACGAAGCGATCCGCCCGACCACCTTCGATCTGCCGCCGGACGCGGTCAAGGATTTCCTTCCCGCGGACGAGGCCAGGCTCTACAAGCTGATCTGGGACCGCTTCGTCGCCTCCCAGATGAAGCCCGCGGTGTTCGACGTCACCCAGGTGGATGTCGAGAACGGCGCCTACGTGCTGCGCGCCACGGGCCGGATCATGAGGAGCCCCGGCTTCCTCGCCGTCTACCGCGAGGTCGCGGACGAGGAAACGCCTGCCAACGGCGAGGATGAAGGAAACTCTGCCACCCTGCCGCCGCTGCGCGAAGGGCAGACGCTCACGATGCTCCGCCTGCAGTCGGACCAGAAGTTCACCCAGCCGCCCGCGCTGTTCAGCGAGGCGACGCTGGTCAAGGCGCTGGAGGAGAACGGCATCGGCCGTCCCTCGACCTACGCCTCGATCCTCTCGACGCTGTCCGACCGCGAGTACGCGGAAAAGGCGGAGGGCCGCTTCCGTCCTTCGCGGCTGGGCCGCCTGGTCAACGGGATGCTCCAGCAGGGGTTCAACGACATCCTCAACGAGGGGTACACGGCGGCGCTCGAGGAGCAGCTCGACGAGATCGAGGACGGCAAGATCGCGTGGAAGCACGCCGTGGCGGAGTTCGACGAGAAGTTCAGCCGCGATCTCGAAACCGCGGGCGAGACCTTCCCGAACGTGAAGCGGGAGGGGCTGCCCATGGACGAGCTCTGCCCGACGTGCGGCTCGCCGCTGCGCATCCGCTTCGGCCGTTTCGGCGCCTTCGTGGCCTGCAGCACCTATCCGGATTGCAGCTACACCCGGAACCTGGAGGAGCCCGCGGCGGCAGCCCCGGCCACCAATGGCGACGGCTCAGAAGCTCCCGCCGAGGAGCAGATCCCGCCGTGCGAGGAGTGCGGCAAGCCGATGGCGCTGAAGCGGAGCCGCTTCGGCACGTTCTACGGCTGCACGGGTTATCCGGAGTGCAAGAACATCCGCAAGACCGGGCCCAAGCCGGAGCCGCCGAAGCCCACGGGCGTCCCCTGCTTCGAATGCGGCAAGGGCGAGATGATGGAGAAGCGCTCGCGGCGGGGCAAGACGTTCTGGTCCTGCAGCCGCTACCCGGAGTGCAAGGGCTCGCTGTGGAAGAAGCCGGTGAACAAGGACTGCCCCGAGTGCGGCGCCAAGTTCCTCCTGGAGAAGGTCACCAAGAAGGCCGGCACGCAGTACGTCTGCAACACGGAAGGCTGCAAGCACATCGAGGATGCGGAGGACGTGGCGGTGGTGGAGGCGTAAAGGGAGGCGCAAGGGCGAGCCCGCCTGGGGTTGAAACCCCAGGCTAGAAGAGTGTCGCCTCCTCCGGAGGCGAGCTTCCGGAAGCATCTGTGACGAGGCGCAGCCTGCTGCGCCTCCAGCCCCCGGCAGTGGGCTGTACTTTTCTAGCCTGGGGTTTCAACCCCAGGCGCCTCCGGCGGCTCTCTGCCTGCGCTACCATCTTCCCCCGTGCCCCTCTTCGACGTGGTAGTCCCCGCTCGCAACGAGGCGTCCACAGTCGGAGGTGTGTTAAGGGCAGCCCAGGCTGCGGCAGGAGTCGGCAAGGTCGTCGTGGTGGACGACGGCTCCTCGGACAACACGGCAGACATCGCTCGTCAAGCCGGCGCGACAGTCGTCCAAGGAAATGGCGGCGATAAAGGCCGCGCCCTCGACCTCGGGGTGAAGGAAACCACCGCTCCCGTCCTCCTCTTCTTCGACGCCGACATCCAGGGCGTCCTCCCCCGCCACTTCGAGCTTCTCGCCGCTCCCGTGCTGGATGGCGGGAGCTGGCTTTCCCTCGGTCTGCTCGACTACGGCCGCCTGCGCAACCCGCTCTTCCTGCGCCTCCCCCCGATCACCGGGCTCCGCGCCCTGCGGCGGGAGGTGTTCGAGGGCATCTCGCCGGAGCGGCGCAACGGCTTCCGTATCGAGATCATGATCAACGAGGTCGTGGCCCGCCGGCGGCTGCCCAGCGCCATCCGCGTGCTCCCCGGACTGCGCCACCGGTCCAAGGTCGAAAAGGTGGGATGGAGCGCGGCGCTCCCCTCCTACCTCTCCATGAGCCGGGAGCTCCTCGGCTGCCTGCGCACCGTGCCGCTCTGGACATACGGCGCCTACCTGCGCCACCTGCGCGTGCTGCCCCCGGGGTGAGCTATGCTTCATCCGAGGCGGCTTGGGCCGCGTAATCAAGCCATGAGATACGTCCTTCTTCTCCTCGCTGCCCTGATGATCACAGCCTCGGCCTCCGCGGCTGAGCCGGATTACCGGCTTTGGCAGGAGCTGCTGTCCAAGCACTACGACCCGGCCAAGGGGATGAACTACAAGGGACTCAAGGCCGACAAGGCCGCTCTCGACCGTCTGCGCCAGCAGATGGCCGCGGTCGACGTCGCCTCGCTCTCCCGGCCCGAGCAGCTCGCCTACTGGATCAACCTGTACAACATCTCCACGGTCAACGTGGTGGCAGAGAAGTACCCCGTCGAGTCGATCCGGGACATCTCTACGGATCCGGTCGTCCGGCTCAACGTGTTCAAGAAGCCGAACGTCAAGGTCAAGGGCGGGACCATGTCGCTCAACGACGTGGAGAACGACAAAATCCGCGCCGGCTTCAAGGATCCCCGCATCCACTTCGCCATCAACTGCGCGGCCGAGAGCTGCCCGCCGATCCGCTCCGAGCCCTTCGTCGGCGCCCGGATCGACCAGCAGCTCGACGATCAGGCCCGCAAGTTTCTGAACGGTCCCAAGGGCGTCCGTGTGGAGCAGGACGCCCTGCACGTGACCAAGATCATGGACTGGTTCAAGGACGACTTCGAGCAGTGGGGCGGCGGCACCCTGCCCTTCCTGAAGAAGTACCTGTCCCCCGACAAGGTCAAGCGGATCGGAGCCGCAAAGAAGTTCGAGATCGAGTTTGACGACTACAGCTGGAAGCTGAACGACACGTCACGTTAGGAAGGAAGCATGATCGGCCAGCCGTTTTCCTGGCGACGGACATGGGATCTCTTCCGGGACCCGGCTACGACGGAGAAACGCCGGCTCCTGGCTGACCGGTGGAAGGGCCTCGACCCCGCGATCCGATTGCCGGGCCAGGGGCTGGGCCAGAAGGCCACCGGCTGCGGCGCGACGATCGGCATCCAGCCGCGCTGCGACTTCTCCTGCACCGGCTGCTATCTCGGCGCCGAGGCCAACCGCATCCCCGCCCTCCCCACCGACGCCATCCTCGCCCAGCTCGACGAGCTGCGCGCGTGGCTCGGCCCCAAGAGCAACGTCCAGATCACGGACGGCGAGGTCACGCTGTTGCCGGTCGAGGAGCTGACCCGGATCCTGCGCTACGCGCGCTCGATCGGGGTCGTCCCCATGGTCATGACCCACGGCGACAACTTCCGCCGCCAGCCCGGCCTGCTCGATCGGCTCGTCGAGGAGGGCGGGCTCACCGAGGTGTCGATCCACGTGGACATCACGCAGCGCGGGCGCGACGGCTATCCGGTCCCGAAAAATGAAGAAGAGCTGATGCCGCTGCGCGACGAGTTCGCCACCATGGTCCGGGAAACCCGGCGGCGCACCGGCCGGCCTCTGCGCGCGGCCATGACCCTCACCGTCACCCGCCAGAACCTCCCCCAGATGGCGGGCGTCGTCCGCTGGCTGATCCGCAACCGGGATGCCTTCAGCCTGGTCAGCTTCCAGCCGCTGGCCCAGGTCGGCCGCACTCGCAAGGGGCTCGAAGGGGTGAGCGCGGACGAGCTCTGGGGGGAGGTCGGCAAGGCCACCGCGGACTTCGGGCTGACGATCGAAGGCACCGGCCCCATGCACTTTGGCCACCCGGAGTGCACCCGCTTCGTCCCTCTCCTGGTCCTGGAAAGGCAGGAGGAGCTTCGGCTGGTCCAATTCATCCGGGACCGGCCGGAGGACGTGGCGATCATGCAGGAGTTCTTCGACCGCGGGCTGGGCGGCGTGGCCTTCCGGGACGACCTGCCCCTCGAAGCGCTGGCTCGCGGCGCCGGGCTGATCCGCAGCGCGCCGGGCTGGTTCTTCGGTCCGGTGCGGCGCTGGGCTGCCAACCGCGTCCGCGAGACGGGCACATCCCCCGGCGGGCTCCTCCTGGACATCGTCCGCGGCAAGCTCCGGCTGGACGGTTTTACCCTGACAAGCCACCACTTCATGAGCCCGGCGGAGCTGCAGACGGAGCTCGGCCAGGAGCGTCTGGCGGCCTGCGTCTTCCGCCTCCCTTACAAGGGGGAGATGGTGCCCATGTGCCGGATGAACGCGGCAGGCATCCGCGAGCAGCTCTACTCAGAGATCAGTCCCTAACGAGGGAGATTGACCAGCGCCACGAACCGGCGCCAGATCTCCCGGGGATCGAAGCCCCGGACCAGCCGCACTGTCCGCCCGCCCTTTCCGTACTCGATCCACAGGTTCGGATGGCAGCGGGCCGTGGTCTCCACCACCTCCACCAGGGACGGATCGATCGCATACATCGCGGCCGGCAGGTCGTAGACCGGGAAGGTGGAGGACCACCGCAGCAGGCGGGAGCGCCGCAGCCAGCGCTTCGAATGCTTGCGGAGGTGCTCGCCCAAAGGCCCGTACAGCTCCGCCAGCTCCGCCTTGCCCACGCGCATCTTGCGGGCGACGTCCAGCGGCACCACCACTAGAGGGACTGATGAAGAGAAGACTGCCCGCGCCGCCGGACGGTCGTGGGTCAGGTTGAACTCGTGCGGCCACCAGGGCGGGAAGCGGCCCGGCGAGCTGACGTTGCTGCCGACGACGATGATCTCGCTGGCCTGGTCCAGCCAGGTTGCGGCATTGGTGAGCGGGCCGAGCGCGACGATCCGCAGGGGCTCGCTCCCGGCGAGGCGATAGGGTCCCGCGTACCCGCAGAGCGCGCCGAGGGTGCGGTTGTTCCGGTCGGCCTGGTCCCGCGTGGTGTTGCCCCCGACGCTGGTCAGGGCGGCCATGGGCAAGCCGCTCTTGAGCAGGGCTGCGACGGCCAGGCCGTCGTCGACGTCCCCGGCGGCGGAGCCCATGGCGTTGTCGCTGTCGATCAGGAGCATGACCCTATACTTACCACCCATGATCCCCCGTGCGCGGCGTCTTGCTCTCGCCCTGGCCCTGCTTGTCCTGGCCGGCTGCTTCGATCCTCCCGTCAAGGAGACCGTGCGGCTGCGGTTCTTCCCTAACGGCGCCGTGGCCGTGACCGACACGGTCGAGCTCGACCTGCTCAAGGAGGGCGAGAACAACTCGGCGCTCGAGCGGCGGATGTCGGACCTGCGGCGCGAGCTGCTCGACGGGCTGGACCCCTGGGCGCGGCGGTTCGAGGACATCGAGCCCGTGGCCGAGCGCCTCTCCTGGGAGAAGCGGTTCGGCGCGCTCGCGAGCGCCCGGCGCTCGGTGCTGATCGCCGAGCCCAACGCCCTGCGCGACCTGTTCGGCGACACCTCGGTCTCCGTGTCCTACTCGATCGCCGAGGACGGCACGGCCGAGCTGATCCTGGTCCCGGGCGTGCCCGCGCAGGCGACCCGCCGCCAGCGCAAGGACATGGAGCGGGCGGTCGGGGAATGGTCCGGCCATGTCGCCGAGTACCTGGCAGCCACGCGCGACCTCTATGCCTGGCTGGAGGACAACCCCAGCCGCGCGCGCCCCTGCTTCCGCGAGCTGTTCAGCGAGATGGTCGAGGAGACCGAGGAGGCGGAGCTCTTGGCCGAGGAACAGAAGCGGGTCCAGCGGGTGGGCGACGCCATGGAGAAGGTCTTCGACGTCCTGCTGATCCCCAAAGGGCAGGACCGGTCGCTCGACGAGCTGTCCCACCTGGTCTACGACCCCTTCCCCGCGCCGCTGAGCATCCTGCTGCCCGGGGAGGCCCTGGAGGTGGAAGGTTTCCAGGAGTCTGATGAAGAGGAGAAGGTCTGGACCGTGGACTCCCCCGGGCTCTGGACGGCGTTGCGCTCACTGGAAGAGCGCTGGATCGCGCCCGACCCGGTGATGATCTACGTGGCCCACCGGAAGGACGGTGATCTCGACCTCGACGAGCTGGTGGAGATGCCGCGCCGCTTTGCCCAGCCTCTGCCGAACAGCCTCGAAGTGCGGCGGGCGATCGAGGAGAGGCTCAAGCCCGCCTCTCCTCTCTATCGCGCAGTCTGGAAGGCGCTGCCGCCGGACAGCGCCGAGGATACCGAGGACGAAGAGTTCTCCTGGGAAGACTAGAACTCGTCCAATCCCCCGCAGTACGTCCCCGCCGGGTTGTGGTACGTCTTCACCTTCCCGGTCTTCGTGTCCGTCACCTCCAGCGTGTACTCGAGGTTGCTCATCGCTCCCCAGATCACCAGGATGCGGCCCCCTCCCACGTCCAGCACCTTGACCAGCAGCTCGGTGTTCGACGGATCGGTGAAGGCGAAGCTTCCGGTCACTCCGGACAGGACCTTGGGCTTGCCCGTCCCGGACGAGCCGTTGAACTGGTTGCGCCAGGCAACCTTCGCCCGGAAACGGTTGCTCAGCAGGCAGAGGCCGTCCTTGCCCTTGACGCAGGCGCCTTTTTTCTTGGCCGCGTCGTAGACAGGGACGAGAGAGCTCTTCTCCGAGATCCCCTCTCCCGGCCGGGAGAATCTGGTGGGGTCCGCCCCCAGCCAGACTGTCGATTCGCCGTGAGTGTGTCCGTCCGAGACCGCGAGCTCGGCGATGCCGCCGCAGTTGTTCGGACCATTGCCGAAGGTGCTCACCTTGCCGGTCTCCGTGTCCGTCACGTAGATCGAGAAGCCCAGGTTCGTGAGCTGGCCGTAGTAAAGCTTCCAGTGCGAGCCGTCGTCCAGGATCTTGACCATCAGCTCCAGGTTGGACGTGTCCCCGAACGTGAAGTAGCTGCCCTGGACCGCGCGGCCCCTGCCGGAGGACCCGTCGAACTGGTTGTTCCAGTCCACTTGTACCTTGAAGCGGCTGTCCGCCATGCAGAGGGTCTGTGCGCTGGCCTTGCAGGGCTCGCCCGGCTGAGCGTTATCGCTCCGCCGCAGCACGAAGAGCCCCTGCTCCATGCCGGGAACGAGGATGATCCCGCTGCGGAAGAAGGGATAGGCTCCCCAGGCTCCGCTGAAGAAAGGCTCGTCGTCCGCCGGCACCACGTCGAAGTAGCCGAACTCCTCCAGCCTCCCTTGCGCCACGTTGGCGACGCTCAGGATGCGCAGGCCCGCGCGGTAGTTCCCCTGGTAGACGAAGCCCTGGTGGATGTACTGGTCGTGGTCGATCGCGCGGGTGGAATGGTCGTGGTTGGCGAAGTTCCTGGGATTGGTCAGGTCGCTCACGTCCCAGAGGTAGGTACGGGTGTTGTGCTTGTCGCGGCCCTCGTCCCCCTCGTCGTCCATCAGGAAGTAGCGGTGGTCTTCGGTGAGCCATCCCTGGTGGCAGTAGGCATTGCCGGTGTAGCTCTTGCGGGCGACCTCCCTCACCGAGCCTTTGTCGGTGACGTCGAGGATGGTCAGCGCGTTGACGTTGCTGGCGAAGCAGAGCTCGCGGCCGGCGAAGCGCGAGTCGGGGCCGCGGTAGATCACGCAATGGGTGTCGTGGATGTAGGCGATGGCATTGCCCGTGGCATTGGAGTAGCAGCCCACGAACTGCGGATGGACGGGGTCGGCGCGCAGGTCCACCATGTGGAGACCGCCGGAGCAGGTGTTGGAGCCCACCAGGTAGGCGAACCCGGTCGCCACGTCGATGTCGAGGTTGTGGACCGTATCCACCTGGGTGTAGACGTTGTCCGGGGCGAAGGTCTGGGGCGTGGTGACGCTGCGCAGCCGCTTGAGGTCGAAGATCTGCATGCCGTGGGCGCCGACCGAGTCGGCCACCACGTAGGCCCAGTCCTGGTAGACGCGGACGTCCCGGTTGCTCGACGAGGTGGTCCGGGTGGGCAGGAAGCCCAGGTACCGCGGCTGGATCGGATCGGTGACGTCCACGAAGGAGGCGCCGCTGGAGACCACCATGAGGGCGTACTCCCGGCCGGTCTGCGGGTCGGTCCATCCCCAGATGTCGCTGCCCCGCGCGCCGGCGGCTCCCATCTGGTCCAGAGGCAGGAAGCCCAGCAAGTCGACGTTCTTGCAGGGAAAGGCGCCCGCGAAGCCGTTGACGCAGGACGTGGCACCCTGGGCTTCGGTCGGCGCCCCGGTGGGGCCGCCTTCCTGTCCCGCATGATCGTCGTGCCGCTCCATCGGCGGCATGCCGGCGGCCGGACCGGCAAGCAGGACTCCCACGATAAGACAGAACCACAGAAAACCGTGCGACTCGGGGCGGAAGCTGCTCATGGAATCTCCTCCTCGAGCCCTCCTGGGTTTCGAACCACTAGTTTAGCGCCGAAAACGAGTGGGTAGAGGGCTCGAACGAGCGGTTCGAGGGAGCTACCCACTCGTTTGAAGCTCGCACCCGCTCGTTTGGAGCGGCTACCCAGTCGTTCGGCAGCCCTAACCACTCGTTTGAGCCAGCCACTCACTCGTTTGCAGTGGCTACCCGCTCGTTGGAGAAGGCTACCCACTCGTTGGAGGGTACAATCCGTCGAATGGCGGAGGCAGTCCATATCATCGGCGGCGGATTGGCAGGGACGGAGTGCGCCTGGCAGCTCGCGGAGCGCGGGGTCGAGGTCGTGCTCCACGAGATGCGTCCCGTGCGGCCGACCCCGGCGCACAAGAGCGGCGACCTGGCCGAGCTGGTGTGCAGCAACTCGCTGCGCAGCGACGATCCCCTTCATGCCGCCGGACTGCTCAAACGCGAGATGGAATCCTTCGGCTCGCTCGTCATTGGCTCGGCCCGGGCCGCCTCCGTGCCGGCTGGGAGCGCACTGGCCGTGGACCGCGACCGCTTCGCCGAGCGGGTCACTGCCGCCATCAGCTCCCACCCGCGGATCGAGCTGCGGCGCGAGGAGGTCACGACTCTCCCTCAGGGAGAGGTAATCCTCGCCACCGGCCCGCTCACCTCCGAGGCCATGTCCGGAGTCCTGCAAAGCCTCCTCGGGAGCGAGTACCTCTACTTCTACGACGCCATCGCGCCGATCGTGGAGGCGGACAGCCTGGACATGTCCAAGCTGTTCTGGCAGTCGCGCTACGGCAAGGGAGAGGGGGAGGACTATCTCAACGCCCCCATGGACGGCCACCAGTACCTGGCCTTCCATCAAGCGGTCTCCGAGGCCGAGGTGGTGGCGCCGCACGAGTTCGAGAAGGCCGTGTTCTTCGAGGGGTGCCTGCCCATCGAGGAGCTGGCCCGCCGCGGCCTGGACACGCTCCGCTACGGTCCCATGAAGCCGGTGGGGCTCACGGCTCCGGACGGCCGGCGGCCCTGGGCGGTCGTCCAGCTCCGGCAGGAGAACCTCGCGAAGAGTCAGCTCAACATGGTCGGCTTCCAGTCGCGGATGAAGTGGGGAGAGCAGGAGCGGGTCCTGCGCATGATCCCGGGGCTGGAGAGCGCCAGGTTCGTGCGCTTCGGCCAGATCCACCGCAACACCTTCATCAACGCGCCGACCCACCTGGACAAGCTGTACCGGGTGAAGGCCGAGCCGCGGGTGCGCCTGGCCGGGCAGATCACGGGGGTCGAGGGTTATCTCGAATCCGCGGCGACCGGACTGGCCATCGGCCTCTATCTCTCCCTGGAGAGGCAGGGGCGGACGCCCGAGCCTTTCCCGCCCACCACGGCGCTGGGGGCGCTGGCGCGGCACCTCACCGAGTCCGACCCGAAGCACTTCCAGCCGGCCAACATCAACTACGGCCTGTTCACCGAGCTGGAGGGCAGGGTGCGCAAGGGCGACCGCCGCGCCGCCATGGCCGAGAGGGCCGCGGCCGAGCTGGCGGGGTGGACGGAGCGCATGATGGGGCTGATGGTGGGAGTGCCGGTTTGAGGAACCTGATTCACCGCTACCTCGAACATCTCGAAGGCGAGCGCAACGTCTCCCCGGAGACTCTGAGGGCCTACGAGCGCGATCTGCTCAGATTCCACCGCTTCGTCGCGCACGACTTCCTGGGCACCGAGCCCGCGCCCAAGGATGTGGACGCCCTGGCCGTGCGCTCCTTTCTCGCCGCCATGACGCGCGAGGGTCTGGCCAAGCGCAGCCAGGGACGGGCTCTCGCCGCGGTCCGCAGCATGTTCCGGTACGCCTGCCGCGAGGGGATCCTGGCGGCCAATCCGGCGCAGGGGGTCAAGACTCCGAAGGTCCCCGCGACCCTCCCCCGCCACCTGCGGCCGGGCGAGGTGGAGAACCTCATGGAAGCTCCGGCCGTGGACGGCGACAAGCCGCTCGCCCAGCGCGACCGGGCCATTCTGGAGCTGCTCTACGCCGCGGGCCTCCGGGTGAGCGAGCTGGTCGGCCTCGACTGGAAGGACATCGACCTCTCCGCCCGCGTGCTGCGGGTGACCGGCAAGGGGCGGAAGGAGCGCATGGTCCCCTTCGGCCGGCCCGCCGGCGACGCCCTGCGCCGCTGGCTGGAGGAGTGGGAGGCGATCCGCGCCAAGGGTGGGTACCAAGGCGACGGGGGCGACGACGAGGACCCGGTCTTCCTCAATCACCAGGGCGGCCGGCTCACGGACCGCTCCATCCGCAACATCCTGGACAAGTGGGTGGACAGCGCCGCGGTCGCCAAGGGCGTCCACCCCCACACCCTGCGCCACACGTTCGCCACCCACCTGCTGGAGAACGGCGCCGACCTGCGCACCATCCAGGAGCTGCTCGGCCACGCCTCGCTCTCGACCACCCAGAAGTACACCCACCTCGAGGTCGAGCGGCTGCTCTCGGTCTACCGCGATTCCCACCCGCGGGCCCGGCGCGAGGAATGAGCGCGCGCCGCTTCCCCTGCACTCCCGGAGGCGCGGTCCTCCGCGGCCGGCTCCGGCTGCGATGGCTGCTCGTCGGACTGACCGCGCTGATGCTCGTCGTGGCGGTGCTCACCTGGGCGGCGGGCCCGCGCTGGCCCGCGGTGCTCGCCCTGCTGGTCGCGGGCGTCCCCTGGACCGCCTGGCGGATGAGCGGCGACCTCGACGTCCTGTGGCTGGACGTGGGCGGCAGCCATCTGGCCATCCAGATGCGGCGGCGGCGGGAGCGCTTCCCCCTGGGAGGCGCCCAGGTTCGCCGGCTGGACCCCGAGGAGATCGAGCACCTGGAGCGGCTGGCCACGAGCGGCAGCGTCACGGCCGGCACCGGCGGCTTCGACTCCCGGCTCCTGGGAGAGATCGACCTCTATGCCAGCAACTTCTCCAATGCCGTGCTCGTAGATCTTGGAGAACGACGCCTCGTTGTCACTCCGGACAACCCGGCAGGGCTTCTCGAAGCCCTGGGGACCCGCTTGCTATAGAATGCCCGACCCATGAAGGCGACCTTTAATTCGACCACGGTCCTCCTGGTGAAACGCGAGGGCAAAGTGTGCATGGCGAGCGATGGCCAGGTGACGATGGGCCAGAGCACGGTCATGAAGAGCGGCGCGCGCAAGGTGAGGCGCGCCGGCAAGGGCAAAGTGCTGGTGGGCTTCGCCGGAGGAGGCGCCGACGCCTTGGCGCTGTTCACCCGGCTGGAAGCGAAGCTCGAGGAGTTCGGCGGCAACGTGGAAAGGGCGGTGGTCGAGCTGGCCAAGGACTGGCGCACCGAGCGCACCCTGCGGCAGCTCCAGGCCATGATCATCGTGGCCGACAAGGAGAAGAGCTTCCTGGTATCCGGCGTGGGCGAGCTCATCCAGCCCGACGAGGACGACGGCATCCTGTCGATCGGCTCCGGGTCCAACTTCGCCCTGTCCGCCGCCCGCGCCCTGATGCGCCACACCTCCATGTCTGCCGAAGAGATCGTCCGCGAGGCGATGAAGATCGCCTCCGAGATCTGCATCTTCACGAACGACCGCCTGACGATAGAGGAACTCTGAGTCGATGATCACCCACACCAGCGAGGCTCCGACGGGTGTCGTCCTCGAGAACATGACGCCACGGCAGATCGTCGTGGAGCTCGACAAGTACGTCGTCGGCCAGAAGCAGGCGAAGCGGGCGGTCGCGATCGCCCTGCGCAACCGCTGGCGCCGCCAGCAGCTGCCCCCGGAGCTGGCCGAGGACATCGCCCCCAAGAACATCCTGATGATCGGCTCGACGGGCGTCGGCAAGACCGAGATCGCCCGCAGGCTTGCTCGACTGGCCAAGGCCCCGTTTCTGAAGGTCGAGGCCAGCAAGTTCACCGAGGTGGGCTACGTCGGGCGCGACGTCGAGTCCATGGTGCGCGATCTCGTGGAGATCGCGGTCACCATGGTCAAGGAGGAGAAGCGCGATTCCGTGCGCGAGGCCGCGGCCCTGCGCGCCGAGGACCGCCTGCTGCAGCTCCTCGTGCCGCCGCGGCCGGTAAGCAGCTACCTGCGCAACCAGGAGCACGAGGACGAGGAGGACGACCTCGCCGCCACGCGCGAGAAATTCCGCGACAAGCTGCGCGCGGGCGCCCTCGACCACCGCCGCGTCGAGATCGAGGTGGACGAGTCGTCCTACCCCAGCATGGAGATGTTCACCCCGCAGGGGGTGGAAGAGGTCGGCATCAACATCAAGGACATGCTCCCCGGGCTCTTCGGGCGCAAGAAGAAGCAGCAGGTCACCGTGGCCGAGGCCCGGGAGATCCTGATGCAGCAGGAGGCCGAGAAGCTGATCGACCGCGCCCAGGTCGCCCGCGAGGCGCGCGAGCGGGTCGAGCAGGGGGGCATGATCTTCCTCGACGAGATCGACAAGATCGCCGGCCGCGAGGGCAGCCGCGGACCCGACGTCTCCCGCGAGGGCGTGCAGCGCGACCTGCTGCCCATCGTCGAAGGCACCAACGTGTCGACCAAGTACGGGATGGTCAAGACCGACCACATTCTGTTCGTGGCGGCCGGCGCGTTCCACGTCAGCAAGCCGTCGGACCTGATCCCGGAGCTGCAGGGGCGCTTCCCCATCCGGGTCGAGCTCGACTCGCTGACCGAGCAGGACTTCGTGCGCATCCTGACCGAGCCCGAAACCGCCTTGACCAAGCAGTACTCGGCCCTGCTGTCGACCGAGGGGGTCACGCTGGAGTTCACGACCGACGCCGTCGCCGAGCTCGCGCGCCTGGCGGTGGAGGTCAACGCGGCCACCGAGAACATCGGCGCCCGCCGGCTCTCCACACTGATGGAGCGGCTCCTCGACGAGGTCTCCTACGACGCGCCGGACATGGCCGGAGTCTCGGTCAAGGTGGACGGCGAGTACGTCCGCCGGGTCCTTTCCGAAATCGTTCAGAACCAGGATCTCTCACGCTATGTCCTATAGACCCGGCAGGCGTATCCCCCTCGGTGTCGTCTGCCTCTTCCTTCTGGTTGCCGTGGGTTGCGGCAACCAGGGGGACCCCGCGCCGCCGCTACGCTCCGTGCCGGCGCCGACGTCGGACCTCAAGGTCCGCCAGCAGGGCAACCGCCTGCTGCTGGACTTCACCTTCCCCCAGACCACGCCGGCCGGCATCGCCCTCGGCGGGATCACCTCGGTCGAAGTCTGGGAGGCTGTCCAGCCCGCGCCCAGGGAGGGCAAGCCGGCGCCGATCGACGCCCGGGTCTTCCAGGCCGCCGCGACCCAGAAGCTCACGCTCGGGCAGCAGGACGTGGGACCGGCCACCTTCGGCAACCGGATCCTCATTCCGCTGCCGTTGCCGGAGCCGGCTCCCGCTACCCCCGAAGCCCGCTTCTATTCGGTGCGCACCACCGGCCCCACGGGCGACCGATCCGAGTTCTCGAACCAGGTCGCCATCGTGCCGGGGACTCCGCCGGCCGCGCCCGAGCGCCTGTCGGTGACCGCCCGGCCGGACGGCGTGCTCGTCGAGTGGTCGGGCACCGAGGGGGCCGCCAACTACAACGTCTACCGCCGCGGCGCCGAGGAGCGCTCGCTCGGGCAGCCGATCCATTCCGCCGGCCCCCAGGAGCGGAGCTGGCTGGATAACACCGCGCGCATGGGCCAGAACTACATCTATGGCGTCACCGCCGTGATGGGCTTGGACCCGCTCGTGGAGAGCACGGTGGCCTCGGAGCAGGAGGTCCGTTTCCAGGACCGCTTCCCGCCGCCGCCCCCGCTCGAGCTGGTGGCGCTCGCTGAGGGCCGCCGGGTCAGGCTCGTCTGGCGCGCCACCGAGGCGGAGGACCTGGCCGGCTACTACGTCTACCGCCGCGGCGCCGAAGGGGACTTCGAGCGCATCACTCCCCAGCCGCTGCAGGAAACCGAGCTCGTGGACCCCGGCGTCTCTCCCGGCCAGACGTACAGCTACCGGGTCACGGCGGTGGACCAGCTCGGCAACGAGAGCGGTCCCGGCGCCGAGGTGCGCGCCGCTGTCCCGACTTCCTCGCCATAATGACCTCGTTCTTCAAGGTCTCGGGCAGCGGAAACGACTTCCTCGCGCTGGTCGAAGAGCCCGGGCCCGCCCCTGAGGCGATCCAGGCCTGGTGCCGGCGCGGCGTCTCCCTGGGAGCGGACGGTCTCTTCGTCCTGCGCCGCTCCCCCGATGAGGTGGTCATGGACTACTTCAACTCGGACGGCTATCCGGCGGACCTCTGCCTCAACGGCACTCGCTGCGCGGCCCAGCTCGCCTTCCACCTGGGCTGGGCGGAAGAGAGCTTGATCATCCGTACCGGCGCCGGGACGGTGGCGGCCCGGCGCGGGGACGACACGCGGGTCACCCTGGAGCTGCCCGCCCCCGAAACACCCCTGCCGCTCGTTCTGGACGTGGACGGCATCCGATGTGCAGGGTACGCCGTGCGGGTAGGAGTGCCTCATTTCGTCCTTCCCTGGCCGGAGAGCCTGGACCAGGCGCCGGTCGACACCCTGGGGAGACAGATCCGGCACCATCCCCTTTTTCCGGAGGGAGCCAACGTCAACTTCGTGCGCTACCCCGACGGGCACAGGATGGACATCCGGACCTTCGAGCGCGGGGTCGAGGCCGAGACGCTCTCCTGCGGCAGCGGCATCCTGGCCGGAGCGGCGGTCGGTCTGCACATCGGCAGATCGGCGCCGCCCCTGCGTGTGTCCGTCCAGGGTGGCTTCGAGCTGGAGGTAGACACCGCAGGGGAGCATTGGCTTCTGAGCGGAGATGCCCGTGTCGTCGCGCAGGGCGTTTTGCTTGAAGGTGCGGCGGTCAGCCCGCCGTTACCGACTTGGAGCTGAGAGGAGTGGAAGTGGAGGAAACCAAGATCGCCGCGATCGTGCCCGCCTACAACGAGGCCGAGACGCTCGCCGAAGTCCTGAAGGTCCTTCAGGCCACCCCTCTCATCCAGGAAGTGCTGGTGGTCTCGGACGGCTCTACCGACGACACCGTCGAGATCGCCCGCTCGCATGGGTTGCGCACCATCCACCTGCGCCAGAACCAGGGCAAGGGCATGGCCATGGCCGTGGGGGTCGCCCACACCGACGCCGAGATCCTGACCTTCGTGGATGGCGACATCCTGAACCTGACCGTGGACCAGCTCACGCAGCTCATCGAGCCGGTGCTCTCCGGGCGCTCGGATATGAACGTCGGCGTGCGCGACCGGGGTCCGGCCCTCAATGATTTCCAGCGCCTCCACGGGCCGCTGCTCTCCGGCATCCGCTGCCTGCGGCGGGAGATCTTCGAAGCCGTGCCCGAGAGCCACCTCGAAGGGTTCGCCGTCGAGACCGGGCTCAACTGGGCCTGCGGCGAGCTCGGGATGCGGATCACCACGACCGTCCTGCACAACCTCAAGCACCTGGTCAAGGAGAAGAAACGCGGCCTCGTCAGCGGCTTCCGCGCCCGCATGCGGATGTTCGCCGCCGTGTTCGGCGCCTACATGGTCCTGCGCGTCACGCGTCCGACGCTGCGCCAGATGGTCCCGCGCGGGCAGGTGCTCCAGCCCGAGCTCGAGTACATCAACTTCTGAAAGGGATAGAAAAAAAGAGGGGCTGTTCAGGCAGGAGGTCTGCCCAAACAGCCCGGAGGGAGCTAAGGTGAAGGACTTTTAAAGCCTGCGGCACAAGTACTACCGCTGGCTGTCTTCTCGGTAACCTTGTTGTTTCAATAGTAACCCTACTGGACAGTCTTGTCGAGCGCCGTGTACCCGGATTGCGCAGGTTGCCCGGCCGTAGGAGCCGTACTACTATGAAGTGCGGCGTATGGCTGAAAACAAGACACCTTCCCCCTTCATTCGTGAGCTGAAAGACGACACGCCGGTCGAGCTGTCCTCTCATGACCGCATCCTGCTGTCCGCGCGGGCGCTGTTCTCCTCCCAGGGTTACGAGAACGCCACCACCTCGGCGATAGCCCGCATGGCGGGAACGAGCGAGTCGCAGCTCATCAAGCACTTCAGCAGCAAGGAAGGTCTTCTCGCCGCGATCTTCGACCAGTCCTGGCAGCGCGTGTCCAAGGGCCTGTCCCAGGTTCTGACACAGTGCGAGACCCCATTCGACAAGCTGCGTGCCCTGGGCGAGCTGATGATCGACGCTCTGGAGAAGGACAAGGACCTGCGAACGCTGATGCTCCTGGAAGGGCGCCGCATCCGAAAGCACGGGTCCATGGTGGTCCTGACCGACGGCTTCCTTCAGATGGTCTCGACCCTTGACCAGCTCCTTGGGGAGATGCGCGAGAGCGGCCAGCTCCGGCCTGACCTCAACGTGCAGGCGGTCCGCTCGGCCCTGATCGGCACGTTCGAGGGGTTGCTGCGGGACCAGATCCTCGCGGACCGGGGCAATTACCCGGCCAGCTACGACTCCGCGGACCTACGGAAGGTATTCCGGATGTTCCTGGACTGCTTCGGACCGGGCAAGTAGCCGTATCATCTTCCCCATGTTGTCACTCAGTCTGCTGTTGCTCCTCGGGGCGCCCCAGGTCCAAATCCAGGCGTCCTCCCAGGAAATCCGGCCAGTCCGCGTCGCCGCCACGGCGTTCGGCAAGCCGGCGGAGATCGAGGTCCGCGACCTCTCTCGCGAGGCGGCCCGGACCGCCATCCAGTCCGCCTTCGACGAGATCGCCGAGATCGAGAGCCTCACCCAGCCTGACGCCCTGAACGCCGGGGCAGGACAGGGCCCGCAGGCGCTCGACCCGCGGCTCATGCCGCTTCTTGTCCGCGCCCAGGAGTTCTGCTTCTGGTCCGAGGGGGCCCATGGCCCCCAGGGACGGGACCTCTATGAAGCCTGGGGCCTGCGAGGAGCTGGTCCGGCCGGGGCGCCGGACCCTGAGCGCCTGGAGCGCGCCAAGGTGGCGGCCCGCTGCGACACGCTCCGGCTGAACCCCTCCAAGGGCACGGCCGAGCTTGCCACCGGAGCGCGGCTCGACCTCGGCGGATTCGTGGAGGGGCACGCGGTCGACCGGGCGGTCGAGGTGCTGCGCCAGAAGGGTGTGAACAACGGCTTCGTCCAGATCGGCGCCGTGCAGCGGGCCTTCGGCGGGGGCGCGGACGGACGCGGCTGGAAGGTCCTGCTCCCGCAGTACCCGGGCAGGGACCGGGCCGCCGGTCTCTTCCTGCTGCACGACCGGGCCGCGGCCGTCCTGTCGATCGAGGACAATCCGCTGAAGATCGCCGACCAGGCCCTGCTCCCCTACCTCCACCAGCGCACCGGGCTGCCGACGCCGGGAGTGGCAGGCGTGGCCGCCGTGACCGACCTGGCGGTGGATGCCCAGGCCCTGGCCATCGCCATGGCCGTCACCGGGCCGCGCGAGGGGCAGCTACGTCTGGGATCGCTGCGCCCGAGCCCGTCGGTGCTCTGGTTCCTCGGCAACGGCTCCGGCACGCCGCTCCAGGTGGACCACCGTTGGGGCGAGATCATCGCCGCGTCGAGATAGCCGAGAGAGTTTTTGCAAGACGAGAGGCATCTGGTGCGCCAGGTAGCCCGCCAGCCAGAGGGCTGAAGCGATCAGGTGGACGGCGACCCAGGCCTTGCGCCAGGAGCCGTCCACCGCGGTCTGGATCAGGTAGCCGGACGCCACCATCGGCACCAGGGTCAGGACCATCCCCACCCCGCTCTTCTTCCCCCTCCGCACTCCCCGGCTCCAGTGCGCCCAGACGTGCCGCTGCCAGATCAGGCCCGCGGCGAAGACCAGTAGCGGCGCGACGAGCACGTGCCCGTGCTGCACCTGCGGCTGCAGCGGATGGTTGACGATCGCATAGGGATCGGTGGGACGGACCAGGTAAGCCATCCAGGCGTAGACCAGACCCGTGCCTCCGACCAGGAGGGTGGAGATGTGGATGGCCCACGCTTCGAAGCGGCTCAAGGCTTGTTTCCCTCTGTAATTACCTGATGCAGTGCCAGGACCCTGCGGACGGCGCCGGTCGTGGCGCGCACCGTCAGCGTCGCGCCGGTCACCGGGTGGATGCCCCGTTTGATCTGAAGATCCCGGTCCAGCTTCCGCCCCTGGAACTGGCCGTACCAGTTGCCCCGGGGCATGTACTCCTCGGGCTCGCGGAAGGAGATCACCTCGATCCTCCTCACCTTGCCCTGGGTATCCACCACCACCATCAGTGTCTCCGGCAGGGTGCGCACGCGGTGGGTGTCGAAGTAGGCGAGCCCGCCGGGCCCTTCGTAGTAGGTGACGAGCGCGCTCGCCACCTCCTCGCCCGACAGCGCGGCCGCCTTCCGGACCTGCTCTTTCGTGAGGTACGCGGTGCGCCGCTGCACCTTGGCGCCCGCGAAGGCGAGGCGCAGGGCCTCGTCCACGGTCAGGAAGACCTTGGACGAGGCCGCTCCGCTCCAGAACAGGAGAGCGAGCAACAGCGCGGCCCGCGCCCCAAGGCGCGTCCGGAACAACCGCGCTCTAGAAGATCCAGCCCAGCAGCACATTGAACTGATCGGTGCCGGTCCCGGCCTCGTTGTCGAAGTTCTGGTGGTCGACCTTGACGACGATCTGGTCGATGGGTTTGTACGAGAAGCCGAGGGTCAGGATCTCCACGTCGTTGGCAGGGTTGGCGGAAAAGCCGCGCGGCACCTCGTCCTGGGTGTTGTAGGTCTCCCAGCGGCCAAAGGGGATGAACGCCTGATCCCCTCCGGTATTCGGGAAAAGCGCGGCGAGCACGTCATAGCCGACCTGCAGGTACTGCCCCGTCAGCCTCTCGCCCACTGACCGGTTGCCCCGGAGGTCCAGCTCCCGGTTGAGCGCCGCCACGTCGTCCAGCTCCGCCTGGACCGCCAACGCGCGCAGCTCCAGGCCCCGCCACTTCCACTCCAGGTGCCCTTCGAGGATCTGGGTACCCACGCCCAGATCCGAACCCTGGCCCGAATCGCCGACATAGGCCGAGCCGCCGACAAGGAGGCCGGGGAGGCCGGTGAAGTCGAGCCGGCCGACCCAGGCGAGGTCCTCGGCAGAGGACTCGATCCCCTCCTGCCGGCCACCGCGGATGCCGCCAGCCGTGAAGCCCGAGGCGTCCAGGCCAGCGACGACGTAGGTGCGGTAGGAGAGCTGACCGGCCTCGCCGAACAGGCCGAAGCCGTTCTCCCGCCAGGTCGTCGGGATGATGAGCCGCTCGACGTTGGGACGGTTCGCGCCCAGGAAGGTCGTGGGCTCGTGCAGCTCGTTGATGAAGCCCATGGGGACCAGCAGCAGGCCGGCCCGGAGGTTCGCCTGCGGGCGCCAGAGATAGTCAAGGTAGGCGAACTCGACGCCGACCTCCTCGCCCGCGTGCTCGTACTCGATCTCGCTGTTGAACAGCCAGCGGTCGTTGAATTTGTAACCGAAGTAGAGGACGGCCCGCAGCAGGTCGAATTCGGCCTCGCCATCCTCGGGGCTCTGGTAGAGAAGCTCGCCGTAGCCGCCCACCGAGCTCCCGCGCTCGGCGCGGTAGATCTTGGAGGCCGCGGGACCGAGCCCGTACTCGCTTTCGTCAGCCGTATTTGCAGCCTCGCCGATCTTCAGGCGCTCGATCTCGGCCGCGATCACCTCCAGGCGGCGCTCCAGCTCCGTGATCCGGTCGTCGCCGGTACCTTCATTTTTCATGGCCGCGATCTCGGCCCGGAGCTTCTCGATCTCCCGCTCGAGCTGATCGGCGCGGTTATTCTCGGCGCTCTGAGCGAATACCGCCAGCGGAAGCAGGAAGAGCACCAACAACGCTAGTATCCGGAAACGCATGTAAAATCTCCTCAGGACTTGCGAGGCGTTGACGCGCCCCGCGGGTTCGGAGAGGGCGGTGGGTTGCGGCTTCCCTCCGTTCGCCCACCGCTCTCGGTCTTCTGCCAGAACTCGAGGTCCACGTCATCCGCGAGGACCTCCAACTTCCCTTTCAAGCCGACGCTCGCCAGGGCCTCCACCCGCTCTCCCCGCGGGCGGAGCACCAGTACTTCCACTCCCGGATGACCGGCGGCCCAGCCGAGGGCGGACTCCGGCCCCATCACGTAGAGTCCGGTCGACAGGCAGTCGGCCCGCAGCGGGTCGGCCGTCCAGACCGTCAGGCTGCCGAAGTCGGGCGCCGGCCGGCCGCTCCGCGGGTCGAGGATGTGGCCTAGGCGCTCGCCGTCCACCACGATCCCCCGCTCACTATTGCCGGAAGTCGAGACCGACCCGCCGTCGATCGTCAGGGCGACGACCGGACGCTCCCGGAACCGGGGATCAGCGACCGGGATGTCCCAGCGTCCAAGGACCACGGTCTGTCCTCCCAGGTCGAGCCACGCGCGGGTCACGGCACCGAGGGCCCGCATCGCATCCGCGAGCCCGGCGCCCTTGCCGAACCCGCCCTCCTCGAGAACCAGGTCCGTCCGCTCCCGGATGGATTCCACCACTTTCCGCAGCTCCTCGGGATCGGGCCGCCGTCCTCCGCTGCGCAATCCCCAGGCCTGGACCAGCCTCCCTACCGCCGGATCGAAGGCGCCGTCCGTCTCCTCCCGGCAGCGCTGCGCCTCTTCGAGGTCAGCCGCGAGAGCCGGCGAGAGGGGGACGGCCTGACCGGAATTCAGGCGGGCAAGCTCGCTGTCGTCCCGCCAGGTCGAGAGCCGGTCTTCGGCAGCCTCGATCGCGGCCACGGCCCGCTCGCTGGCTGCCAGCGCCTGGTTCCGGTCGGCAGCCTCGACATGGATCTCCAGGGAGGTGCCCATGACCGCGAGCCGCCGCTCCACCGATCCGGACGAACAGCCGGCGAGCAGCAACAGCAGAGCCAACCACCTCATCGTACGGCTTCCAGGAGGGAGACGGCACAGCAGGTACCGCCGGGCAGGATCGGCCTGCCGTGCGGGCACTCCGACGGATGGTCCAGGAAGGCGCAGACCTGGTCTTCGAACCCGGCCGCGACCGGCATGGGGCCGCCGCACTCCTCGGCCGAGTGGAGGGTGCGGTCGAGCAGGACCTCGGCGAGCCGCACCCGCCTCACCACGGCGGCCGCCCGGTCGCGGCCGGCGTCGGTGAAGGCGATCCGGCCGTCCACATAGGTGAGCACGCCCTCGGCAAGCAGGTCCGCGACGCCCCGGCGGGCCACCGACACCCCCTCGCCGTCCTCCTCGATGCGGCGCCAGAGGTCCACGAGCACGGACTGGAGCTCCACCGTTCCCGCGCCTTCCGCGGCGAGGCGCCCGTGCTCCAGCCGGATCTCGCGGCCTGCCCGGGCTGCGATCGACGGGTCGTGAGTCACCAGCACCAGCGTGTGCCCGCGCTGGTGCAGGTCGCCGAGCAGGGACATGACCACGGCCTCGTTGACCGCGTCCAGGTTGCCCGTGGGCTCGTCGGCCAGGATCAGGGGGGGCTGATTGATCAGCGCCCGGGCGATGCACACGCGCTGCTGCTCGCCGCCGGAGAGCTGGCTCGGCAGGTGGCTCATCCGCTCCCCGAGGCCTACCCGGCGCAGCGCCTCTTCGGCTTCGGCCCTGTCCGTCATGCTGTGTACGTATTGCGCCAGCATGACGTTTTCCAACGCCGTGAGGTAGGGGATAAGGTGGAACTGCTGGAAGACGAGGCCGACCGTCTGCTGGCGGTAGCGGCTGAGCTCGCGGGCGGCGAGGCCGGCGAGGTCGACGCCGCCGACCCGCACCCGGCCCTCGCTCGGCCGGTCGAGCCCCGAAAGGATGTTGAGCAAGGTGGTCTTGCCCGAGCCGGACGGGCCGGTGACCGCGACCCACTCCCCCTCTTCGATCGAGAGGTTGAGGTCGTCCAGGGCGCGGAGCGCGCCAAACCGGCGGCTCAACCCTTCGGCTTTGACCAGATCAGTCGCCACGGAGCACCCGTGCCGCGTCCAGCCTCTGGATCCGCCGTAGCGCCAGGAAGAGGGAAGAGCCGACCACCAGCGCCGCGACCGTCGCCGACGCCGCGAAACCGCTCCAAGTCATGAAAGCGCTCGAGCCGGGACCGAGGAGCCGGTCGGCCAGAGCGCCGGCAGCCAGGGCGCCGAGGACCTGCCCCACCATCGCGGCCAGCACGGCCGCGGCCAGCAGCTCGGCGGCGAGAAAGCCTCCGATCCGCCGGCCCGTGTACCCGAGGGCCAGAAGCAGTCCGACCTCGGTCCGTCTCTCTCCCAATAGGGCGGTGGTGGACGCGCCGACCGAGATCAGGGCCAGGAGGAAGGAGACGGCGCTGACGGCGAACAGGACCATCGTGAGCCGGCGGGTGACTCGGGCATCCGACTCGCTGACCTTGAGGAGAGGCCGTGCCTCGATCCCCTCGACTCGGGACTCGATCTCCCGCGCCACCTCGTCGAGCCGGGCAGGCTCTGCCCGCACGTCGATCCGGCCGGAGACGGCTTTCGCCGTCTGCACGCCGGGGATATTGCCCACCCTCTCAAGGGCGGCGGGGGGGAGCGACTCCGGCCCTCCGACCTGCGGCCGGACCGTGAGGTTGGGACCGAAGGCGGCGAGGCTCGATCCCATCCGGTCGCGGCTCCGCGCGGAGAAGCCCGCCAGGGTGGAGACCGTGGCCGCGGCGACCAGCACCGCGACCAGGATCAGCGCGAGCTGCCGGAAACGGCGGCGCAGGCTGGCGAGCACGACCCGGAGGATCATCAGGCCGTGGCCCTCTTGAGGATGTCCGCCGGGTAGCGCTCGAGAGCGCGCAGCACCGGAGCGAGACTGGAAAGCACGGCGATCAGGAGCCCCAGCATGGCGGCGAAAGGAATGAGGAGAGGCACCCAGTCGATCTCGACGCCGAGCACGCTGCCGCCCAGCAACCGGCCGGCCACAAGCCCGGCCGCGCCCCCGGCCAGTCCGCCCAGGAGACCCAGCAGCGCCGCCTCGCTCAGGAAGAAGAGAGCCACCCGCTGCCGGGCCGCGCCGATGGCGATCATCAGTCCGGCCTCCAGCCGCCGCTCCATCACCGTCGCGGTCATGGCCGCGGTCACTCCGACCGCGGCACCCACCAGGGCCACGCCGGCCAGAGCGATCAGAATTCCGCGCAACCGGCCGAGCACGTCGGCGGTGGCTCCGGTCACACCGGTGACCACGCTGGCCTGCCCCTGGGGCACGGCCTCGTTGATCTGGTGTGCGATGGAGGAGGGATAGGCCGTGCAGTACCAGGCCTCGTACTCCTCGGCGCTCATGCTCCGCGGGTCGCGCGGGCTCTGTCCCTCGGGATTGGTGAGGGCGAAGACCTCGGCTCGTGTATAGCCTGTCCGGCCTGCCAGGCGCTGGACCACCGCGAGCGGCGCGAACGCTTCTTCCTCTTCAGCCCCGCCGCTGGTGAGCAAGCCCGTCACCAGCAGACTTTCAGTCCGGCTTCCCAGCGCTGTCTCGATCCGGCTTCCGGGCCGGACTCCCAGCCGTTGGGCAAGCCGGCGGCCGACCGCCACCTCGGCCTCGCCGTCCCGCGGCCAGCGGCCCTCGACCTTCATGGTCGGGCGGGTGCGAGGGAGGCCGGTGCGCCAGCCGGGCTCCAGCTCGTGATCGAACCAGGTCCCTACAAAAGGCGCCACCCAGTCACCGGTCCTGACACGCAGGGAGTAGAGCGGCGCCAGGGCAATGATGTTGTTGCGCCAGAAGATCTTGCGCACCTGAGCCAGGCTCGGCTCCGGCAGGGTCTCCCGGCCCGGGTTCGGCGCGAGTTGGAGGTTGGCCCCGTAGGAGCCCATCTCCGCGGCCAGCCGGTCGCCGGAGGCCAGCACCACCTCGGCGAGCGCGGTCGCTCCGAGCGTCCCGAGCGCCACGGCCGTCACGGCCAGCAGCTTTCTGCGGGTACCCCGGCGCAGCGACTCGGCGAGCAGGCGGACGTACATCGCGCTACTCCGCGGCTCCCATGTGACCGGCGTGGGTTGCCTGGAAGAGGCTGGAGCCCGCGGCCAGGTCGGACGCGGCCAGGACGAGCTCGTTGCCCACGACCCGGGACTTGAGCGGCACCGGGTTGCATCCGCCCGACTGGCCGATCGACGGGGTGTAGATGGCCGAGCCGCAGTGCAGGCAGGTCACCGTCGGCCCCTCCTGGTAGTAGCCCTTCGAGCCGCAGATCAGGCAGGAGTCGAAGGCCGTGGCGATCGGCCCCTTCTCTTCGACCGGAATGGCGATGAAGCGCACGGGCTGGCCGTCTACCGTCGTCTGGAAACGCTGCAGAGCCAGCCCCTGGAACATGGAGAGCGGGATGCGCACCTGGCCGTCCGCCCCGACCTCTACCGGCGTGGCCGGCGAGAGCGAGACCGGCGGCTGGGCATAGACGAAGCCCAGGCCCAGCACCGCCAGAATGACCACGCCGAGAACGGCGCCGACCGTCCGCGCCCAAGCCTGCCGCCGGGCCTGCGCCCGCTCCAGGCGAGCCGCCGCTCCCTCGGTCACCTCAGCCAGCGGCCGCGCCTCGCGCGCCTTGCCGGGAATCAGGAGCATGAGGAGAGGCAGCACCACCACCGCGGCGATGAAGAAGAACTCGTTCTGGACCAGCGGCCCGATCGTCGCCATGGTCCCCGGCGTCGCCGGCAGCCAACCCGCCTCGGACAGCTCGTGGTACCCGTTGATCAGGAGCTGGATCACGAAGATGCCCAGCGCGATGCCGGTGATCTTGAAGAACCGCCCGAGATCGATGCGCAGGCTCCCGCGCACGAAGAGCACGCCGAAGACGATCGCGGCCGAGAGCCCGATGAGGACCCCCAGACTCGCCATCAGCCCGCTGGTGGTCAGGGAGAGGGCGGACAGGAACAGCACCGTCTCCACCCCTTCGCGGAAGACCATCAGGAAGGTGAACAGGAACAGCCCGAGCGCGACCGACCCGGCCCGCTCACCTGAGAGAATGCGGGAGAGCGACCCCTTCATCTCGCCGGAGAGCGAGTGGGAGTGCCGCCACATCCAGACCATCATGCTGCCCACGATGATCGCCGAGCCGAGATAGAGGACCCCCTCGAACGCCTCCTCGTTGACCGCCCACCTGTAGAGCAGCCACGCGCCGGCCAGGCTCGCCACGGCGGCGGTCCCGATCCCCGCCCAGACCGCGCCGAGATGGCGCTCGTATCCCTCGCGGCGGAGGAAGGCTACGATGATCCCCACCACCAGGGCGGCCTCGACCCCCTCGCGCAGCGTCACGACCAAGGCTTCAAACACGGGCGATGGCTCCTTCCTTGAGAGCTGCCTGGAGAGCCGGCTGCGCTCCCGCGCACCCGTTGCAGAGCCCGCTGATCTGGAGCGTGTGGCGCGACGACTGGAAGCCGTGCGCCCGGCAGATCTCCGCCTGGAGAGCGACGATGCCGGGGCTCACGAACTCCACCACCCGGCCGCAGACGGTGCAGACCAGGTGGTCGTGATGCTGGCCGCCATGGACGTGCTCGTAGAGGAACCGGTCGCGGCCCAGGCGCTGTTTGCGGACCAGGCCGCAGTCGACCAGCAGGTCCAGATTGCGGTACACCGTGGCGCGGGAGATCTTCAGGTCGCGGGTCTTCATGGCCGCGAGCAGCTCTTCCGCGTCGATGTGCTTGTGCTGCGCGAAGATCTCCTCGAACAGCGCGAGCCGCTCCTGGGTGACACGGAGGCCCCGGCTGCGCAAGAATTGGAGGAAGCGATCGCGCTCACGGGTGTCGGGCATGGTGGCTCTGAATCCTTGTTGAGAATCAGTCTCAAGTTACGGGATTCATTCTGGACCGATCTGGTCCGGTTTGTCAACGGGGTGGTGCTAGACTCTCTCCGCCCTGGAGATCGCCCTGGATCAAACGGCCGGCGCTCCCGGTGAACAGGTACGGAAGATGCACTGTTTTCCGTGCTTGAAGGAGCTGGCCGTATGAGCGTACCCGAAAGATATCCCCAACCCCTGGAAACCTCACCGCCGAGGGAGGACGCGCCTCCGCAGCCGGGCCCCGTAGCGGTGCCACCCATCGCGGAAGAGCCCCATGTCCGCCGCCGCCGGCCACACCGGCCGCTGCCGCTGTGGCTGCGGATCGTCGTCCTGCTGGTCGGCTGGATCGTGCTGCTGGTGGGAGTCGCGGGCCTGGTGCTGCCCGGCATCCAAGGAATCGCCACGATCGCGATCGGGGCGGCGATCCTATCCGTCGCGAGCGAGCTCGCCTACGAATGGATGCGCAAGAGCCTCAGGCGGTGGCCGAAGGTCTGGGACCGGGTGGAGAGGTTCCGCGACCGCATCTACGACAAGCTGCAGGACATGGTGCAGCGCCAGAAGTAAGGGGAGGGGCGAGGCCCCTCCCCTATCCCCCTGACTATCTCTGCTCGATCGGCATGAACGGCCGCTGCGGCTCACCGGTGTAGATCTGGCGCGGGCGGTTGATCCGCGTGCTCGGGTCGTCGCGCATCTCCCGCCAGTGGGCGATCCAGCCCGGCATCCGGCCGAGGGCGAACAGCACGGTGAACATGTTGGTGGGGATGCCCATTGCGCGGTAGATGATCCCGCTGTAGAAGTCGACGTTCGGGTAGAGCTTGCGCGAGATGAAGAAGTCGTCGTTCAGGGCGACCTCCTCCAGGCGCTTGGCGATCTCCATGAGCGGGTCGTCGATCCCCAGCTCGTCCAGCACGTCGTCCGCCATCTTCTTGAGGATGCGCGCCCGCGGGTCGAAGTTCTTGTACACCCGATGGCCGAACCCCATCAGGCGGAAGCCGGAGCCCTTTTCCTTGGCCATGTCGACGTACTTCTTGTAGTCGCCCTTGTCGTCGCGGATGCGCTCCAGCATCTCGATGACGGCCTGGTTGGCGCCGCCGTGGAGCGGACCCCAGAGGGCGCAGATACCCGCCGAGATCGAGGCGAACAGGTTCGCCTGGCTGCTCCCCACCATGCGCACCGTCGAGGTGCTGCAGTTCTGCTCGTGATCGGCGTGCAGGATGAGCAGCAGGTCGAGCGCGCGCTCGAAGACCGGCCGGAACTTGTAGGGCTCCGCCGGCACCGCGTGCATCATGTAGAGGAAGTTCGCGCAGTAGGAGAGGTCGTTGCGCGGGTAGATGAACGGCTGCCCGACGTTCTTCTTGTAGGAGAACGCGGCGATCGTCGCCGCCTTGGCGAGCAGCCGGGTGATGTTGAGGTCGACGTCGGCCTCGCCCGGGTAGTAGGCCGAGAGCGACGACACCATGGAGGACAGCATGGCCATGGGGTGCGCGCTCGCCGGGAAGCCTTCGTAGAACTTCTTCATGTCCTCGTGCAACAGCGTGTGGTACGTCAGCCGCTGCTCGAATTTCGCGAGCTCCTGCTGATCGGGCAGCTTGCCGTAGATCAGGAGGTAGCAGACCTCGGAGAACCGGGCCTGGCCGGCCAGCTCCTCGATGGGGTAGCCGCGGTAGCGCAGGATGCCCGTCTCGCCGTCGATGAACGTGATGGAGCTCTCGCAGGCGCCGGTGTTGCCGTAGCCCGGGTCGAGAGTGATGGCCCCGGTCTTCGCCCGGAGCTGCGAGATGTCGATGCCGGTTTCCCCCTCGCTGCCCACCGTGACGGGCAGCTCGAGCTCCTTGCCGCCCAGGACCAGCTTGGCGGGGCCTGGAGCCGGAGCGGCGGGAGGGGCTTCCACGACCGCGGAGGCCGTGGCGTCAGTCGTCTGCTGAGACATTTCGGGTCTCCCTAAGAGGTCGTCCCAGGCCGCGAAAAGGGCCTGTGGCGCCGCGGCGATTGTATCAAAGCTCCCTGAGCGCCGTGGCGACCGGCATGCGCGCCGCCCGGATGGCCGGGAAGAGACCGCCGATCAACCCGATGACCAGTGCGAATGCCGTGCCCAGCGCGATCAGCGGCGGGGTCACCGCGAACTGGAACGCCACCTGGCTGAAGGAAGACCAGTTCATCGTGGCCGTACGGAAGCCGTTGAAGCCCAGGTAGGCCACGGCCGCGCCCAGCGCCCCGCCCACCAGGGCCAGGAACAGCGCCTCCGCCAGGATCGAGACGACCACCGGGCCGGCCCCGAAGCCGAGCGCCCGCAGCGTCGCCACCTCGCGGGTGCGCGTCGCCACCGCAGAGTACATGGTGTTGAGCGCGCCGAACGTGGCGCCGATCGCCATCACCAGGCCGATGAAGACGCCCAGCCCGGTGATGATGCCGTGCAGGGTCCGCGACTGTGCCTCGTAATATTCCGACTCCCGGATCACCTTCACGTCGAGCCGCGGATCGGTGGTGAGGTTGTCCTTGAAGCTGTCGAAGGCCTTCGCCGACTCGAGCTTCGCGTACACCGCCTGGAACGTGCTGCCGCGCCGGTAGGCCGGCTGCAGGACCCCGACGTCGCACCAGATCTCCGACTCCGACAGGCCGCCGCCCGCCTCGAAGATCCCCACCACCGTCCACTCGACGCCGCCCCAGCGCTTCTTGTTGCCCACCTCCAGGCCGGCGAACTCGGAGGCCGCGGACTTGCCCGCGATGATCTCGTTGCGGCCCGGCTGGAACGTGCGGCCCTCGACGATCTTGATCTCGTCGCGGACCTGGAACGCCGCGGGCTGGACACCCCGCAGCGGCACATTGGCGTCCGTCCCGGTCGAGCGCTTGGGAACGTCCACCACCACGTAGAGCTCAGCCGAGGAGACCGGCCCCTGCGCCCCTCGCAGCACGCCCGGCGCCTCGGCGATGATCCGCGTGTTGTCGCGGAGGAGGCCGCTCGTCATCTCGCTGTCGCTGCCGCTGCGCAGCACCAGGGCGGTGTCGTCGGATCCCGACGAGACCAGCGCGCGGCGGAAGCCTTCGCCGATGGAGAGCACGACGATCAGCACGCCCACGACGCCCATGACGCCGAAGATCGTGGCCAGCGAAGAGCCGAGGCGCTGGCCGACGGTCCGCAAACCGAGCCAGGTCACCGTGGCCACCTGAGAGAACCAGTTGAACATGGTCAGACCCTCCTCAGCGCTTCGACGATGCGCAGCCGCATGGCCTGCATGGCGGGCAGGGCGCCCGTGGCAAGCCCGAACAGGATCGCGATCGCGGCGCCCAGGGCCGCGTCCTTGCCGGGCAGGAAGAAGATCGGGAGCTGGCCTCCAGTCGGGTCGCCCAGGCCCGTGATGAGCGCCCAGGCGAGGCCCAGCCCCATCGCGCCGCCGAGCAGCGCGAGCAGGCAGGATTCCGCGAGGACGAACCCCAGCACCTGCCCATGGGAGAAGCCGAGCGTCTTCAGCACCGCCAGCTCGCTCGTGCGCTCGCGCACCGACTGCGCCATGGTGTTGCCCACGATCAGCAGCAGCATGAAGAAGGCCACGACGATGATGCTGGTGAGGATGAGCCCGATGTTGCCCACCTGGTTCGCGAACGACTGCGCGAGCGCCTTCTCGCTCTGCGTCTTGGTCTCCGCCGGCGAGTTGGCGAACATGGCGTCGATCTTCTTCGAGATCTCCGCGGTCTGCGCCGGATCCGCGATCCGGATCACGTACCAGCCGACGAACCCCAGGTTTCCCCCGCGCGCCGCCTGGTTCAGGTAGTCGTAGTGGAAGTAGAAGGCCGAGGTGTCGACCTCCTTCTCCCGCCCGGCGTAGATGCCGCGGATCGTGAACTCCCAGAGCGGCGAGCCGTCCTGCTTGCGGAAGATCGTCCCCTGGATCGGCACACGGTCGCCGACCTTCCAGCCGAACCGGTCCGCCGTCGCCTTGCCGACGATGGCGCCGGTGCGGTCCGCCTTCCAGGCCGCCATCTGGTCCGCGGGCACGACGAGCTCGCGGTAGAGGTCGAACATCGTGTCGGTTTCCACCGCCATCTGGGGGAAGAAGTTCTTCGGGTCCTGGTAGATGCCGCCGAACCAGTTGAGATGGGTCACGGCCTCCACGCCCGGCACGCTCGCGATCCGCTCCTTGTAGGAGATCGGCAGCGGCATGATGATCGCCGTCTTGTGGATCACCGACAGCCGGTCGGCGCCCATCACGTTCACCCCCATGCTGAAGGCGACGCGGATCGCGGCGAGGTAGCCGAACAGGAAGAACGCGGCGAAGATCGACAGCACCGTGAAGGTCGTGCGCACCTTGCGCCGCTTCAGGTTGCTCCAGATCAGCGGGAAGAACTTCATGCCGCCGCCTCCTGGGTGAGCGCGCCCTTGTCGAGGTGGAGCGTGCGCTTGGCCCGCGCCGCGGCGTGCGGGTCGTGGGTCACCATGACGATCGTCTTGCCATGCTCGCGGTTGAGCGCCTGGAGGAGGTCCAGGATCTCGTCGCCGGACCGGCGGTCGAGGTCGCCCGTGGGCTCGTCGCAGAGCAGCAGGGTCGGATCGGTGACGATGGCGCGCGCGATGCCCACGCGCTGCTCCTGGCCGCCCGAGAGCTGGCGCGGGTAGTGCCCCGACCGGTCCGCGAGACCCACCATCGCCAGGGCCGTGCTCACGTGCTTCCGGCGCTCCGCCTTCGAGAGATGGGTCAGGAGCAGCGGCAGCTCCACGTTGCGCTCCGCGGTCAGCACCGGCAGCAGGTTGTAGAACTGGAACACGAACCCGATATGGCGCGCCCGCCACTGCGCGAGCTTGCCCTCGGACAACCGGTCGATCGGCTCGCCGGCCACGATCACCGAGCCCGCGCTCGGCTTGTCGAGCCCGCCGATCAGATTGAGCAGCGTGCTCTTGCCCGACCCCGAAGGACCCATCAGGGCCAGGAAGTCCCCCTTGGGGACCTCGAGGCTCAGGCCGCTCAGGATGTCGAGCCGCTCCCCGCCGCGGTGATAAACCTTGTGGACATCCCTGACCTGCACCAAAGCATCCGACATGTCATGCCTCCTCGTGAGATCCGGAACCGGATCAGGACTCCTTGCGTAACGTGACCTTGTGACCGTCCGCGAGCTGCTCGGGGCCCTCGACGACGACCTGCTCGCCGCCGGAGAGGCCGGACTCCACGGCCACCTCCTCGCCCGACGCCGGACCGGTCCTGATCGCCCGGCGCTCCACGTGATCGCCCTGGACGACGAAGACGTGCGGCTTACCTCCGCCCTGGCGAACGGCCGCCCGGGGAATCAGCACCCGCGGCTTGGCTTCCACTGCCTGCGCGCCCTGCTCCTCGCCCAGGAACGAGACCTTCACCCCCATGTCCGGCAGGATGCGTTGGTCGAGCTGATCGAAAGCGAGGCGGACCTTGACCGTCGCCTTCTGGCGGTCGGCAGCCGGGACCGTCGTGATGACCCGGGCCGGGATCTCCCAATCGGGATAGGCGTCCAGCACGGCCACCGCCCGCTGCCCGTCGCGCACCCGGTTGATGTAGGCCTCGTTGACGTCGACCTCGATCTCCAGCGACTTCATGTCCACCAGCGTGCAGATGCCGGTGCGGGTGAAGCCGCCGCCGGCCGACACCGGGGAGATCATCTCGCCGGGCTGCGCGTCCTTGGTGATGGCCACGCCCGAGAAGGGAGCGCGGATGACCGCGTCCTCCAGGCTCTGGCGGTAGAGCGCGACCTGCCGCCGGGCGACCTCGGCATCCTGGCGCTGGACCTCCAGGCGGGCGGCGAGCGAGTCGACCTCGGCATTGGCCGTGTCGCCCTGAGCCCTGGTGGTGATCCCCTTTTCGCCGAGCTCGCGCATGCGCCTCTGGTTGAGCCGCGCCTCGCGCAGGCGGACCTCGATCTCCTGCAGCGAGCGCTGCGACGACGAGGCCTGGGCCTCGGACAGGGAGAGCTGCTTGCGCGCCGTCACGTCGTCCAGCCGGGCGAGGACCTGCCCCTCGCGGACGGCCATCCCCTCCTCCACCAGGATCTCGGTCACCTTGCCCGTGACCTTGGACGAGACCGTGGCCTGACGCCGCGCCGTGACGTAGCCGGAGGCATCGAGCACGGCGCCGGCCGCCCCCCCGGAAGAGACGGTGCGGGCGATCGCGGTGCGCACCTCGGCCGCTCTCGGCAGCCTGAGCCAGGCCCAGGCACCGCCCGCGATCACGAGCAACACCACGGCAAGGCTGAGCCAGAGCTTCCAACCGGAACCTCGGCGGTCCTCCATCCCGCTGCGATCGATGCGCAGCCCTTCGAGCGAGGGTTTTTCGGAAGTCATTGTCCGTCCTTGACGTGCCGCGTCAACGGTATTGGCAAC
Source organism: Thermoanaerobaculia bacterium (assembly GCA_035536935.1). GTDB lineage: Bacteria > Acidobacteriota > Thermoanaerobaculia > Multivoradales > UBA5704 > DATMER01. The sequence continues at coordinate 33,456 of DATLNC010000239.1, forward strand.
ATTGGATTGCTACGTCTAGGTGCGGCAAAGGTTGCGCCCCGCCACGCAGCGTTCAAGCTTTGAATACTACCAGAGTTTACGCCTCATATACGGCGCAGGCGGTGTCGTTCTCCCACACTTCGACGCGGGTGACGCGAACACGCTCCTGGCCGGCCATCCGGCGGGCGACCTCCGCGAACACATACTCGCCGAAAAGCTCGGCCGTGGTGTTGCGCTGGTCGAACGGGGGGATGTCGTTGATCACCCGGTGGTCGAACGGTCCGAGGATCTCCTGCATCATCTCCTTGAGGTCCGCGAAGTCGAGGACCATCCCCAGCTCGTCCAGCCGCTCCGCCCTCAGGTGGACCCGCACCCGGTAGTTGTGTCCGTGCATGTTCTGGCACCCGCGCGTGTGGCCGCGGATGGCGTGAGCGGCGGAAAAGGTGAAGTCCTTGAAGATCGTGTGCATGGCCGCCCCCATCGTGTCCGCGGGGAGGGCGGGAGTCAAGGGGGCGAGCCTGCACGCTCCGCGAGCTCGCCGGCCTCGTAGAGCAGCGCCGCGCGCTGGGGATCGGTCGTCAGCGCCGCCTTTTCGCTCAGCAACTGGCTCTTGGTAATCATCGCCTTCTTGTCGTCCTCCCTGGCCTCCATCGCCCTTGTTGCGGCCTGGAGCCCGACATCGAGGAAGGCGCCACGGGCTTTCGCATCGCGAGATCCGGCCGCGGCGTTCAAGGCGGCAAAGGCGACCTGGTGGAAGGCCTCGTACGGATCGGCGCCGTCATACGCCTGCGCCTCAGCCCAGGCCTCGTCGAGCCGGCGCAGCGCCGACAGGGCATAGACCCTGGCAAGGGTGACCTCGGGGCCGGCGTCCCGGCCTTCCAGGAGAGACAGGGCCTGCCCATAGCGCCTGGCGCGCACGAGCTCCCCGAAGTCGGGATTCTCCTCCACGAACTTCGAGAAAAGAGGCCCGAAGGTCAGGTCGGTCTCCATCGTGAAGTTCACCGTCAGGGTGTAATAGACCGGGACCGGCCGGCCATGCTGGGTGGCTGGATTGAACTTCCAGGTCTTGACGGCTTCCGTCGCGGCCTGGTCCAGCCCCGCGGGCAGGCCCTTGAGGACCTGGACATCCGTGACATTGCCCTGCTCGTCGATCACCGCTTGCAGGATGACCGTACCCTGCACCAGGGCCTTGCGGGCTTCGGCCGTGTAGACCGGAGGCGAGCCGGAAATCTTCTCCGGCCGCATGACGTCCCCCTCGACGCGGTACGGCGGACCTGCCGGAGCTGGCGTCTGCGCCAGAGTATCCGAGGCCCGGAGCGGGGCCGGAAGCGAGGCCAGAAGGAAGAAAAGCAGGGAGAAGGACGAGCGGAAGATTGCCAGCATGATCAGGCCCTCCTTGTCACGATTCTTACATACTGCCTGATTGCTCAGGCGAGCGCGGATGTAATACAATGCGTATTACAAGTGGAGGAAGGCCATGGCGACGAGGACCGTGAGGCTGGACGATGAGACGGAAAAGATCCTGGAGCAGTTGGTCCAGACGACGGGCCTCTCGATCTCGGCCGTTTTCAAACAGGGCCTGATCGCGTTTCGCGAACAGATGGCCCATCCGGCGGGCCGCTCGGCTTACGAGATCTACGAGGAACTGGATCTCGGACCAGGCGGATACGCGCTCGCTCCGTCGACGGAAGTCCGCCGCGGCGTTCAGGAAGCTCTGCGCAGAAAGCTCGGCCGGTGATCCTGATCGACACGGGTCCGCTCGTCGCCCTCTTCGATCCCCGAGACGCTCTTCACGGCCGCTGCAAGACGGTCCTCCGCACCTTCCGGGAGCCTCTCTCGACCACGGTCCCGGTGCTGACCGAGGTCTTCCACCTGCTACCGCCGGATACTCTCGGCGCCATCCGGTTGCGGGAGTTTCTCCTGCGGGGCGGAGTCGCGGTCTGGTTTCTCGATCAGCCAGCCCTGGAGCGCTCGTTCGCGCTGATGGAGCGCTATGCGGATCACCCCATGGACCTGGCGGACGCCTCGCTGGTCACAGCCGCCGAGGCCCTCGATACCCCAAGGATCTTCACGATCGACCGCAACGACTTCTCCACCTACCGGATGCGTCGCGGCCATAGGAATGAAGCGTTCGAGATCGTCGGCTGACGAAGATGCTGAATTCTTCAGAACCCAAGCCCTGAAAGGGCGACGGCAGCTCCCCGTAGCGGGGCGGCCCATGCCCTCGGGGCCTGAGGCTCGCGCGAGACACCGACCAAGACCCGTGCTAAATTTGAAGTGGAGGTGCGTATGCTCGCGATTCGTCTAGACCCTGAGGTTGAGCGCCGCCTGGCGGTCATTGCCGCCCGCACGGGCCGCAGCACGGCCGACCACGTGCAGGAAGCCATCCTCTCTCATCTGGAAGATCTCGAGGACGTCCAGATCGCAGAGGAGCGCCTCGGCAACCCCGGCAGGCGCTGGACTCTGGATGAAGTCGAGCACGAGCTTGGCCTGGACGATTGAGCTCGATGATGAGGCCGTCCGGGATCTCCGGCGCCTCAATCCGCCTGTCTCCCGCGAAATTCTCCGCTATCTCAGAGAACGGATTGCGACGGCTGAAGATCCCAGGATCTTCGGCAGGCCCTTGACAGGCAACCTGACCGGACTCTGGCGGTACCGAGTCAGGGATTGGCGCTTGATCTGCCGGATCGAGGAGGCTCGCTTGGCTGTTCTGGTCGTCCACGTCGGACACCGAAGCAACGTCTACGGCTGATTGATCTCGATTCCTCCACTTCCGCATTCTCAAGGAAAACAACGGGGGCGGGGGACATCCTCAATAAATCCAGGGGAAACGGCGCGCGGGAGACTCCGGAGCGCCCCTGCCTCCGGATCTCCCCAATGCGCCGCCCTGCCCTCCCCATACAGCAGGCAGGCCCCGGGGCGGGACGGCGGCGTCCTTGGACACGGAGGCCGCCTTCCCTTCCAAATTGTCAATGAACCTCCCGGCGAAGGACTCTCATAGGCTGCGATTCCTCCTGGCCGTTCGGGCCTTGCCTGAAAGAGGCCGGCCCTCTGTTGACCTGCAAACTATGCACTAGGATGGTTGATCGGAACGATCCTGTCAAGTGCATAGACGGCGCGGAGCGTCTCATTACCATGTTCTATGCGCACGCGAGCGATCCGCCCCTTTCCCCGGGCGTTCCCCCCGGACTCGTGGACAGTCCCCCCCGGTTCCGGAGAAGCTCCCCTCTTCGGGGCGGACCTTCCCCCGGGCGGGGGAGCTGTCCATGCAGGCGGGGGAGCCTTCCGCCCCGGCGGGGGAACTCCTCCCGGATCGGGGCGGGAGACTCGGAAGCCGGGGGCGGACCTTCCGCGCCGGGGGGCGAGCTCCCCGGCTCAGGGGGGAATGACTCCCGCGCCGGGGGGAACCGTCCGCCCTTCGGGGCGAGACGTCCGTAACGGCCATTCGGTGCAGCCCAGACGCCGATGCGCAATTCAGAGCTTGACACCGACTGGTCGAGAATCTATCATGCGCATCGATGTGGGTTATGCCCTTTGCCGGACGCGTTCTCTGAAGAAACTCGTGGCTCGCCACGGTGGCTCAGGTAGTCAGGCGGCCTCCTCCAGAGTGACTGTAAAGCCGAGGTCATGGAGGCGCTTGACTAGACGCTGCGCGGCCCGCTTCTTATCTCGCCGATCGAAGTA
>DATLNC010000240.1:0-15508 GCA_035536935.1 Thermoanaerobaculia bacterium
TGATCGACACGCGCGGCTGGGAGTACGGCCTGGACTTCGACTCCGGACCTTCGTCGGTGCGGCTCGCCGGGCTCGATATCGTCGGCCGTCTGGATTGGCGGCCGATGCTCCGCGGTGCGCTCTGGACTCCGGTCGGTGGCGGCGATCGCTTTCCCGGCATCTTCGAGAACTTCTGCCGGGTCCTGGTTGCCTACCGCCTGCACGAGTTGGGCGGAGCCGTGATTCACGGCGCCGCGGTCGTGGACGGCGGCGAGGCTCGGCTCTTTGCCGGCCCTTCGGGAGCGGGCAAATCCACGGTTTCGCGGATGGCCGTGGAGCGCGGGCTGACGGTGCTGAGCGATGACTTGAATGCCCTGCTGCCCGGATCGATCCTCGCCGGGTTGCCGTTCACCGGCGATCTCGAAAACGGGGGAGGCTCCCGGGCTCGCTACCCCCTCCGCGCCCTCCTCCGCCTGGAGAAGGACACGGAGGACCGCCTCCGCCCCCTGGGCCGTGCCGAAACCGCGGCCTGCCTGCTGGCCTGCTCGCCTTTCGTCAACGCCGACCCGGCCCGGCACGCCGCCCTGCTCTCCACCGTCCTCGACCTGATGGACGGAGTGCCCGCCTATGCCCTGCGCTTCTCGCTCAGCGGCCGAATGTGGAGTATCCTGCCGGGACGATGATTCAGTTGAGGCACCGTTGAGGAAAGATACCGTTCTCAGGCCGGCCCCGGACGTCCGCTTCCGGATCGTCGACGGGGAAGCGGTGGTCATCCGCCAGAAGAGCGCCGAGGTCCTGGTGATGAGCGAGGTGGCGGCGCGCATCCTCGCTCTGGCAGACGGCAGCCGTCCGATAGGGGCCTGGGTGGAGGCGCTCGCGGCCGAGTACGAGGTGGACCGCGGCACCCTGGAGCGGGATGTGCTCTGCTTCGTCGCCGAGCTCGCGGGCGAAGGCATCCTGGAAGTCGCCGGGGGATGAGCTTCGCCGGCATCCTGAGCAAGGCCTGGCGGGACAACCTCCTGTTCTCGGTCCTTGTCGAGCTGACCTACCGCTGCAACCTCGACTGCTTCTTCTGCTACAACGACCTCGGCCTGCGCGGCGAGCCGCTCACCACCGAGCAGTACCTACGGTTTTTCGAGGACCTGCGCGACCTGCAGGTGATGAACCTGACCCTCTCCGGCGGCGAGCCGCTGGCGCATCCTGATTTCCTGAAGCTGGGTGCCCGGGCGCGGCAGTTGGGCTTCGTCGTGCGGGTCAAGTCGAATGGCCATGCCCTGCACGGGGAGATGGCCCGCCGCCTGCGCGACGAGGTCGATCCCTTCTTGGTCGAACTCAGCCTTCACGGCGCAAATGCCGCCACCCACGACCGCCAGACGCGCGTCCCGGGCAGCTTCGAGCGGCTGCTTGCGAATCTGCGCGAGGTGCTGGATCTCGGCATCCGGGTGAAGATCAACAGCACGCTGACCCGATGGAACGAGAATGAGGCCGAGGGGATGCTCGACCTCGCGGCCGGGTTGGGTTTGCCGATCCAGATCGATCCCGAGGTGACACCGCGGGACGACGGCGACCGCGAGCCGCTCTCGATCGCGCCCACGCGCGAAGGGGTCCGGCGCCTGTTCGCTCTCCAGGCCGCCGGGTCAGTCGCGGTGGGACCGGACGATGGCACCGTACCGGTGCCGGTGGAGAAGCACTGCGGCGCCGGTTCCGCGGGTATCGCGGTCGACCCCTTCGGCAACGTCTATCCCTGCGTGCAATGGCGCCGGTCCGTGGGCAACCTCCACCGCCAGTCGATCCGGGAGATCTGGACCGGCTCGGCGGATCTGCAAGAGGTGCGCGGGATCACGGCCGAGGCGAAACGGGTGGTGGAGGGCTACGGGCCGTCCGGCGCGTTCCTCAACTTCTGCCCGGGCTCCGCGGCGGTCCGCACGGGCGACCCTTTGCAGGTCTATCCCGAAGCGGAGCTCCGGATGGAGGAGACGGTGCGGGCGATGGCTGGAAAGAAAGCTCTTCTGCCGATCGTGCAGTAGGGGACCCTCACCCCCGTCCCCTCTCCCGGGCGGGCGTGAGTGCGTGTGGGAGAGGGGGCCAGGGGGTGAGGGTCTACGACGAGATCGGCCCTTGCGGGCAGAAGCCCACGTTCCCCTTGGCCGGAGGCCGGGGCGCGCAGACCGCGGCCATGGCCTCCAGCGTCTCGCGGTGAAGAATGCGCGGCGGCTCGTACGGGCGCCGGGTCTCCGGCCCGGAGGGCTTCGGCTCCTGGCTGTTCATTGCCGCTCCCCAATCCGCCGCACGATCAGGGCGGGATCGCCGAGCAGGTTGTAGATGTCCAGCAGGCCCGCGTCGCCCCCGCGCTCCTCGAACTCCCGCATCGCACCCAGGATCCAGTCGCCGAGCCTGCCCGGCCCGTCTACCCGCCGATAGAAGGCCTCCGCGAGCTGGCGCGACTCGCTGTGGGAGGCGAGACCGGACGGTCCCCAGACCGCGGCGGCGCCGCCCGCCGGGCTCTTGACCAGCAGCTCTCCCAGGGAGGGAGCGCCGGGCACCGCGAAACGATTGACCGTGCAGGTCATTGCCGTGAGGACCGGCAGCCGCTCGCCGTTCGTCAGGCCGGGCACATCGCCGCTCGTGAGCAGCCCGCCGGCCGAGAGGCGGTCGAGGCCACCATGGCCGACGTAGTCGATCAGCGAGGCGCCGGCGGCGATGCCCTGGAACAGTCGCGCGCGGGCCTGGGCGAGAGCCTCCGATCCGAGATCGATGCGGTTCACCGAGATGCCGGAGGGGAGCCGGGCCGCGATGCGGTTGCTGTCGTCCAAGAAGACCGCCCCGCCGTCCGGGCTGTCGGACAGCATGATCGCGTTGGCGGCCCAGGCCGGCTCGCCCGCGCTCTCATAGGCCAGGATCTTGCCGATCCAGGCGGCCAGCTCCGCGGCGGTGAGCACCGGGATGCGGCCGATCGCCATGTCAGGCCCGGCCAGCCGGTTGTCGGAGGGGAACAGGCCGCCCTCGGCGTTCACCATGAGGGGAGGCATGACCGAGTCGCCGTACCCCTGCAGGTTGCGGTAGTCGAGGCTTCCCTCTCCGACCAGCACGGCGTAACGGGGCGAAGCCCAGGCCAGGAAGGCGCGGAGGGCGTGCGGCGTAGCGGTTCCGTGTCCGAAAAGGTCCGCCACCTGTTCCAGATTCACGACCATGGCCTCCAGTCCCTGGTTGCGCCGATGGGCGGCAAGGCGCTCGGCCTCGCTCTCCAGGCCGGGGGGCACCACGATCAGGACGTCGACCGAGACCTCCAGGGGGTCGCTCCAGGGCCGGACGGCCGCCGGGATTTTGAGCGCATCGGGACCGGCCGCGAGGTAACGGACGCCCGCCGCGGGGACGAAGCTGAACCGTCCGCCCCCGTCAGCCGCCCCCGTCAGCCAACGCGGGCGGAGCGGATCGGTCACGTCGAGCAACCGGACCGCGGAGCTCGAGAAGCCGCTCACCGTAACCGGCTGCCCGGATGTGAACGTCAAGGCATCCCCTTCGGCCACGAACTGCCGCGGGTAGGCGGCCTCGAAGCTGTCCACATAGAAGAAGCTGAACGGCGCGCCGCCGCCGACCGTGCCCAGAATCTCGAGCTGGTTCCCTTTGGCCACGAGCACGCCATCCGGGACCGGGAAGGTCGCCTCGCGAGGGGCGATCCCAAGCCACTCGGTCTCGCCGAGGAGCGTGCCGTTCAGACGGATCGCGGCATGGTGCTCGCCCGGTGTGGCGTTGTCCGTGGCGCCTTGGAGCCTGACGGTGAGAGCTCCGCCTCCGGAGGCCAAGGCCGGCGCATCGAACGAGAACGTCCGCCTGCCGAAGCCGGGGTCGCCGGAGATCACGAAGTCCCAGAACCAGTAGTCCGACTCGGGATCGGGGGAGATGGCGGTAGCCGGGAAAGCGTCGGTCTCGAACGGCTTCGTCTCATGGAAGGAGCCGCCGGCCGAGGCCGTTGCCGGCGCGACCGTGCCGGCCTGCATGACCGGACCGTTGCGGTCCTTCTGCAGGCGGTAGACCGTGTCGAGGCTGTACAGGCTCGGCAGGCTCTCGCCGTAGAAGAAGAGGCCGAGGGCCGTTTTCTTGTCGGCCATGTCGGGCCACCAGGCCGCGGGCTGTCCGCCGCGGGTCAGGGACAGGTTCCCCTTGACGATCGCTTTTTCGGCTTTGTCCACGGTCATACCAAGCCAGGCGGCGACCTGCGCAGCGCCGAGGCGATAGAGGCCGGTCTCGCGGATAGAGAGATGGACGCCCGCGCCGTTGCTCGCCGTAAAGGCCTTCCGCACCGCGGGGACGGCAATCTTGCGGAGGACCGGGTGGGCCTCACGCTCGAAAGCCAGGCGGGCCTCGGGACCGTCCTGCCGCTGCCAGTCGGGACCCGAGGCGAAGGGACCGAAGGTTCGGCGCCGCCCTCCAATCTCCACCTCCTCCAGCAGGTAGGCCTGGGTCTCGCGGGGCGAGGCGCCCTCGTCGTGGAAGCGGTAGGCACCCCCCTGCGCGGCGTGGAGCAGGCCTGGAAGCAGCCCCTCATGCACCAGCCGGAATTCACCGGAGCCGTCCCGCCGCAGCAGGCGGAAACCGGCGGTGCCCGTCTCCGAGGCGGTCGTCCATTCGACCCGCACGCCGCCGCGCTCGTCCGCGAAAGTGCGGAAGGAGGAGACCACGGCGTGGGTCAGGAGACCCTGGGTGACGGCCAGCTCGCAGAGCGGGCCGAACGTGTAGGCGGCCCGCGCCTGCGTGGTGTTTCCGGTCTCGTCCACGAATGTGGCACGGGTGCCGTTGCCAGAGGCAGGGGTGGCCGTGGCGGGAATGCGCTGGCCGGCAGAGGTGGGGGTGATGCGTACCTTGTACGAGAGGAGCGCCGTAGCCCCGGCCGCCACAACGCCCGGGTTCCAGGTGACGTTGCCGGTGCCGCCCATGGCCGGCTGGCTGAGGATCGAGCCCTGGCTCGCCTGGGCCGCGCCCCCGTAGACCGCGCCGCTTCCCGGCACGTTGGCAGTCACCAGGTTCGAGGCCGAGAAGGTGATCGCCTGCGGGGTCGGGTTGGCCACGCGCACGGTGACCGTGAAATCCGAGATCTGGCCCACGGCAGGCGGATTGGGCCCGGAATCGTGCCGGAGCTGCTGCTCCACGTAAGGCTTGACCGGCGCGGCGCCCGCGTCGCTCGGCAGGTAGACCCGGAACGCATTCGTGGTCGGGTTTGCGGCCGGCGGGTTGGCCGCCGCGAGCTGGTTGGTCATGTAGAACGTGGCGTAGTTGCCGTTCGACGTGCCCGTGATCAGGTAGGAGGAGATCGACACGTCGGCGGTCCAGATGCCGTATCCGGTGCTGTCGGGGTCCGAGGCCCAGCCGGTGAAGGAGTTGCGCGCCCATTCGTCGTCCCCGGACAGGGACGTGCTGGTCAGGTTGTGCGCAAAGCTCCCGGACCGGCTGGAGAAGCTCATGGAGCCGGTGTTGCCCCGGTCGTTGTCGTAGTCGAAGTCGTTTTCGGCGGCCGAGCAACCCGAGGTGACGTAGGGGAAGAGATCGTAGCTGCGGCTGGTCGTCCCGGAGGCCGGCGGGTTGATCCCGAGCTGCGAGTGGGAATCGAAGTAGACGTTGAGCTCGGTGCCGCCCGCGCCGCTGGTGCCGTCGTGAGCGCGGATGCCAATGGCATTGATGTCGTTGCCGGCGGCCATGTCCACCCGCAGCTCCCAATGGCCGGCGGTGATCTGGGTATCCTGAATGCGCACGTTGTCCACGAACAGGAAGTCGCTGTTGCCGTAGCCGGCCACGTGGATGAATCGGATGCGGGTGTTCGAGGCACGGAAGGCGCTGATGTCGTAACTTTCAGTGCCAGGCGCGAGAGCGCCGGTCCAGGTCTCTAGGGTGGTCCAGGAGAAGCCGCCGTCGGATGACACCTCGACCCGGTATTGGTCGCCGTCTTCGACGGCCTGCGTGCGGCGGTCGAAGGTCAGGGTGGCGCCGATGAACGCCGAGAGGTCGGCCTGGCGCTCGATGCGCGCGGCCGCGGCACCCGTGCTGCCGTCGTCGCCCAGCCGCAGCTCACCGGTGGAGAGTCGAATGTCGCCGTTGTTGACGTTGCCGTCGTCATTGGTCTCGGTCCAGTTCGTGCCCCAGGTCACCAGGCCGTCGTTGTTGGTGTAGGCCACGGTGGTGAAACTGTCGCGGACGTCGTCGCCTGTGGAGTCGAAGAAGGTGGTCCAGGCGTTGTCGGACCCCGCCGGTGTCGCGGCGCTGCCGACGGCGAAGCTCGTCGTCCGGGCCGCTGCCGCCGGGTTCAAGAGGCTGTAGTTCGTCGTAGTCGTGAAGCCGCCGTTGCGGTCCCGGTCGCGGCCGGCCGTGTCTTCGGTGCCGCCGCCGAGCCCGACGTCGGCGTCGAAGATCTCGATCTGCAACCGCGTCACCCCGGCCGGCACCTCGATGAAGTAGCGGTAGAAGGTGTTCAAGCCCCCTGCGTCCGAGACGTAATCACCGCTGGCGGTCCCCGTCATGCTCCCCTGGGGCATGTGCAAGCTTGTAGTACCGGTGGATGCAGCCGGAAGGAGGCACGGGAATCCCAGCAGGGTGCCTCCCATGAGCAAAACCAGGACAGACGGCGTGCGGCCGGACAGACTCATGGTTACCCTCTTACGGAAAATGGTGCAGGAATGCCGGCCGAATATAGTCGTAAGTCCGACATTTGGCAAGCCCGCGGCCGGGCCGCGCCTTCTTACACGCCGCGCGAGGTAAGCACGATCCTTACTGTTCGCAGCAGGAGGGAGGGGAGCCCGTGCCGGCTTGCGCGGCGGCGGAAAGCCCTGGAAGGGCTCCAACGAACCCAAGGGGCTTCAGACAGGGAGATCCGGCGGTCGGCCTGGTCCTGAGGATTCTCTCGTAGGCGATCAGCGGCACGCGTAATCCGTAGGCAGCACGGTGTGACCCATAATCGTGCCCGTTATGGTCTATCGCCTCTTGCTATAGCCTATCGCGCTCGCAAAGGTCTATCGGCGGCTTGCCGTAACCTATCGGCGCTTCGCCAGGCTCTATCGCGGCTTGCCTTTACCTATCGGCGGTTCGCGAAGCTCTATCGCGGCTCGCCACAACGTATATTCGACTCGCCAAGCTCTATCGGCGCTCGCAAAAAGTCTATCGGCATCTCGCCATGGCCTATAGCGTCTCGCCAAAGTCTATCGGCGTTTCCCGATAGGCCATGGCGAGACGCCGATAGACTGCAAGTGGCCGGGGCTGGCTGAGTCTAGTCCGGCTCCTCGGGCTTGATGTATCCGAGTTTGACCTTGGCCGTGAACTGCGGATCGAGCTGCTCCATGTCTACGCCGTAGCAGGCCAAGAGCTGGTCCAGGGTCGGCAGGTCCGGGAGCTGCTTCTCGTTCTCATAGGGGTTCTGAGCGATCCCGGTGCGCTCGGCAACCTGGGCCTGCTCCAATGCGGCGGCCGTCTCCCGCAGCAGCCGTACAGCGGGACCTAAATCGCGGAAGGGGCGCAGATGTGAGGCCATTGCTCAGGCGCGATGCTACCGCATCTCGGGGAAGTGGTTGGCGCGGAACATCCGAACAGCCTCTAGAATGACGCCGAGCGCGGCATGAACCCTTGGGGGGCCGGCTTCTGCCGGCCCCGATTCTTTAGCCATCCAGCATCGGGAAATCCGTGGCGGTGACCCGATCTAACAATGCTCGATGGTTTCGTTACCCCCACAATGTTCGACGGTAACGGGATAGTCGTCACAGGGGAAGTCGTAGCTCTTGCAGGTCCCGTAGGTCCAGCCACCGTGCACGTTCGCTAGATCCCTTTGGTTGTGCAGGTTCCGCAACGTCTCCCTGGATAGCACCAGCTTCTTTGGGGTCTTCTTCTTCATGAGTTCTCCTTGGAAGACTAAAGCCTACAGGAAATCCCGTTCCCCTGCTTGAGCTCACCGATTAACTTAGTGTGGAGGGGCAACGACGGTCATAGGCTGAGCGTGGCGTCACACGCCGCGCGAGGTCAGCACGATCTTCACCGTCCGCAGCAGGATCGACAGGTCGAGCCAGAGCGTCCAGTTGGCCATGTAGGCCAGCTCGTAGCGCAGCTTGTTCTGCGGCGTGGAGTGGTAGTCGCCGTTGACCTGGGCGAGGCCGGTGAGGCCGGGGGCGAGGGAGAAGCGCTCGGCGTAACCGGGGACTTCCTGCAAATAGCGCTGGACGAAGCCGGGGCGCTCCGGCCGCGGCCCCACCAGGCTCATCGTCCCCTGGAGGACGTTCAAGAGCTGCGGGATCTCGTCCAGGCGGAACCGGCGGAGGAAGGCGCCGATCGGGGTGAGGCGCGGATCGCCCGGCTGGGCCAGGACCTCGCCGGACTCCGCCTCGGCGTTCTCCTGCATGGTGCGGAGCTTGAGCAGGGTGAACGGCCGCTGGCTGCGGCCCATGCGCGTCTGCCGGTAGAAGACCGGGCCCGGGGAGGTGGCGCGCACGGCGATGGCGCAGGCGGCGAGGATCGGGAGGGAGAGGATCAGCAGAAACGAGCCCGCGGCCAGGTCGAGCAGGCGCTTGAGCGGCCAGTTGATCCGCCACTCCGACTCGCGCACCACCTCGACCAGCGGCAGGTCGTGCACCCAGCGGTAGCGCATCCGCCCGATCAGGCTCTCGAACGGACCGGGCAGGAGAAGCACGTTCGTATGGGCGGGTCGGGTGCCGGCCAGCCTGTCGAGGAGACGGCTCTGCCAGGAATCGTCGCTGCCGGCGAGGATGACGTCCTCGACCTCGCCGGCGGCGAGCAGGCCGGGGAGGTCGTCGGCCGTGCCGAGGCAGGGGCCGAGCACCTCGTCCGCCCCGCTCGCCGGGGGCGTTTCGCCGGGCCGGGGGACGAAGCCCACGACACGCATGCCGTGCCACGGGTGGAGGCGCAACGCCTCGGCGACCTCCCGCGCGTTTTCGCCGCAGCCCACGATGGCCACGAGCCGCTCGCTCTGGCGCTCGGTGCGGTCGAGGAACAGCCGCCAGGCGAGCAGCAGGGCGAAGTCGAAGGCCAGGTAGAGCAGCAGCACCGAGCGCGGGAAGATCCGGTTGCCGAGGAAGTACCAGCCCATGAGAAGCAGCGACTGCAGGCCAACCGCGCCGAGCAGGCGGCGGGCCACCTCGGGACGGCTGCGCGGCCTTGGCGGGTCGTAGAATCCGAAGACGTAAAGAGAGATGAGCTGGACCACCAGCGCCGGTCCCCACTCCTCGAAGAGGAAGAGCAGGCGGTCCTCGGGCAGCAGGCCCTTGGTGAAGGGGATCGGCAGGTAGATGCGGGCCAGGAACGCGGCGGCGAACGCCACGATCGTCACTGCCACATCGCCGAGAAGGCGCAGCGTCCGCATGGGGGTCCGCTCGCCGCGCCAGGGAGTCATGGCGCGCACTTTATCTGATAGTGTCCCTACTGCAGGAGGTTATCGATGCGCAAGACATTTATCCTCGCAATCGCCTTCATGGCGGTCGCTTCCCTCTCCTCCGCCCAGGAGCGGAGCCTCCGGTTCGAGAAGACGGTCGACTACCAGCTCGGCAAGCTGATCGAGCTCAACACTACGGTCGGCCCCGTGCGGATCACCAAGGTGGAGTTCTCCCAGCCCGAGGGCGCGTCCGTGAAGGAGTCGATCGTGGGCCGCATCCGCGGCGGGAGCGGTGGCTCTTCCGAGACGCAGGGCACCTTCCGCGCCAGCTTCGACACCGAGAACCCCGAGGAGGACGAGTGGGTCGTCACCTACACCCTCGACCTCCTGGACAGCAAGGGCAAGCTGATCGACCGCATCGTCCAGAGCGAGGGCTTGGAGGGCGAGGCCAAGGTGGTCAACATCGACCACTCGACGCTCAAGTACGTCCTCCCTTTCGTGGACAAGGTGAAGATCCGGCTGGAGGCCAAGTACGATTAGGTCCGAATGAAAGTCACCGAGCACCTCGCCAACGCCGGCCGTCCGTTCATCAGCTTCGAGATCATCCCCCCCATGCGCGGGGGGGATGTCAAAGGTCTCCTCGCCCTGATCGACGACCTGGTCAAGTACCGGCCTCCGTTCGTCGACATCACCAGCCACGCGGCCGAGGTCATCTATGAAGAGACGCCGCAGGGCATCCAGCGCCGGGTCAAGCGCAAGCGGCCCGGCACGCTCGGTGTCTGCGCGCTGATCCAGAACAAGTACCACATCGACGCCGTGCCCCACATCCTCTGTCAGGGCTTCACCCGCGAGGAGACGGAGGACTTCCTGATCGAGCTCAGGTACCTGGGCATCGACAACGTCCTGGCGGTGCGCGGGGACGACAGCGGCTTCCAGAAGCCGCTCCAGTACGGCCGCAGCGCCAACATCTACGCCTGCGAGCTGGTGGGCCAGATCGCGTGCATGAACCGCGGCAAGTACCTGGAGGAGAACCTCCTGGATGCCCAGCCGACCGACTTCTGCATCGGAGTGGGCGGCTATCCCGAGAAGCACTTCGAGGCGCCGAACCTGCGGCTCGACGTGCGCCGGGTCAAGGAGAAGGTCGAGGCCGGGGCGCACTACGTCGTGACCCAGATGTTCTTCCACAACGAGCACTACTTCCACTTCCTCGACGTCTGCCGCGAGGAGGGGATCACGGTTCCGATCATCCCGGGGCTGAAGATCCTGACGTCGCTGAAGCAGCTCAGCTCGCTCCCGAAGACCTTCTTCGTGGAGATCCCGGACGAGCTCGCCGGAGAGGTCATGGCGGCCAAGCCCGAGCATGTGGTCGACATCGGGGTCGAATGGGCGTTCAAGCAGAGCCAGGAGCTCCTCGACAGAGGAGCCCCCTCGCTCCACTATTACGTGATGCAGAGCGCGTCGGCGATCAAGAAGCTGATGGCCAAGCTGAAGATCTGAAAGAAGGACATCAAGGACGCCAGGGACATCAAGGACGCCAAGGACAAGTCCCTGGTGTCCTTGCTGTCCTTGACGTCCTTTGATATTGTCGCTCTTGCATTACGAGCGGCCCGGCACTCGCCGGGCTCGGCAACCTGGGACGGACACCCAAGGTGCCCTCTCGCTTCGGCGAGGATGCGGCCGCAAACCACGGCAACCAAGTGTCCGCGATCAAGAGCCCGTCTCGTGATGCACTACGAGGCGGGTTTTTTGTTGCCTGCAGGAGCCTGAGGAGACATGAATTTGACCGATCCGATCTTCGACGTTCCCGTGCCGCCGCGCCCGGCTGACCTGGAGGCGCGCACCACGGCCCTGCTGGCCGCCCTGGAGCAACGCGTCCTCGTGCTCGACGGCGCCACCGGCACCGCCTTGCAGGGGGTGACGCTCACCGCCGATGACTTCGGCGGCCCCGATCTGGAAGGCTGCAACGAGAATCTCTGCGAGACACGGCCCGACGTGGTCGATGGCGTCCATGAATCCTACCTGTCGGCCGGTTGCGACGTCGTCGAGACCAATTCGTTCGGCGGCACGCCCCTGGTCCTCGCCGAGTACGGCCTCGCCCACAAGGCGTATGACCTGAACGCCGCCTCGGCGCGCATCGCCCGGGTAGCCTGCGCCCGGTACGACACGGCCGAGCGGACCCGTTTCGTCTGCGGCTCCATGGGCCCGACCACCAAGGCCATCTCGGTCACCGGCGGCATCACGTTCGAAGAGCTGATCGAGCATTTCCGCGTCCAGGCCCTCGGCCTCGTGGGCGGCGGCGCCGACTACCTCCTCGTGGAGACCTCCCAGGATACGCGCAACATCAAGGCCGCGCTGATCGGCATCGAGAGGGCCTTCGCGCAGACCGGCTGGAAAGTCCCGGTCGCGGTCTCCGCCACCATCGAGACCACCGGCACCATGCTCGGCGGCCAGGATGCAGAAGCGCTCGCGGCTTCTCTCCTGCACGCCGACCTCCTCTACGTGGGGCTCAACTGCGCCACCGGGCCGGAGCTGATGACCGACCACGTGCGGACGCTCTCCGAGATCTGCCGCACCCGGGTCGCCTGCGTGCCCAACGCCGGCCTGCCCAACGAGGATGGCCAGTACACAGAGGGGCCGGACGTGTTCGTCCGCGCTTTTACCCGCTTCCTCGACGCCGGCTGGCTCAACCTCGTGGGCGGCTGCTGCGGCTCCACCCGCGACCACATTCTGGCCCTGGTGGAGCTGGTCAAGGGACGCACCCCGCGCAGGATCCCGCACCACCGGCGATGCCTGGTCTCGGGCCTGGAAGCCGTGGAGCTCACCGCCGACAACCGGCCGCTCCTGGTGGGCGAGCGCACCAACGTCCTGGGCAGCCGCAAGTTCAAGCGGCTCATCAAGGAGAGCCAGTACGAAGCCGCGGCGGAGGTGGGCCGCGCGCAGGTCCGCGCCCAGGCCCAGATCCTGGACATCTGCCTCCAGGATCCCGACCGCGACGAGATCGTCGACATGGAGGCCTTCCTCGACCGGCTCGTGCGCATGGTCAAGGCGCCGCTGATGATCGACTCCACGGACGCGGCGGTCATGGAGCGGGCTCTCACGTATTGCCAGGGCAAGTCGGTCCTCAACTCGATCAACCTGGAGGACGGCCGCTCCCGTTTCGAGAAGGTCGTGCCCCTGGCGAGGCGTTTCGGCGCCGCGCTGATCGTCGGCCTGATCGACGAGAAGGGCATGGCCGTCACGGTGGAGCGCAAGGTCGAGGTGGCCCGTCGCAGCTATCAGATCCTGGTGGAGGAGATGGGCGTCGAGCCCGAGGACATCTGGTGGGACGCGCTCGTCTTCCCCTGCGGCACGGGCGACTCGGCCTACCTGGGCTCGGCGGCGCAGACGGTCGAGGGAGTCAAGGCAGTCAAGGAGCTGTTCCCGGACACCAAGACGGTCCTGGGCGTCTCCAACGTGAGCTTCGGCCTGCCCAACGCCGGCCGCGAGGTGCTCAACTCGGTCTTCCTCTATCACTGCACGCGCGCCGGGCTCGACGCGGCCATCGTCAACACCGAGAAGCTGGCGCGCTACGCCGACATCCCGGCGGAGGAGCGCGAGCTGGCCGAGGCGCTGATCTACCTGCCGGTCGGGGACATCGAGGCCGGCAACAAGGCTGTCGAGGAATTCGCCGCCTTCTTCCGCGGCCGGGTATCTGGGGCCGGCGCGAAGCCGCGCGCCGATCTTCCTCTGGAGGAGCGCCTGGCCCGCGCCGTGGTCGAAGGGAGCAAAGAGGGTCTGGAGGCGGACCTGGAGCTGGCGCTCGCGGACCCGCGCTGGCCGGCGCCCCTCGAGATCATCAACGGCCCGCTGATGACCGGCATGAGCGAGGTGGGCCGCCTGTTCAACGACAACCAGCTCATCGTGGCCGAGGTGCTGCAGAGCGCCGAGGTCATGAAAGCCGCGGTCTCCTACCTCGAGCCGCACATGGAAAAGGTCGAGGGCGTCGAATCCACCCGCGGCAAGGTGCTGCTCGCTACGGTCAAGGGGGATGTCCACGACATCGGCAAGAACCTGGTGGACATCGTGCTCTCCAACAACGGCTTCACGGTGGTGAACCTGGGGATCAAGGTGCCCTCCGAGCGGCTGATCCAGGCAGTACGCGAGCACCGGCCGGACGTCATCGGCCTGTCGGGCCTGCTCGTCAAGAGCGCGCAGCAGATGGTGATCACGGCAGGCGACCTGTCGGCGGTCGGGATCGACACACCGCTCCTGGTGGGGGGCGCGGCGCTCACCCGGCGCTTCACCCACCGCAAGATCGCCCAGGCGTACACCGGCCTCTGCACCTACGCCAAGGACGCCATGCACGGCCTGAAGCTGGTCGAGCGCCTGATGGACGGTGGAGCCCGGCCTGACCTGGAGCAGGAGGTGGCGGCGCTGATCGAGACGGACACCGCCGAAACGCCCACGGGCGAGACCGGGGTGTTCGCGGCCGTGCCGAAGATCGAGGTGGTGCGCAAGGACGTGCCCGTGCCGCAGCCATCCGATCTGGAGCGCCACACCGAGGAGCTGGACCTGGACGAGGTCTGGTCCTATCTCAACCCGCAGATGCTCTACGCCAAGCACCTGGGCCTGAGGGGCTCGGTGCGCAAGCTCCGGGAGGAGGGGGACCCCAAGCTCGCCAAGCTGGAAGCCGTGATCGAGGAGCTGAAGGCCGTGGCGCGGGACGGAGGCATGAGCGCGAAGGCGGTCTGGCGCTTCTATCCCGCCCGCGTCGAAGGACCGGAGGGAAACCGGCTGACGCTGATCTGTCCCGAGACGGGCAGGCCGGCGGCTGCCTGGGACCTGCCCCGGCAGGACCGGGACGGCGGCCTCTGCCTGACCGATTACGTCCTGCAGGGCGACCACGTCGGCCTCTTCGTGACAACCGCGGGGGACGGCGTGCGCGAACGGGTGGAGGCGTGGAAGGCCCAGGGCGAATACCTGAAGAGCCACGCCTACGCCGCCCTCGCCCTGGAGACGGCGGAAGCCGCGGCCGAATACCTGCACGCCAGGCTGCGGGCCGCCTGGGGCTTCCCCGACGATCCGAACCTGGCCCTCGAGGACAAGCTCTCCGCCCATTACCGGGGCAAGCGCTACAGCTTCGGCTACCCCGCCTGTCCCGACCTCTCCTTCCAGCGCGAGCTCTTCGAGGCCCTGCGCCCCGAGGAGATCGGCGTCGAACTGACCGAGGGAGACATGATGGACCCCGAGGCGAGCGTGTCAGCACTGGTCTTCCATCATCCGGACGCGCGGTACTTCGGGGTGTAGGGCTGTGGGGCTACAATGGGAGCTATGAAAGAGATCGCGCCCAGGCTGCTGAACGAAGAGCAGGTCCTGGCGATCGACTAGGTGCCCTGTCACACCGGAAAAGAGGGTCAATCCCTGTAGGGGCACCTCTTGTGGGTGCCCTTCCGGAGGGCGGCCACAAGAGCCGCCCCTACCTATTGAGCCGAAGCGGCTGCGGATCCATCAGTCCCCAAAACCGTGAACGCCAAGCCTTCCCGAGCCGGAAAACCCGCGGGTGGGCTCATTCAACCCGCGGGTCGGGAAGTCGAACCCGCGGGTTTGAGCTCCCGACCGCCGGGTTTTGTCTCCCAACCCGCCGGTTCCACCTCTCAACCCGCCGGTTGGCTCGTTGAACCGCCGGGTTTGCCCTCCCAACCCGCGGGTTTTCCCTCCTGACCCGCGGGTCAAGGTCCGGAACCGGCGGGCTTTTGTCCGGAAACCTCCGGTTTTTGTCTGAAACCGGCGGGTTCTCTCTTATGACCGGGCGGTTTGCCCGTCCATCTTCCGCCCCTTCCGGGCGAGGCCTTGAAGCCGACGCATTTCGTCCACGGTATCTTCCAGCCAGCGGAGCCGTTCCGTAGGGGTAAGCCGCAGCCCGAGACGGATGTGATGGCGGCGGGTGCCGTCGAAGTCCCAGGAGTCTTCCTTGCCGTCGATTCGGACCTCGCGCTGTTCGGTCATGGTTGAGGTTGCTCGCCCTGTCAACGCAGGTCCTCGATCCAAACGAGAAAAGGTATCGCCGAGCTGACAGCATTCCAGAGCCGGCGGTCGGCGGTGACCATGGAGCAGGATTGGCTCGATGCGAGCGCAAGGTAGAGGCTGTCGTAGAAGCTCCTCTGGAACTGGCTCGCGAAGGACCACGCAGCT
>DATLNC010000241.1:0-7297 GCA_035536935.1 Thermoanaerobaculia bacterium
GAACGACGCCAAGGCCTCGGTGGCAGCCATGGTCGCGGCCTTCCTCGCATTTCAGGAGGTGGACCTGCCCTTCACCCTCGCCCTCGCGCTGGTGGAAGGGGAGGAGACGCGGGGCACCGGCACGGAGGCGGTCCTGAAGAGGCTGGCGGAGCGCGGCCTGGAGATCGAAGCCGCGGTCGTGGGCGAGCCCACCGGCCTCGAAGTGGCCGTGGCGCAGAAGGGGCTGATGGTGCTGGAGCTGGCGGCCCGGGGCGATGCCTGCCATGCCGCCCACGCCGCTACGCTCGGCGCCGCCAATGCCGTGCGGCTCCTCGCCCGCGACCTGGTCGCGCTGGAGGGGATCGACTTCGGGCCGGCTCATCCGCACCTGGGGCCGATCACGCTGGAGCCCACGCAGGTCAGGGCCGGCACGGCGCGCAACGTGGTGCCGGCCGAGGCCACGGCGATCCTCGACCTGCGCAGCACGCCGGTCCTGCCGCGGAGCGAGATCGTGCGGCGCATCCGGGAGCGGGTGCAGGGCGAGGTGCGGGTGCTCTCGGACCGGCTGCTGCCCGCGGAGACGCCGGCCGGAGCCGCGATCGTCGAAGCCGCCCGCCGCTCCCTGCCGGGCGTCCGCCTCTATGGGTCGTCGACCATGTCCGACATGGCCTTTCTCGGCGACGGCGCCATCAAGTGCGGGCCGGGCCGCAGCGAGCGCTCGCACACCCCGGACGAATTCGTGCTGGAGGAGGAGGTGCTCGACGGCGCGCGCTTCTACACCCGCCTGATCGGCGCTTACGCGGAGCTGCGGGATCCGGCCGCCAACGCCGCCTTCCTCGCTGCAGCGGGGGCACGGTGACACGCCTCTGGGACAAGGGAGAGCCGCTCGACGAGAGGGTGCTCCGCTACACGGCCGGCGAGGACCACCTCCTAGACGCCCGCCTGGTCCCATACGACGTGCGGGCCTCGATAGCTCACGCCGAGATGCTCTCCGGAGCAGGGCTCCTGACGGCTGAGGACCTCGCTGCGATCCGCGAAGGGCTCACGACCCTTGCAGAGCAACATGCCGCAGGGGAATGGCGGATCGAGCTGGCGGACGAGGACGTCCATACCGCCCTGGAAAACCGACTTGGCGAGGCCGGGGCCAACCTCCATCTCGGCCGGTCGCGCAACGACCAGGTTCTGGCAGCGCTGCGCCTCTACCTGCGCGACGAGGTAGAGGCCCTGCGCGACGGGGCTCTCGCCGTGGCCACGGCTCTCGATGCCCTTGCGAAGAGAGAAGCCGGCACGCTGCTTCCCGGCTACACCCATCAGCAGCCTGCGATGCCGAGCTCCGTCCCGCTCTGGGCCGGCGGCTTCGCCTCTGAGCTGCGGGACGACGCCGACGGTCTCGCCGCTGCCCAGCGCCGTTTGGGCAGGAATCCGCTCGGCTCGGCGGCAGGCTACGGCGTGCCGCTGCTGCCGATCGACCGCGAGGCCACGCGGAAAAGCCTCGGTTTCGCCGAGGTCCACGAGCCGGTGACCGCGGTCCAGCTCTCCCGTGGCAAAGCCGAGGCGCACGTGCTGTTCGAGGTGGTGCTGCTCCTCCAGGACCTGGGCCGGCTCGCCGCCGACCTGGTCCTGTTTTCGATGAAGGAGCTGGGCTTCGTGACGCTACGGCCGGAGATGACCACGGGCTCGTCGATCATGCCGCAGAAGCGCAACCCGGACGTCTTCGAGCTGGTCCGCGGACGCACGGCTACGGCGGTCGCCTGTCTGGTGGAGGTGCTGGGGATCACGGCGAAGCTCCCCTCGGGCTATCACCGCGACCTCCAGCTTCTGAAGGCGCCGCTCTTCCGCGGCATCGACCTCGCCCGTGACACCCTGGCGATCCTGGCCCCGGCGCTGGACGGGGTGCGCTTCCACCGCGTTGAGCTCTCACCCGAGCTCAACGCGGCCGAGGAGGCGTACCGGTTGGTATTGGAGGAAGGGATTCCCTTCCGGGAGGCTTATCGGCGAGTCGGGGAGCGGTTCAGGTGATCCCCTCTCCCCCGGCACGGGGAAGAGGGGCTGGGGAGAGGGGGAACGGGATCAATCAGAGCCCTTCCATTTCGTCGATCCGCTCTTTCACGAGGTCGAAGCCGCCCTGCCAGAAGGCTCGGTCGCTCATGTCGATGCCGGCCTCGCGCAGGATCTCCTCGGGCCTCGCCGAGCCGCCGTAGGCGAGCATCCGCAGGTAGCCGGGCTTGAAGGCCTCGCCCTCCTCCTGGAAGCGGCGATAGAGCGCCAGCACCAGGAGCTGTCCGAAGCTGTAGGCATAGCAGTAGAAAGGCGTCGCGTAGATGTGCGGGATCGACAGCCACTCGTAGCGGAACTCGGGCGCGATCTCCACGCTGTCCCCGAACTGCTCGACCAGCTTGGCCATGTAGAGCTCGCAGATCTCCTCGATCGAGCGGCCCTCGAGGATCGCCTTGTGGGCCTCCTGCTCGAACATCACGAAGTAGGCCTGCCGGAGCACCGTGGCGTAGACGTCGTCCACGGCCGCGGCCAGCAGCTCGCGCCGGGCGAGCGGGTCCGGCTCCTCGCGCAGCAGCCGGTCGGTCATCAGCATCTCGCCGAACACCGAGGCCGTCTCGGCCAGCGGCAGCGAGGAGTGCTGCGTGAGCATGGAGTGGTGCTCGGCGAGCATGCTGTGGATGGCGTGTCCCAGCTCATGCGCGAGGGTCGCCACGTCCCGCACCCTGCCGGTGTAGTTGACCAGCACCCAGGGGGTGAAGCGCGGCAGGACCGTGGAGCAGAACGCCCCCCCGCGCTTGCCCTTGCGGACCTCGCCGTCGAGGTGGTTTTCGGCGAACACCCGGTCCGCCATCTGCGCGAAGCTGGGATGGAAGTCGTGGAAGGTCTCCAGCACCGAACGCACTGCTTCCGGGTACTCGATGGTCCGGTCCGAGGTGGCGAGCGGCGCGTAGACGTCGTAGCGCCGCAAGCGGTCCACACCGAGCCAGCCGGCCTTGAGCCGGAAGTAGCGCTGGAAGATCGGCGCGTTCTCGCGCGAGACGTCGAGCAGCACCTGCACCGCCTGGTCCGGGATGTCGTTGTCCACGTTGCGGACCGAGATCGGAGAGGGGTAGCCGCGCAGGGTCACGTGCTCGTCGTGCCAGTCGCGCACCCGGTTGGTGTAGATCTGGCCGAGGATGGTGGCCTCGCCCTCGTAGACCCGGTAGAGCTCCCGGTAGGCGGCGGCGCGGACCTCGGGCTTGGGCGAGAAGGCGTAGGCCATCAGCCCGTCGCGGGTGAGCGTCTTGGTTTCCCCATCGAGGTCCAGATTGAACTCCAGCCGGTTGGTCAGCATGGAGTAGATGGTATTGACGGCGCCGATGCCGTTCTCGTCCTTGAGGTTGATGATCTGCTCGGACTTCTCGTCCAGGGTGAACGGCTTCAAGCGCCGGAGGTCGCGCAGGTAGTGGCGGTGGTCCGTGTTTTCAGGACCCTGAGGCAGCAGGCGCTCGGCCTCGTCGTCGGAGAGCGCGCGCCACCAGAGGGTGTAGAAGAGGATGCGGTTGCCCGCCGTGGTCATGGCCGTGCGCACGCGGTTGCGGAAGGCCAGGGCCTCCTGGCTGCTCGTGTCGGCATAGAACCAGAGCGAGGCGTATCCCCCGACGATGCCCGTCTGCTCCAGCAGGGCTTCGTACTGGCGCAGGATCTCCAGGAAGGTCGAGGGGTCCATCTCGGGGTGGAGGTCCGCCCGGCGCGCCTCGAAGGCGGAGACCGCCGCCTCGATCTCGCCGAGGCGCGCCGAGATGATCTCGTCGGTCGGCTGAGCCAGGAGCTCGGAGAGGTCCCAGCCCTTCAGTTCGTAGGTCGCGAAGCGGGGAGGCGTCATCACGGTTGTCGTCGTCATCATGGCTCCTATCCCCGTTATTTTAGCCGAGAAGGCGAGAGGATCACTGTCGCGACCCCCTCGGTCCGCGCCAACTCGTTGAGGGCCGGCAGGTCGCTGGCGAAGATCTGGGCGAGCTTGGCCAGCTCCGCGTCGATGGCGCGGGTCAGCTGCACCTTGACCTAAACCGCCTGGTCCGTGGGCCGGGCGTCGCCGAACCCGCCCACCGAGCTGGCCAGCGAGTTGAGCTTGTCGTTGAGGCGCACCGGGAAGTTGAGCGGATCCTGGGAGCTCCGGTTCTTTGTCTGGTAGAGCGCCTCTTCGACCTTGGTCATCTTCTCGTCGAGCGCCTTGGCCGCATCCAGCATCTTGGCGTGCTTCGATTCCGCATCGGGGGCCTCCATGTCCTCGATGCGCTTCTTCAGGTCGTCGAGCTGCGCCCGCACGTCCCGCACCTGGCGGATGGCGTCGTGAGTCTCGTCGAGCTTGGCCCGGACGTCCATCAGGAACCGGTGCTGAGCCTCCAGGTCCTCTTGAGTGACGGTGCCGCGCGGGTTCTTGAGGACCTTGAGCGGCGCGGTGCGGGTGACGTCGCCCACGGTCAGGCGGACCTGGTAGTCGCCGGGGAGGACGATCGGCGTGATCGGATCGCCGGACCAGAGGATCATGCCCGGGAAGGTCTTGCCCTTGGGGTAGAACAGGTTCCAGGAGAAGCGATTGAGCCCGGCCTCCATGGGCGCTTGCTGTTCCTCCTCATCCTTCTTCTTCGCCTGCTTTTCCGCGGCCGCCATGGCTGCCGGGGTACCCTCGGCCGTCTTCTTGAGCACGCCTTCCGGGGGAGTGGCCTGTTCGGTCTCCTCCTCTTCACCTTCCGTGCGTGGCTCGGCCTTCTCCGCGGGTTTCGTGCCGGCGGGCTTGCCGGAGAAGCTGCGGATCACCTTGCCATCGCGGTCGAGGATCTCCAGCTTGGCCTTCTTGGCCACTTCGGGAGACGGCGCCTTGTCGAGGAAGTAGTAGATGACCGCGCCACCGGGCGGGTTGGTGCCCTGGTTGCGCGCCGCGGCGGCGCCGGGGTCGAACCCTCCGCCCCCGACGCGGTAGACAGGGGCGGGCTCGAACAGGTGCGGCGATTTGGGAGAGAGATCCTCAGGAAGCTGACGGAGGTTCGTCAGGCTGCCAAGAATCCAGTAGCCCCGGCCCTGGGTGGCGGCGATCAGCTCGTCGTCTCTGATGGCCAGGTCAGTGATCGGGACGATGGGCAGATTGAGCTGCAGCGGCTGCCAGCGCGCGCCATCGTCGAAGGACACGTAGACGCCGCGCTCCGTGCCGGCGTAGAGCAGGCCGCGGCGGACCGGATCGGCCCGCACCACGCGCGTGAAGTGCATCGGGTCGATGCCCTGATCGATGCGCGTCCAGGTAGCGCCGTAATCCGTGGTGCGATAGAGGTAGGGGCGGAAGTCGTCGGACTTGTACTTCGTGCCGGCGACGTAGAGGCCCCCCTTCTCGTACGGGTGCGGCTCGATGCTGTTGATCATCATCCACTCGGGCATGCCCTTGGGTGTGACGTTCTTCCAGGTCTTGCCCGCGTCGCGGGAGACGTGGATCAGGCCGTCGTCGGAGCCGGCCCAGAGGAGCCCCTTTTCCAGGGGCGACTCGGCCGCGGCGAAGATGGTGCTGTAGTACTCGACCGCGGTGTTGTCCTTGGTGATCGGGCCGCCGGAGGGGCCCTGCTTGGACTTGTCGTTGCGGGTCAGATCGGGCGAGATCGCCTCCCAGCTCCGGCCCTCGTTGGTGCTCTTGAAGAGGACGTTGCCCGCCGCGTAGAGCGCGTCCGGGTCGTGCGGCGAAAAGAAGATCGGGTAGTTCCACTGGAAGCGGTGCTTGAGCTCGGCCGCGCCCCAGCCCATCGGGTCGTCCGGCCAGACGTTGACGTCGCTCGCCTCGCCGGTGTCGTGGTTGATCCGCATGAGCAGGCCGCCGTAGGAGCCGCCGTAGACGATGTCGGGGTTCTGCGGGTCGGCCACGACGAAGCCGCTCTCGCCGCCGGCAGTGGGCTCCCAGTCGCGGACGCCGATTCCCGGGCCGTCGACGGAGCGGCTGCGGATACGCAGCGCGCTGTTGTCCTGCTGGCCGCCGAGCAGCCGGTAGGGGAAGTCATTGTCGGTCGAGACGCGGTACATCTGCGCGGTGGGCTGGTTGTCCTGGCCCGTCCACGTCTGGCCACCGTCCGTGGAGACGTTGGCGCCGCCGTCGTTCGACTCGATCATGCGCAGCGGGTCGGCCGGGTCGATCCACAGGTCGTGGTTGTCGCCATGGGGCGTGCGGATCGTGGTGAAGGTTTTGCCGCCGTCCTTGGAGCGGTGGAACTGGACGTTGACCACGTACACCGCCTCCTCGTCTTTGGGGTCGGCGTAGATGCGGGTGTAGTACCAGGCGCGCTGGCGCAGGGCCCGCTCGTCGTTGCTCTTCGTCCAGGTCCGGCCGCCGTCGCGGGAGCGGAACACGCCGCCCTCCTCGGCCTCCACGATGGCGTAGACGTTCTCGGGGTTGGCGGGCGAGACCGTGACTCCGATGATGCCGAGCGGCCCTTTGGGCATGCCGGGGTTCTTCGTCAGCTCGAGCCAGGTGTCGCCGCCGTCCGTGCTCTTCCAGAGTGCGGAGCCGGGGCCGCCGCTCTCCAGGCTGTAGGGGGTGCGGCGCACGCGCCAGGTGCTGGCGTAGAGGACCCGCGGGTTGGTGGGGTCCAGGATCAGGTCGATCGCGCCGGCGTTCTCGTTGACGAAGAGGATGCGCTCCCAGGTCTTGCCGCCGTTGCGGGTGCGGTAGACGCCGCGCTCCGGGTTGGGGCCGAACAGGTGCCCGAGCACCGCGGCGTAGACCACATCGGGGTCTCTCGGATGGATGCGCACCCGCGGGATGTGGCGCGACTCGGGCAGGCCGGCGTGGGCCCAGGTCTTGCCCGCGTCGGTGGACTTCCACATACCGTCGCCATGGGAAACGTTGCCGCGGACCGTGCTCTCGCCCGTGCCCACGTAGACGACGTTCGGGTCGAGCTCGGACACGGCCACGGCGCCGATGGAGCCGCCGAAAAAGCCGTCGGACACGGGCTTCCAGGCGCGGCCGCCGTTCGTGGTCTTCCAGACGCCGCCGCCGACCGAGCCGAAGTAGTAGGTGTCGCGCTCCGCGGGGAGTCCGGTGACCGCGGCCGAGCGGCCGCCGCGGTAGGGGCCGACCTCGCGCCACTCCAGGGGCTTCCAGAGGTCGGGATCGAGGTTCCTGGCTTTCTTCTCGGCAGCGTGGCCGACGACCGGGCCGATGACCGGGCCGATGACCAGGAAGACCGACAGGCACAGGGCGAGGGTCAGAAGAGAACGGCGAAGGGAAAGCGGCATGTCTCTCATCGTGCTCCTGAAGGGAAGGAAGAGCCCGGCGCGCCGGGCTCGAACGGGCTAGGGGCAA
>DATLNC010000242.1:0-52294 GCA_035536935.1 Thermoanaerobaculia bacterium
GACCGCCACCGCCGCCTCGGCGCCGAGGCCGACCAGCCGCGCCGTATCCGCTACAAGCGCCTCACCCCCGCCTGATCGTCTCTCGGCCTCCTCAGCCCTCTCCCCGGCACGGGGAGAGGGCTGAGGAGAGGGGGAATGGGATCAACTGGCATCGTGATTGCAACTCCTCCCTGACGGGCATAGGCGGTGTTGGGGAGAGGGGCCGACGACGTGCCGACCTTTTGAGTACACCGCAACTTTTCGCCCTCTTCCCCGACGCTGCAAAAACTTACCGTGGAGGCTCCCTGCGAGGGCGGTCTCCGGAGACGAACCTTCGGGAACGGAGAGGAGCAACACCATGAAGAGAATGATTCTTTCGATCCTGGCCATCTTCCTGCTGACAGCCGGCGCCGCGATGGCGCAGGGCGCGAACACAACGGCCCCGGGCCCCACGCAGCAGCGTGAGCCGGGCCAGACCAGCAACAACCTGCCGAACCCGGGCAACCCCCAGACCGACCTCAGCCACAACGACACCTACACCGAGGGCGGCACCGTCGAGGGTACGGCCAACGAGAGCATGCAGGGCACGGCCGGCAGCCAGACCACCGGCAACGTCCAGGGCACCACGGGCACCCAGGGCACGACCACCGGCACCGGCGCCAACAGCCTCCAGAATGAGACCGAGCAGAACGAAGGCATGGACGTCGACATCGACACCGGCGACCGCGCCAATGGCGCCGTGGACATCGACGTGAAGAAGAACGGCGACAATGACACGGACGCCTCCGGCATCAACGAGACCGGCGAGAACACCGGCACCACCACTGGTACCTACGGCAATACCGGCGACAATGGCTCCCTGCCGGATACCGCCGGCGAGATGCCGCTGCTGATCCTGGCCGGCCTGCTGGCCCTGGCCTCCGCGTTCATGGTCCGGCTCGCCCGGCGCAACGCCTAAGGGCTGAGCTACCCCAAGAATGGCACGTCGACGTCACCTGGCGCTCCCGTAGCGCCAGGTGATTTGTTTAGAGACCTCATGGAACTCTCGACCACTCCTCCGCGAAACGCTTCACGGTCCCGCTGGATGTGGGCGGAAAGGATCCTTCTCGCGATCGGAATCCTCTGCCTCGGCATCTTCGTCTGGTCCTGGCTCGATGCCCGCCTCTATGAAAGAGAGCAGAACGCGCGGCTGGAGCAGGCTCTCGCCCGGCCGGCCGCGGAGACGGACTCGTTCGAATCCCTCAGGAAGGGCGCCGAGCGCGCCCAGGAGAAGAGGGACAAGCAGAAACCCCCACCGCCGGCGCCCGAGCTGGGAGAGATGGTCGGCCGCGTCTCCATCCCACGCCTCGGCGTCTCCGCCATCGTGCTGGAAGGGGTGGACAAGAAGGCTTTGCGCCGGGGTGCCGGCCACATCCCCGCGACCGCGCTGCCCGAGCAGGAAGAGGGCAACGTCGGCATCGCCGCCCACCGGGACAGCTTCTTTCGCGGCCTCAAGGACATCCAGGAGGACGACACGATCGAGATGACCACCCTCGACGGGACCTTCCGTTACGAGGTGGAATGGACGAAGATCGTCAAGCCCGCTGACGTCTCCGTGCTCGAGCCCACGGATGAGCCGGTGCTGACCCTGGTCACCTGTTATCCCTTCTACTTCGTTGGTTCCGCACCCAAGCGCTTCATCGTCCGGGCCCGCAAAATCCCCGAGATTCCCAAGGAGGAATCGCAGGAGTGGCTCGTCGATGTGGACACGGAGTGAGCGCCCCGGTGAGCTAGACGCGCCGTGGCCGCAACCTGACCGACGAGCGCTTCTGGGAGTCGGCGGACGAGACCGCCACGCTGGCGCGGGGGAGGAGCTTTACCCTGGGATTGGTAGGAAAGATTTAGTTCGGACTGAGGGGCAGGCGGACCGTGAACTCGCTCCCCTGCCCCTCTCCGCCGCTCTGCGCCGTCACCTGTCCGCCGTGCATCTCGACCAGGCGGTGGACCAGGGTGAGGCCGATGCCGAGCCCGCCGCCCGAGCGGTCCAGGCTCTGCTCTCCCTGAATGAAGAGGTCGAAGATCCGCGGCAACAGCTCGGCCGGGATGCCGATCCCGTTGTCGCGGACCCGGACCGACGCCTCCCCGTCTTCGCTCCAGGCCGTGACTTCGATCTTGCCCTCCGGCTCCGTGTACTTGGCGGCGTTGCGCACCAGGTTGCCCAGCACCTGCTCCAACCGCGTCACGTCGGCGTGGACGGTGAGCGGCCCCGGGGGGAGCTCCACATGCAGGGCGTGCTTCTTGGCCTCGACGATCGGCCGGGTCATCTCCACCGCGCTGCGCACCGCGTCGCGCAGGTCCACGGGCTCCAGCCGGAGCTCGATCTTGCCGCGGGTGATCCGGGAGACGTCCAGCAGGTCGTCCACGAGCCGTACCAGATGCTGGATCTGGCGCTGGATGACTCCGACGGCCCTCTGCATGGGAGGCTGTGACGTGCCGATCTGGTCCATGACGTGGGCCGCGTTGGCGATCGCGCCGAGCGGGTTGCGCAGCTCGTGGGCGAGCATGGCCAGGAACTCGTCCTTGCGGCGGTCGGTCTCGGCCAGGGCGTCGGCGCGGGCCCGCAGCTCGGTCGCCAAACGCTCGCTTTCCCGGGTGCGGACGGCGAGGCGGCCGCGCATCTCCTGAAAGGCCGCCGCGAGGCTCGACACCTCGGTGATGCCGCTGCTCTCCAGCGGGATCGCCGGCAGCGCCGGATTCCCGGCAGCCATTTCGTTCACGGCTTCGGCGAGCGTGTCGAGGGGGCGGGCGATGAGCCCCGCCACGATGATGCCGCCGATCACCGCCAGCGGCACGACCACCAGGAGCAGCGCAAAAGCCATGTCCCGCCCGCTGCGCACTCCGGCCAGGGCCGCGGCCCGCGGCCTCTCCACCGCCACCACCCAGTCGAGCCCCCCCGGCACCCGGGCGAAGGCGGCAATGCGGTGCGCGATGGCCGGCCCCTGGCCGCGCCGGAGCTCCAGGTCCCAGCCGGCGGGCAGGCTTTGCAGCACCTCGTCGGTGTCCTGCCGGCTTGCGATCAGGCGGCCGTACCCGTCTGCGAGGTAGACGTTGGAGCCCGTCCGCGCCAGCCGGCGCGCCAGCAGCTCGGCGTCGAAGGCGCTCACCAGCACGCCCCCCATCAGCCCGTCCTCCAGGCGGATCGGCGCGCTCAGGAGGAGGAGCAGCCGCTCCGTCCCGGCCAGGCGGATGGGGATGCTGCCGCTGCGCTCCTGGTGCTGCAGGTCGGCCGCCGTCTCGACCGCCAATCGGCGCCAGTCGCTGACGTCGAGCGGCACATTGCCGGTCGCGGCCAGGACCGTGCCGGTCGCGTCCAGGGTGACGAAGCCGGTCACGTCCGGGTACGACGGGCGGCTCGCCTCCAGCAGCGCGCGCTGGAAGACGGGGGTCATGGGAATACGGCCGGCCAGGCTCGCGACCACGGCGGCGCGGGCTCCGTTGAGCTGCACGTAGTCGGCCACGTTGCGCGCGATGAGCTGCGCCTCGACCTTCCGCATCTCCAGCACCTGCTCGGTAGCCAGCCGCTCCTCCTGCGAGGTGGCGATCGCGGCTGTGAGCACCAGCGCCACGGAGGTGGCAGTCGCCAGAGAAAAAGCCAGCCGGGTGCGCAGGGAGGCGGGATCGAGCGCCGCGAGGTGGCGCGAGAGCCACGGCAGCAGGGCCAGGGCCAGACCGCCGCCCCAGTACAGGACGAGGCCGGTCCAGGCCCGGTTTGACAGGGAGAAGACCAGGCCGAAGAGGAAGAAGGCCGCTCCTCCCGCGAGATGGGCGGCCCACACATAGAGGGCCGAAGGGTTGCGGCGAAGATGCGCCGACAGGACCAGGGAGCCCCCCAGGAGCAGCGCCAGCCCGATCACCCGCTGGTAAGGGCGCTGGATGCCGAAATACTGGCTTCCGAGCAGCGCGGGCAGGCCGGCGAGGAGGAGGCCCTGCAGCACGGCGGTCAGGCCCATGAGCAGGGCGAAGAGGTCGCGGCCAACGCTCGAAGTCCGCGGCAGCGTGCCGGCGAGCATGACCCCGGCGCCGAGCACGCCATAGGCGATCATCCCCGTCCACGCCCGGTTCTGCAGAAACGAGGCGGAGAGGGCCAGGAGCGTCGCCCCGGCGAGGCCGTGGCCGAGCAGGACGACCGCCCTCCGCGGACGCAGGATGGCTACCGCGAGCAGCGCGACGCCCGCCACCAGCGCCGACATCCCCCAGAGTCCCCGGTATTCCAGCATCGCACCGTACACGGGGGCGGTGAAGCGGTGCGGGGCCACGAGCATGAAGGCGCCCACGAACGCGCAATACGGTCCCAGGGTCCAGCGCAGGCTCTCGGCGCTCAGGCGATGCAAATCGGCTCCTCCCCTCACGGGCTGCAAGGATACAGAACTCTGACTACAATCCCTGCGTACTTCTGGGAAACCATTGGAGGCTTCATCGATGCCGAGACGACCCGCACTCTTCCTTCCAATCCTCGCGCTTTTTCTGGCAGGCGCGTCGCCAACCCCGCCGGCAGCTCCCCTTCTGGGGTTCAGCGAGGAGCGGGCCGCCCAGCAGCGCGACCTCGAGGCGCGCTTCGACTCCCAGCTCAAGGCGGAGAACCTGCGCGAGTGGATGAAGCGCCTCTCCGCCCGCCCCCACCACGTCGGCTCCCCCTACGGCAAGGACAACGCCGAGTTCATGGCCGGGCTCTTCCGCTCCTGGGGCTACGACACGAAGCTCGAGGAGTTCCAGGTGCTCTTCCCGACCCCGACCGAGCGCGTGCTGGAGATGGTCACGCCGACCCGCTTCACCGCGAAGCTCGCCGAAACGGCTCTCCCTGAGGATTCGACCTCCGGGCAGACCGACGAGCAGCTCCCGATCTACAACGCCTACTCCATCGACGGCGACGTCACCGGCGAGCTGGTCTTCGTCAACTTCGGCGTGCCCGCGGACTACGAGGAGCTGGAGCGTCGCGGCGTCGACGTCAAGGGCAAGATCGTGATCGCCCGCTATTACGGCTCCTGGCGTGGCATCAAGCCCAAGGTGGCCGCCGAGCATGGCGCCATCGGCTGCATCATCTACTCCGATCCCCGGGAGGACGGCTACGGGGCGGGCGATCCCTATCCCAAGGGGGGCTGGCGTCCCGAGCAGGGCGCGCAGCGCGGCTCGGTGGCCGACATGCCGGTCTACTCGGGCGATCCGCTGACCCCGTTCGTCGGCGCCACCAAGAACGCGAAGCGCCTGAAGCGGGAAGAGGCCAAGACCCTCACGAAGATCCCTGTCCTGCCCATCTCCTATGGCGACGCCCTCCCCCTGCTGCGCGCGCTCGGCGGCCCCATGGCGCCGGGGAACTGGCAGGGCGCGCTGCCCATCCCCTACCACCTCGGCCCCGGGCCGGCGAAGGTCCACCTCAAGCTCAAGTTCGACTGGAAGCTCGTCCCGGCCTACGACGTGATCGCGCGCATGGAGGGCTCCGAGCACCCGGACCAGTGGATCGTCCGCGGCAACCATCACGACGCCTGGGTCAACGGCGCCGCCGACCCGATCAGCGGCATGGTTTCGTTGATGGAGGAGGCCCGCGCCATTGGCGAGCTCGCGAAGACCGGCTGGCGCCCGAAGCGCACGCTCGTCTTTGCCGGCTGGGATGGCGAGGAGCAGGGGCTGCTCGGCTCGACGGAGTGGGCCGAAACCCATGCCGACGAGCTGCGCGAGCACGCCGCCGTCTACATCAACTCGGACAGCAACTCCCGAGGCTTCCTGGGCATCGGCGGCTCCCACACGCTGGAAGTGCTGGCCAACCAGGTGGCCCGCGACGTGACTGATCCGCAGAAGGGGGTCAGCGTGGTCGAGCGCATGCGCGCCGGCCGGATCTTTTTCGGCGACCCTGAGGACCGCAAGGCCGCAATTGCCGGCGGGCCGTTTCACCTGGACCCCCTGGGCTCGGGCTCGGACTTCACCCCGTTCCTGCAGCACCTGAACATCGCCTCGCTCAACGTCGGCTACGGCGGCGAGGAGGAGTACGGCCAGTACCACTCCATCTACGACTCGTTCGACCACTACATCCGCTTCATGGACCCCGACTTCTCCTACGGCGTCGTCATGGCGAAGACCGGCGGCCGCCTGGTGCTGCGGCTGGCCGAGGCCGACGTGCTCCCCATGGAGTTCACCCGCCTGGCCGACGCGATCGGTACCTATGCCGACCAGGTGGTGAAGCTCGCGGACCAGATGCGGACGGAGACCGAGGAGCGCGGCAAGCTCCTCGACGAGAAGATCTACGAGACGTTCGACGATCCCACGAAGACGTTGGTGGCGCCAAAGCGGCACGACCCGGTGCCGCACCTCAACTTCGCGCCGCTTCAGAACGCGGTGGATGCGCTGCGCAAGAGCGCCCAGGCCTACGACAGCGCCTGGTCCAAGGGAACGGGTCCGGCCCTGCCGGCCGCGACCCGGGCGAAGCTCGACGGCATCCTGATGAAGACCGAGCGCGCCCTCGGCACCAAGGAGGGCCTGCCCGGCCGGCCCTGGTACCGCCATCAGATCTACGCGCCCGGCTTCTACACCGGCTACGGCGTGAAGACCCTCCCCACCGTGCGCGAGGCGATCGAGCAGCGCGAGTGGAACAAGGTCGAAGGCAACATCGAGATGCTGGCGCGCACGATCGAGGGCACGGCGAAGGAGATCGACAAGGCTACGGCGCTGCTGGGTGGGAAGTAGCGGTCAGGAAGAGGGGGGAAGGACATCGGCGTCGAAGGCGTCGGTGAGCACCCTTCCCCCGCTCTTGACCTGCACCCAGATGCGATACCGCCCCGGGCGGGGGAACTCGTACGGGAAGGAAACCACGCTCGATGGGTGATGGTGCATGTGTGCCGAAGCCACCCCCAGCTTGCGCTCGAACGCCTGCTGCGACGCCATCGAGAAGCTCCCCACGGGATGGAGGTGAACGAACACCTCGCCGTCCGGCCGGGTGATCACGGCGTGCCCCATCATTCCCATGTAGGGCTCCAGGGGGAGTTTGTCCTCGAAGCGGGCCGCGAAGCGGAGATCCACCTCGCGGCCCGCCACCAGCGGAGTCTTGAGCCAGGTCAGCCCGCCGGTGGTGCCCTCCAGATGCCAGGAATCGTCCGCGTCCGTGGCTGGGCCTGCGGGGATGGCCGGGATCTCTACCACGTCCGTGAGCGTCTGCGAAAAGCCGCTCTCGTGGACGATGTCGCCGTAGACCCGGTAGCGTCCCGCGGGAAGCGCCGGCAGCGCCGTTTCGAAGCGCATCTCGCTGAAGACCGGATGGAGATGGGCGAAGGCGTCAAGCCTGGGCTCGCGCACGAGGAACAGGTGCATGAGCTTGCCGTGGTCCGGCATCAGCGGCGACCACTTGCGGTTCCCGGTATCGGTGATGTCCAGGGCCAGGGTCCGGCCCCGCACCGAGGCCTCGACGGCGAACGGCCGGTAGAGGTCCGCCCGCTCCTCCGCCTCCACGCTGGCCCACCAGTTCTTGCCGCCGACGAGGATGAGCGCCAGGAGGACGGCGGCCAGCACGGTCACCACCCGGGCGCGCAGCCGGCGGCGGTTGTCCGGAGCCTCGCCGGGCGCGAGCACGCTCTCCCGGACCGCGGCGCCAACGATCGTGACCGCCCCCGCGAACAGGAACACTCCCAGGGCGGCGAGCAGCGCCCCCATGCCGGGCTGCATCCCCTTGAGCTGTGTCGGCGCCATGACCACAGGCACCAGGGCAACACCCTTCCCGACCTGAACCCGGACCGTGTAGGACCCCTGGATCATCAGCCAGAGCTGGGCGGTGTAGAGGCTGGGATCCCCGGGGACCTGCGAGGCCGTGTCCGGCGGAGGAGCCCCCTCGAGGCCCGACCGCCAGTGGACCGGCTGCACCGTAACGGTCTCCGCCGTACCCTCCTTGAGCCGCACCGTGACCTCCGCCACGCCCGGAATCACCGCCGGAGGGCGGATGATCACCCGGACCGGATAGGGACCGGCCTCGCCGTCGAAGAACACGTTCGGGCTGCCCACGTGCGCCTGGACGGCGGCGGGCAGGAGCAGGAGAAGCAGGAGAAGAAGGAGAAGAAGGAAGAGCCGCTTCACCGCCGCACCCTGGACATCCAACTCCCCCACCAGAGCCCGACCCGGGTCGCGAGGATCCCGAGCAGGAGGGCAGCCCCGAGCCCGGCCGGCGTCAGCGGGTCCTCGTCGGTCCAGAACCGGTAGCGGTAGTCGCCCGGCCCGTCGCCATAGCTCCACTGCATGTCCCCGGCGAAGAGCCGGTTGCGGGAGGCAGGAGAAAGCAGGAACTCGGC
Organism: Thermoanaerobaculia bacterium; assembly: GCA_035536935.1. Lineage (GTDB taxonomy): Bacteria > Acidobacteriota > Thermoanaerobaculia > Multivoradales > UBA5704 > DATMER01. Next base: position 8,283 of record DATLNC010000242.1, read on the forward strand.
GAACAGCCACTGGCTCACGAAGAACAGGGCCAGGAAGGCCGCCGCGATCCCCAGCGCCATCAGCCAGCCGCCGTTCTTCCCTCGACGCTGAAGGATCCAGTCCACCGCGAGAGCCGGGACGATCAGCAGCAGCGGGAACCCCGGCGGCACCATGTGGTCCACCGGGTTTTCGATCGGGCCGAGCATCGGCTGCGCCGGGAAGAGCGGCAGGATCCAGACCATGGCCAGGGTGATCAGCATGTAGAAGGCCGCGGTCAGCGTGGCGGCCCAGCGCAGCCGCGAGGCGCGCGCGGCCGCGACCAGCAGCACGGGATAGACGCCGCAGGAGACCTTGTAGAAGAAAGCGGCGTGCTGGACGTTCGGGTAGCTGTACTCCGTCAGCAGGATCGTGAGCATGGAGAGCACGGCCCCGGCGGCGTAGAGAAAAGCAAGGCCCAATCCGCGGGCACCGCGGGCACCGTGGGCACTATCGGCGGCGCGGTTCTGCGGAGCCAGCACCAGGAGCATGGCTCCGAGCTGGATGGCGATCATCCCGGCCGCGAGCACCGTGTGCGGCGGCGAAAGGATCTCCACGTCCAGGCCGTAGGCGTTGTGCCACCAGTCGTCGAAGGGGGCCGAGGTGAGCATGGCGAGCGCGCCCCAGATCGCCACCCAGGCGCCGAGCGGCGCGCGGAATCCCCAGAAGCGCACGGCCACTCCCCGCTCCTCGGGCGTGCCCGCGAACGTGGTCTTGAGCGCCAGCCAGCCGCCGCAGATCCCCGCCAGCACCCCGCCCAGGTAGATGGCCATGTGGGCCGGAGTCCAGAAGGTATCCCGGCCGATGGTCATGTGCCAGGAGATGTCCCAGAGGATTCCCAGCACGATGCTGGTCGAGCCCACCAGCATGGCCGAGACGTGCCAGGGCAGGGCGGCAGGCCGGGCTTCGAATACCGCGGAAGGAGCGATCGATTCCATGAAAAATCCTCGCGGCAGGCGGCTCGCTTTGCCAGCCCTCGTGTACCTGGGTAATTAAGAGGGCTCTCCTAGCGCGCTTTTACTGGTTCCCTCTGCTTCCGACCAGCAAGAAGAAGTAAGCCAGCCGTATCCCTCCTCGGGGCGAGATCGCGTGGATCTCGCCCCCTTTTTATTACCTATGCGCCGGCGATCAGGTCGCGCAGGGCGACGGGGTCGACCGGCTTCACCAGGTGGTGGTCGAAGCCGGCAGCCCGGCCGCGGTCGCGGTCGCTCTCGGTGCCGTAGCCGGTCACGGCCACCAGCAGCATGCCGTCGTGGCGGGAATCCTGGCGCAGCCGGGTCGCCACCTGGTAGCCGTCCATGCGCGGCAGCCCGATGTCGAGCAGCAGGACCTCGGGGAGGAACTCGCCGGCCGCCTCGAGGGCCTCCTGGCCGTCGTAGGCCAGGCGCACCCGGTGGCCTGCCAGCTCCAGGAGCATGCCCAGGCTCTCGGCCGAATCGCGGTTGTCGTCCGCGACCAGGATCCGGCGGCCCGAGGCGCCGCGCACCTCGCCCTGGGCCTCGTCCGCGGGCGCCTCCTCCGGCATCTTCCCGACCCGGAGGACCGGCAGGGTCACCACCATCTCGCTGCCGTGCCCCGGACCGTCGCTGAACGCCTGCACGGAGCCGCCGTGCAGCTCCACCAGCCGGCGCACCAGCGCCAGACCGATCCCCAGACCGCCTTCGGAACGGTCGAGGGAACGGTTGAGCTGGGTGAACAGCTCGAAGATCCGCGGCAGCATCTCGCTCGGGATGCCGATCCCCTGGTCCTTGACCCGGATACGCACCTCGCCGGCGTCCTGCTCGGCGGTCAGGCAGATGCGCCCGCCCTCCTCCATGTACTTGCAGGCGTTGTTGAGGAGGTTGGAGATCACCTGCGACAGCCGCGCGAGGTCGGCATGGAGCACCACCGTCGACTTGGGCAGCGTGACGCTGAGCGCGTGGCGCCTCTGGTCGATAAGCGGCCGGCTCGTCTCCACCGCGTGCGCCACCACCATGGCCAGCTCGATCTCTTCCATTTGCAGCTCGATCCGGCCGCGCGTCACGCGCGAGACGTCGAGCAGGTCGTCCACGAGCCGGGAGAGCTGGTGCACCTGGCGGTCGATGACGTCGCGCGCCCAGGTCATGTGCCCGTCGGCCGGGCCGATGAGGCGGATCACCTGCGCCGCGTTGCGGATCGGCGCCAGCGGGTTGCGCAGCTCGTGGGCGAGCATGGCCAGGAACTCGTCGCGCGAGCGCAGGGCGCCCTCCAGCTCCGCGGTGCGCTCCTCCACGCGCCGCTCCAGCTCGGCCTTCGCCAGCTTGAGCGACGAGCTCTCGATCAGCTCCCAATCCCCGGCGCGGCGCGTGAGCGCGAACTGGTGGTTGCGGCAGACGTCGATCACGTCCTCGGCCGTGCAGTTCTCCAGGTGATAGGTGCAGAGGCCGACGATCTTGAAGTTGCGGAAGGTGCCGTTGACGGCTTCTTCATAAGCCACGAACTCGTCCCAGCCGCTGCGCTCCAGCCAGGCGGTGTCGCCGGTCAGGCGCAATCCCTGGTAGCCATTCTCGATCGCCAGCCGCTCATGGCTGACCCAGGCCTGGAGCGCCTGGGAGGGAGTCCCGCCGCTCTTGAGGTACCAGTCGCGGAAGTCATAGATCCCGATCTGTCCGCGGGCCTCGTAACTGTCGTAGTCCGGCAGCGCCTCCTGGAGCAGCGCGCGCGCCTCATCGACCCGCAGGTTTTCGGAGGTGACCCAGAGGCAGAGCTCGTTGTTCTGCAGCCCTTCCAGGAAGTAGGGAACCAGCGTCTCGATCAGGTCCTCTCGGGTCCGGTAGAACTGGCAAAAGTGCGTCCCGAACGGGACGTCTCCCACGGCATCGATGCCACTGGGCGTACTGGTGCGGATCATCCTTCAAAACTCCTCTTGCTCGCTGCCGCTCTGACTTGGAAACTACACGTCATTCTACCTAAGTCCGGACGCGCCGCAAGGTATTCCCTGGGCGCGGCCGGAACCGGTCAGCCGCCGAGGTGCCGCCCGAGCTCCAGCGCGTGCCGCGCACGGTCGGGAGAAGCCGACCGGCGGCGGGCGGCTTCCGCGCAGGGTCGCTCGCGTGCCGCCGGAGGTCGAGCGTCTGCCGCTGGAGCCCGGGCGGCTGCGCACGAGCCTCGGGCGCCTTCGCCGGAGGCCGGGCGAAGCGCGCTGGAGGGTGAGCGGAACGCTCCGGAGGTCGAGCGAAACGCGCTAGGAGTCGAGCAACTGCCGCCCGACCTCCGCCACCACGATCGTGACGTCGTCGTCCAGCGGCTCGCCCGTCTGCCGGCCGGTCCACCCGGCGAGGCGGCCGAGAAGCTCGTCCGGGGAGGAGGCCAGATGCTCGCGCAGCCGCTCGTCCCCGAACGGCTCGCCGGCTGGGCTCAGCGCCTCGGTCACCCCGTCCGTGTAGAGAAGGATGCGGTCCCCTGGGGAGAGCCGCAGCTCCCCGTTGCGGTACTCGGCCCGGCGGAAACGGCCGAGCGGCAGGCTCTCCTGCCTCAGCTCCTCGGCCCGGCCCTCCCGCAGGACCAGCACTGGCGGATGGCCCGCGCTGGCGTAGGTCGCAGTCTCTCCGTCTATATAGATGTAGGCCGCGGTCACGAAGCCCCTCTCCAGGTTGCCATGGAGGATGCGGTTCATCCCGGCGAGGACCGCCGCGGGATCGGAAGCGTGCTCGGCCTGCGCGGCGAGGGCGACTTTCACCATCGACGCGATCAGCGCCGCCGGCACTCCGTGGCCGGAGACGTCCGACACCAGGATGCCGACGCGCTCCGGGTCCGGCGCCAGGAAGCCATAGAGATCGCCGCCCACGTCCGTCATGGGAAGGTAGCGCGCCGCGACGGCCAGCCCCCGGACCTCGGGCATCCGCCGCGGCAGCAGCGAGCTCTGGATGCGGCGGGCGGTCTCCAGCTCCTGGGAGATCGCGGCCAGCCGGGTCTCGTTGGCGAAAACCCGGTGGACGAAGGCGTAGACGATGGCGCCGCAGAACACCAGGATGCCCAGCGATTCCGCGCTCACCCCCCAGGGCACGAGCCCGGCGTCCACCAGGTTCTCGTTGATCACCAGCGCCAGGAAGACGGCCGACCCGGCGATCACCACCTTGCCGTCCCGGGTGCCGACCGCCGCCCTCGACGCGCCGGGGTTCTTCCTCGCATAGAGGACGCCGTTGAGGATCATGACCGTCAACCCGAGCAGCACCACGAGGTTGTTGATCCCCATCGCCGTCTCGGGGCCGCGCACGGCGTCGATCAGGATGGCGCCAACGGCGTAAGCGGTCTGTACCCAGAGCGCCAGGCGGATCGAGGAGAGCCAGCCCCGGCCCAGCGCCCACTCCACGAAGAGGAGCGCCGGCAGGGGCAGCACGTACGTAATCACCGTGACCAGCCAGTCCGAGACGGGAACGGGGATGCCCACCCAGGCGCCGAGGAGGTCGGTGTCGGCGATCAGCCGCAGCCCGTAGAGGACGTTGGCGATGCCCAGGTAGCTCAGGGGCCGGCTGGTGCTGCGCGCCCGCACGGCTCCCAGCCCCAGGGCGGCGAGCCCGAGGGCGATCAGGATGCTGCCGAGGACGACGTCGGCGAAGTCCTGCTGGAGCCGGAGCTGGAGCTCGGGTTGCACGGGGCGCCAGCCTACCAGAGCCCGGATGGAGTACGCTTCTCCCATGCCGACGATCCGGTCCCTCTCCTGGCTGCTCCTCCTTCTGGGTCTTCTCCCGGGTTGGGCCTGCTCCCCTTCGCCCGCCGCTCAGCAGCCCCCGCCGCGCCAGCCCGCCCAGCCCCTGAGCTACGAGGGCGGGGCGGACTGGCTGGAGCGCGAGGGCCGGGAGGAGATCGAGAAGCCCGAGATCGTGCTCAAGGCCATGAAGCTGAAGGACGGCGACGTGGTGGCCGACCTCGGCGCCGGCACCGGCTTCTACACCCGCCGCCTGGCCAAAGCCGTGGCCCCGTCCGGCAAGGTCTGGGCGAACGACATCCAGCCCGAGATGCTCGACCGCCTGAAGACGCTGACCGCGAAAGAGGGGATCGGCAACATCGTCACGGTCGTGGGCACGGAGACCGACCCGAAGCTCCCCAGGGGCACGTTCGACTGGATCCTGCTGGTGGACGTCTACCACGAGTTCCAGCAGCCGGAGCCGATGCTGGCGAAGATCCGCGAGGCCCTGAAGCCGGACGGCCGCGTGGCTCTGGTCGAGTACCGGGCGGAGGACGGCTCGGCCGCGCACATCAGCGAGCTGCACAGGATGTCCGTGAAGCAGGTGCTCGCCGAGTGGGTCCCGGCCGGCTTCGTGCACGTCGAGACGATCGAGGAGCTGCCGTCGCAGCACCTGTTCGTGTTCTCGGTGCGGTAGACCCCTTCATGCTATCGTCCCCCGCTGGGCCAACGGCCTTTTTCCCTGGAAAGGAGTCTCTGCACCAAGATGGCCACCGCTCCCACGACGCGTCGCTGGACCCCCGCCGACTCGACCGACCTCTACAACATCCGCGGCTGGGGGAACAACTTCTTTTCGGTTGCCCAGGACGGCCACATGCTCGCCCATCCGGCCGGGCCGGGCACGGAGACCATCGACCTCAAGGACCTGGTAGACGAGGTGCGGGAGCGCGGCATCGGCCTGCCGCTGCTGTTCCGCTTCTCGGAGATCATCCAGGCGCGGGTGGTGCAGCTCAACGAGGCGTTCCGCCGCGCCATCAAGGAGTACGGCTACAAGGGCGAGTACCGCGGCGTCTATCCGATCAAGGTCAACCAGGACCGCTACCTCGTGGAGCGGCTGGTCGAGTACGGACAGCCCTACCACTTCGGCCTGGAGGCGGGCTCCAAACCCGAGCTGCTCGCCGTCATGGCCCTCCTCGACGATGAAGAGGCGCTCATCATCTGCAACGGCTACAAGGACGAGGAGTACATCGAGACCGCGCTGCTCGCTTCGCGCCTCGGCCGCCATGTCGTCCTGGTGGTCGAGAAGCCGTCCGAGCTGCCGCTGATCCGCGACATCGCGCAGCGCCTGAGCATCCGGCCGCGCATCGGCGTCCGTTCCCGCCTGGCTACCCGGGGCGCAGGCCATTGGGAAGCCTCGGGCGGCGACCGCTCCAAATTCGGTCTGTCCGGGCGCGACATGCTGGAAGCCGTCAGCTTCCTGCGCGAGCACAACATGCTCGACACCTTCGAGCTGCTCCACTTCCACCTGGGCAGCCAGATCTCCTCGATCCGCTCGGTCAAGGACGGCCTGCGCGAGGCGGCGCACGTCTACATCAACCTGGTCAAGCTGGGGGCGCCTCTCGGCTACCTGGACGTGGGCGGCGGCCTCGGCGTCGACTACGACGGCTCGCAGACCAACTTCACGTCGTCGCTCAACTACACCCTGCAGGAGTATGCCAACGACATCGTCTCCGGCATCATGGAGGTCTGCGACGCCCACGAGATCCCGCATCCGCGCATCGTCTCGGAGTCCGGCCGCGCCACGGTCGCGCACCACGCCGTGCTGGTCATGGACGTGCTCGGAGCCTCCGAGCTCACGGTGGGAAAGCTGCCGAAGCAGGTGCCGGCCGAGGCGGCGCCGCCGCTGCGCCGGATGTTCGAGACGCACCGCGACGTCTCGCGCAAGAACGTCCTGGAGTCGTACCACGACGCGATCTCGGACCGCGACGAGTGCCTGCTGCTCTTCAGCGTCGGCCACATGACGCTGGAGCACCGCGGCCTCGCCGAGGAGCTGTTCTGGTCCATCTGCCAGAAGGTCCTCAAGATCTCGCGCACCCTGCAGGAGATCCCCGAGGATCTCGAGGGGCTGGAGCGCGCGCTGGCGGATACCTACTTCTGCAACTTCTCCGTCTTCCAGTCGCTGCCCGACTCCTGGGCGATCGATCAGCTCTTTCCGATCGTGCCGATCCACCGGCTCAACGAGGAGCCGGTCAACCGCGCCGTGCTCGCCGACATCACCTGCGACTCGGACGGCAAGATCGATCACTTTATCGACCGGCGCGACGTCAAGGACGTGCTCGAGCTCCATCCGCTCAACGGCGGCCATTACTACTTGGGCGTCTTCCTGGTGGGGGCCTACCAGGAGATCCTGGGCGACCTGCACAACCTGTTCGGCGACACGAACACGGTGCACGTCTCGCTGCACGGCGACGAGGGCTACCAGATCGACGGCGTGGTCAGCGGCGATACGGTGACCGACGTCCTGCGCTACGTGCGCTACAGCCGCGACCATCTGGTAGCCAAGGTGCGGCAGTCGGCTGAAGCCGCGCTGCGCGCCAAGAAGATGACCATCGAGGAGTCGCGCCACCTGCTGCGGAGATACGAGGACGGGCTGTCGGGCTACACTTACCTGGAGCATGAATAAATGCAGACCATGACGACCGTCGATCCGCTGATCGAGCAGCTCCGCGAGGCCGTGCGCCTGGGAGAGGTCCAGGCGATCGCCGAGCGGATCAAGCAGACGCTGGAGTCGTACATCCCCTCCGAGGGGCTGCGCCTGCCCGAACGCTTCCTCAAGGCCAAGGCGGACGGCTATTGCCGGCGCCTCCTCCACCGCGACGAGGAGCTCGGCTTCACCGCGGTCGTGATGACCTGGGGGCCGGGCCAGCGCACGGGGCTCCACGACCATGCGGGGATCTGGTGCGTCGAGGGAGTTCTGGAAGGCAGGATGGAGGTCCACCGCTACGAGATGATGGAGGAGACCGAGCCCGGCGTCTTCCGCTTCGTCGAGCGCGAGACCCTCAGCGCCCACGCGGGCGAAGCCGGAGCGCTGATCCCGCCGCTGGAGCATCACGTGCTCGCCAACAACAGTCCGGGCCAGGTCTCGCTCACCCTCCACGTCTACGGCGGCGACATGGATCACTGTACGGTTTTCGAGCCGCTTGGCGGAGGACAATTCGAGCAGCTCTACCGCGCGACCGAGAAGAACCTTTCCTACGACGCATGAGCGCTCCTTTTGGGAAGCACCCCGACACCCTGATCCGGCAGGACCGTCCATTCAACGCCGGCCCGCCGCCGCAGCATCTGCGCCGCTTCCTGACCCCGGTCGAGCACTTCTTCGTGCGCAACCACGGCGACGTGCCGCACGTCGATCCCAGCTCCTACCGTCTGATGCTGAACGGCATGATGCGCAAGCCGCTCAGCATCGAGCTGGAGGAGCTGCGGCGGCTGCCCAAGGTCGCCGTCGTGTCCACGCTCCAGTGCGCGGGCAACCGCCGGCTGGAAATGGCAGCCGTGCGCCCGATTCCGGGCGAGCTCGGCTGGGGCGCGGAGGCGGTGAGCACGGCCGAGTGGAAAGGCGTGCCCCTGCGCGATCTGCTCGCCGCCGTGGAGCCGCTGCCCGAGGCGAAGCACGTGGCCTTCTCGGCTTTCGACGAGACCGAGCGCCACGGGCATCGCTTCACCTTCGGCGGCTCGATCCCGCTGGACAAGGCCCTCTCCTCGGAGGTGCTCCTCGCCTACGAGATGAACGGCGTCGACCTGCCGCCCGTCCATGGCGGGCCGCTGCGCGTGATCGTGCCGGGCTACATCGGCGCCCGCAGCGTCAAGTGGCTGAACGCGATCACCCTGCAGGACGAGCCCTCGGACAATTATTTCCAATCCAAGGCCTACCGCCTCTTCGGGCCGCAGGTGGATCAGGACAACGTGGACTGGGACACCGGCATGATGCTCGGCCCCTTCAACGTGGGCTCGGCGATCTCCGCTCCCGTCGAAGGGGAGACGCTGCCGGCGGGACCGGTCAAGGTCTGCGGTTTCGCCTATGCCGGCGAACGGGAGATCGCCAGGGTGGAGGTCTCCGCCGACGGCGGCCGGACCTGGACGATCGCCAAGCTCAACTCCGAGCATGCCCGCTGGGCCTGGCGCCTCTGGGAGACCCGGCTCGACCTGCCCGCTGGAGAGCACGAGATCGTATGCCGGGCCTGGGACACCGCCGCGCAGACCCAGCCGGAGCGCCCCGAGCACGTGTGGAACTTCAAAGGCTACATGAACAACGCGTGGCATCGGGTGCGGATCAACGCCGGGTGACAGGGACGAGGGTTGCCCTCGCCCTTCTCACCCTCGTCACCTACCTCCCCGTCCTGACCCACGGTTTCATCCGCTTCGACGACCCCGTCTACGTCACCAGCAATCCGTGGGTGAAGGCGGGCCTCACCTGGGAGGGGATCGCCTGGGCGTTCACGGCGAACGTCGCGAGCAACTGGCACCCGCTGACGCTTCTCTCCCACATGCTCGACTGCGAGCTCTTCGGGCTGGACCCGCTCGGCCATCACCTGACGAGCCTGCTCCTCCACACGGCCAGCGTCGTCCTCCTTTTCGAAGTCTTGCGGCGCCTGACCCGGGATCAACCCGGCGATCTCTGGCGGAGCGCGGCCGTGGCGGGGCTGTTCGCGATCCACCCCACCCACGTCGAGTCGGTCGCCTGGATCGCGGAGCGCAAGGACGTGCTCTCCGGGCTCTTCTGGATGCTCACGCTGCTGGCCTGGACCTGTTACGTCCGGCAACCCTCCCGGCTGCGCTACGCGGCCGTGGCCCTCTCGCTGACGGCAGGGCTGCTGTCCAAGCCCATGGTGGTGACGCTGCCGTTCGTCCTCCTCCTCCTGGACGTCTGGCCCCTCGATAGAAAGATCCGGGTAAAGGAGAAGCTGCCGCTCTTCGCGCTGGCCGCGGCATCCTGCGTGGCGACCGTGATTGCCCAGTCGGGAGCGATCGGCAGGGCCAGCCAGTTCCCGCTCCGGCTGCGGCTGGCGAACGCCGTCCTCTCCTATGTGGCCTACCTGGGCAAGACTCTCCTCCCAAGCCGGCTCGCGGTCTTCTATCCCATGCCCACGGAGTTTCCGGCCTGGAAGGTCGCGGGCGCCGCCCTGCTGCTGGCGTCGTTGACCGTCCTCGCCCTGCGCGCAGCCAGGTACGTGACGGTCGGCTGGCTCTGGTTTCTGGGCACGCTGGTGCCCGTGATCGGCATCGTCCAGGTCGGAGGGCAGGCCATGGCCGACCGCTACACCTACCTCCCTGCCATCGGCCTCTTCCTGATCGCCGTGTGGGGTTTTCCCCGAAAGGCAGTCTGGGTTCCAATCCTGCTCGCTCTGGCCATCGGGACCCGGCTCCAACTCCGCCATTGGGAGGACAGCGAGTCCCTCTTCCGCCACGCCGCGGCCGTCACCGAGCGCAACTTCATCGCCCATCTCCACCTGGCGCAGATCCATGCCGACCGGGGCGAGCGGGGGCCGGCCCTGGAGCACTTCCGGACCACCCTCGAGATCCGTCCCGGCATGTGGCAGGCCCAGGCCAGCCTCGGCAACACCCTCCGCCGCTGGGGACGGCCCGACAAGGCCCTCCCCCACCTGAGGAACGCCGTGCGCCTCCGGCCCCATGACACCCGCCTCCGCCGCGCCCTGACTGAAGCGCAGGAGGACGCTCGCGCGATGAGCCAATAGCTATTCCGCTATAATCCAATTTCCAATGTCATCCTCCCCCACCGGCGTGCCTGGCACGCCGGTACACTTTTTCGGTGCTAGGGTTCGGCCTGATGCAAGCCTGGGAAACTCTGGACACCGTGGAAACCGCCGAGGGCCGGATGGAGCTGCGCCGGCGCGGCGCTCAGGAGGGAAAACCCGATTTCGTCATCACCGTGGCCGGACGGGTGCTGATGAGCAGCATGGCGCACCTGACGGAAGTCGCGGTGGCGGAGATCGCCTGCGGAGAGATCGCCGGCCGCGAGAGTCCGCGGGTGTTGATCGGGGGCCTGGGAATGGGCTTCACCCTGCGCGCCGCGCTCGACGCCCTGCCGCGGACCGGGCGGGTGATCGTGGCCGAGATCAACCAGGCCGTGGTCCGCTGGTGCCGAGGGCCGCTCGCCCCCCTCACCGGCCGCGCCGCGATGGATTTCCGCTCCAAGATCGTCGTGGAGGACGTGGCCAAGGTCATCGCCGGGGCCCGCGAACAGCCCTTCGACGCCATCATCCTCGATCTTTATGAAGGACCCCGGCAGGCGACCCAGGGCCGGGAAGATCCCTTCTACGGCCCCGAAGCCCTGAAGCGGACCCGCCAGGCCCTGACGCCCAAGGGCGTCCTCGCGGTCTGGTCCGAAGACCCGGACGCCGCCTTCGAGAAGCGGCTGCGGACGGGCGGCTTCAACGTCGAGCGCCGCAAGCCGGGCAAGGGCGGACCCAGGCATTCCGTCTATCTTGCTCGCCCCCACAAGGTTCGGTAGCGTACGCACCATGAAGAAGATCATTCCGCTGCTCGCCCTCCTCTCTATCCCGGCTCTGGCCCAGACCGACATCCCCGCGCCCCCAGCGCCTCCAGATGTTGCGGCGCCTCCCGCCGATGCCCAGACCACCGCATCCGGTCTCGCCTCCAAGGTGATCGCGCCGGGCACCGGAGACACGCACCCCGGCCCCGAGGACAAGGTCAAGGTCCACTACACGGGCTGGACCACGGACGGCAAGATGTTCGACTCCTCCATGGCACGCAACAAGCCGATCGTCTTCGGGCTCAACCAGGTGATCCCGGGCTGGACCGAAGGCGTGCAGCTCATGGTGGAAGGGGAGAAGCGACGCCTCTGGATCCCGGCGAAGCTCGCCTACGAGGGCAAGCCCGGCAAGCCGCAGGGCATGCTGGTCTTCGACGTCGAGCTGCTGGACATCCTGGCGGTCCCGCCCCCGCCGCCGGACGTGGCCGCGCCCCCCGCCGACGCCCAGACCTCCGAGTCCGGACTCGCCTGGAAGGTCCTGAAGCCGGGCACCGGCACCAAGAAGGCGTCCAAGAACGGCTCGGTCCGCGTCCACTACACGGGCTGGACCACGGATGGCAAGATGTTCGACTCCTCGATCGGGCGCGGCACGCCGGCCTTCTTCCAGCTCACCAAGGTGATCCCCGGCTGGACCGAGGGGCTGCAGCTCATGACCGAAGGCGAGGCCCGCCGCTTCTGGATTCCCAAGAAGCTCGCCTACCGCGGCGCCCCCGGCAAGCCCGAGGGCATGCTCGTGTTCGACATCGAGCTGATCGAGGTGGTCCGGGAGTAGAGTTACGTTTGTGTTCTTACCGGAAGGAGATTCGTCATGCGTTTCAGGCTCTCCACCCTTCTCTGGATTCTGGTGCTCCTGCTCGCCGGCTCGGCATATGCGCAGCAGACGGGGTCCGTCTCCGGCATCGTCCAGGACGACGGCGGCGGGCCGCTGCCCGGCGCCACCGTCACGATCAAGGGACCGATGCTCCCCGCGGGCCAGGTCGAAGTGAGCCGGGAGAACGGCGCCTTCGACTTCGAACGGCTCCCGCCCGGTGAATACGAGGTCTCCGCCGAGCTCTCGGGCATGGGCACGGCCCAGCGCGCCGTGATCGTGGCCGTGGGCAGGGACACCCAGGTCAACCTCGACCTCGGCGGCGCCTCCCTGTCGGAAGAGATCACCGTCACCGCGGCCACCCCGGTCATCGACGTCCGCTCGACCGAGGTGCAGGTCAACTACACCCAGGAAGCCATCGAAGACCTGCCCGTCGCCCGCAACTACAAGGGCCTGTTCCAGCTCGCGCCGGGCGTGAGCGAGAACGGACGCGGCACCGAAGGCGCCGGCGCCCCCAACGCCGGAGGCGCGAGGCAGGACAACACGTTCCTGGTGGATGGCATCAACATCACCAACCCGCACTACGGCGACGTCCTGCCCAACATCACCGAGCTCGACATCGACGAGGTCAACATCAAGCGCGCGGGCATCTCCGCCGAGTTCGGCCGCACCGGCGGCATGGTCGTCAACGCCGTCACCCGCTCCGGCACCAACGACCTCTCCGGCCAGGTGCGTTTCGAGTACCAGCCGTCCGATTTCGTCGGCGACAGCGACATCCCTGCCTTGCAGAACACCATGAGCCGCGAGGGCATCGCCGGCTCGATCGGCGGACCCTTCGTGCGCGACAAGGCCTGGTTCTACGGCTCGGCGAGCTTCCCCAATGAAGACACGACCGAGCGCCGCAACAATCTCGGCGGCGTGCCCGACCGCGAGATCGCGACCGACGAGTTCTTCGTCAAGCTCACCTCGAACCCGACGATGGCCCACTACATCTCGGCCTCGGTGCGCTCGCGCGACACCACGACCGACAATGCCAACATCACGGCCAACACCCTGCCGGCCGCCGGCAGCAACGACTCCACCGACTACCTGCTCGGCACCCTCGGCTGGACCTGGAACCTGAACGGCAACAGCTTCGTCGACGCCAAGTTCAACCACAACAAGGAAGAGAACTCGACCTCGCCGCTCACCAGCCTCGGCTACCGGCCGGCGTTCGATCCCGCGCATCCCGAGCTGATGGGCCGCTTCACCACCACCGCGGACCGCATCGTCGGCGGCGCCAACGCCCTTGGCCAGCTCGTGGGCGGCATCGACCTCGCGGTCAACAACCAGGACTTCCAGCGCGACGAGCTGCGGGCCACCTACCAGACCCTCCAGGGCTGGTGGGGCGCGGACCACGACCTCCGCTTCGGCGTGACCTACGACGAGAACTCGGAACGCCTGGAGCGCCAGGCGAACGGCTGGGGCAACCTCACCTGGAACGCCACCACCAAGCAGTTCACGGGCAGCTACGTCTCCGCGCAGCCGCCGCACACCGCCCGCGGCGAGGCCTACGGCGTGTTCCTCCAGGACGAGATGACGCTCGGCCAGCGCACCACGCTCATGCTGGGCCTGCTCGTCAGCAAGGACAACTACTACGGCGAGGGACTGGGAAGCACGCCCGGCACCAAGACCAAGGTCAAAATCCTGACCTTCGACTGGGACCAGCAGATCCAGCCGCGCCTCGGCATCTCCTTCGTGCCGAACGTCACGACGGGCGACAAGCTCTACTTCAACTTCGGCCGCTACTTCAACACCGAGAACAAGTCGCTGGGCCGGGCCGCCTCGCCCACCCGCATCTTCACCAACCGCGCCACCTTCGACGCGACGGGCAAGCTGATCAGCGACGTGCCCGCGGCCAACACCCAGAACAAGAAGATCGTGCCGGGGACCGACCCGATGTTCACGGACGAGTTCGTGGCGGGCTATGCCCGGCCGCTCTCCCGCGCCTGGTCGGCCGAGGTCTGGGGCATCTACCGCGAGGTGGGCGACATCTTCGAAGACGTGAGCGCCGATGGCCTCGGCAACGGCCCGTTCCGGGTCGAGCAGCTCCCGGATGCCTACCGCGAGTACACGGCTGCGACCCTGCAGCTCAATCATGCGCGGATCGACGACCGCTTCCTCGGGCTCTCCATGAACGCCAGCTACACCTGGAGCAAGCTGAAGGGGAACTGGGACCTCGACTACGGCCCGAACTCGCTCTTCTACAACTCGTCGTTCATCCAGGACGGCCCCGGCGTGCTGATCACCGACAACCGCGACGGCCTGCTGCGCGGCGACCGCACCCATCTGCTCAAGGTCTTCACCACGATCGCTCCCTGGGAGCGGGCGCGCCTCGGCAGCTACCTCCGGTTCCAGAGCGGCGGCGCCTGGGAAGCCCGCGGCCTGCCGGACCCGAACGTCTCCAGCTCGTCCCACTTCCGTTACCTGGAGCGGGCGGGCTCACGGCGGATGGAGGACTGGTGGAACGTGGACCTCCTGGCCTCCTACACCTTCGACTTCAACCTGATCGGCCTGGAGCTCGAGGGGCGCGTCCTGAACGTCCTCGACGAGCAGGCCACGCTGGAGGTCGACGACCGCCTGATCGTCGGCCGCGCCACGGCGCCGAACAACCCGAACTTCGGCAAGGCGACCCTGCTCTCGCAGCCGAGGTCGTTCCTGGTCTCCGCGATCGTGAGGTATTGATCCCATCCCCCCTCTCCCCATCCCTCTCCCCCGCCTGCGCGGGGGAGAGGGGGCCGGACCTCACATCCCTCGAATCTGCGCCGACCGCTTCCTCAGCTCCTCGTCCGTATCCAGCGTGAAGCTCCGGCCGTGGCCGAGATCATCGGCCAGGAAGTGTGAGAGATCCTGCGCCGCGGCATCCAATTTCTTCCGCGTCGCCGCGGAGAGACCGTCGAAGCCGCGGTAGACGACCTCGCGGGCATCGGGATCGAACTCCCAGAACCCCGAGACCTTCCCCTCCGCCACTACCGAGCGCAGCGACATGTGCCGCGCCTCGCCGATGGTGGTGGTCTTGCTCGATCCCCAGACGGGCACGGTCATGGCATGGTGAGCCTCGTCCACCACCCGGGCCGGCCCGCCGTGCAGATGGATCAGGTTGTCCTCGAAAGGAAGGAAAGCGACCGCGCTCGCGGCATCCGCCGATTCTTCGAGGAGCCGCTCTTCGATCAGGTAATGGACCTCGTCATCCCCGTCGACCGTCACGGGCGGGACGCCGATCTTCTCGACCGCGGCCTTGGCATCGCGCTGGGAGATGCCGGCCCAGCCGGCGAAGTCCTTCAGGGTCCCGAGCCCCGCGCCGCGGAAGAAGATCCGGGCCAATCCGGCGAACAGATCGATTGGATCTTCGGACATCCGGACGCCCTCGAAGGGGCTCCGCGCGGCAGCGCGCCAGCGGTAGCGCTCGCTGTCGAGCCGGCGGCCCTCGAGCGTCCGCTCGACGTGGCCGTCGAATTCGAGCATCCGGAGTGCTCCCGGCAGCGGCGACGAGATCCCCACCTTCTTTCCCGCCTCGCCCAGGCTGCGGAGAGTCCCGGCAGGCAGGGCCTTGCGCAGAGCATCGGTGGTCAGCGGCCCGCGCTCCCGCAGAGTTTCGAGGACCGCCTTGCCGACCTCGTCCGTCTCGCCGGGCCGGATGCCCGCCTTCTCCTGGTCGCGCTCGTGGCGGGAGCGGGAAACCACGTCCGCCATCCTCAAGGCCAGGGGAACGTCCCGGCGCGGCACCAGGTACATGCACCCGCGCACGGCGGGGACGATCTGCGCCTCGTGCGCCTCGACCACCGCCTCCAGATCCTCCCGCCGCATCCCGGGCATCCGCGCCCGCACGGCGAGATAGATGTCCGATCCGCCGAGAGTCCGGACGAATCCGGTCTCCTCCAGCACCTGGACGATGGATTTTTTCGGTCCGGGAGGAAATCCCTGCGCCGCGACGAAAATCCGACGCGCCTGTGCGAGCGGGACGCGAAGAGCGGGTTTGGCGTCGGGCATGGGAAAAATCTATCACGCCGCGGCGTTTTCCCAGGAACTGCCGGCGTTCCGCAGGCATCCGAAAAGAAACCGGCGCTCCTGGGATTTTTTAGACGGCCCGGAAAGTTTTCGGACGGCTCCAGACTTTTTCGGCCGGCCCCTGAAAAGTTTTGAGCGGCCCGAAGCTTTTTCGGACGGCTCGGAAAGTTTTTGGCCTGTCCCAAAAATTTTCGGGCCGACCCTCCGATTTGCGGGCGGGTCTAAAAAATCCGGAACGGGTCCGGAAAGTTTTTGGGCGGGTCCAAAAAACCTGGAGCGGTCCGAGAAGTTTTTCGGCGCTGCAAAAAAATCCGGGACGGTCCAAAAAGTTCTGGAGCGGTTCCAGAAGTTCCGGACCGGCCCGAAAATCCCTGCCGCCGTCCCAAAAGATCCCGGAGGCTCAAGCCGCCTGGGCCGCGCCCGGCTGAGCCTGCTGCTGCACCTTTTTCTTCCGGTTCGCCTTGATCAGCCAGACCATGCCGCCCACCGCCAGGACCAGGAGCGCGATTCCCAACAGCGGCCGGACGAAGAACCAGGCGATGGCGATCGTGATGGACGACAGCGCGAAGCCGACCACCAGGGAGAACAGACCCACGCCGACCCCGAGAAGACTGCCGATGAACGGGACCACGTCGCCCAGGACGGCGAGCGGCCGGAACACCAGGAACAGCCCCAGGACCATGGCGAGGAAGCCGCCGCCGCGGAGAATCCACGTCATCATCGTGTTCGCTGACTGGGCCGTCTGGAACATCTCGGCGGACGTGTGAGGCCCCTCCTCGACCAGGAGGATCGTGTCGCCCGCCTTGGCCGCGTACGGCGAGAACGAGCTCCCGGTCTGCACCGCCACGACGCTCGCCTGCGCCGGATTCACCACCTGGAACGAGATCCGGACATCCCCGATCGCGGGCGTCGCGGGGTTGGCCCCCATGTAGAAGGCGCCCTTGTCCACCGTGGCCGGTATTCCTTCCATCAGCCCCTCCGGCAGCGATTCGGCCGCAGCAGCGTCAACCGGCAGATCCTTGGCCTCGTCGAGCTGGCCCAACTGCTCCTCGCTCAAAGTAAAGGCGCCGAGGCGCACAGGATCGGCCACGAACGTCGCGGAGGGCAGCGGGAAGTCGCCGGGGTTCTCGTGCCCCTCCGGCACCTGGAAGGCAGACGAGTCCACCGCGCTCGAAGACCAGTCCTTCTTGTACTCGTAAGTGGTGACGGTCTCCTCCCCGCCGCCGAGCTTCTTGCGGGTCTCGGACTTCTCCTCCTCGATCCACTGGTACATCGACACATTGCGCACCAGCTTGACGGCCGTCGCCTGCACGCCGAGGTCCTCGTCCACCACGGGGCCGTCGGTGGAGATCGGCCCGGTGACGTGGACGAGCTTGCCTTCATTGCCTGGCGCAACCTGGTCGGAGGAGACGGAAGCGACGGCTCCGGACCCCTCCTCCAGGCTGCGCGCGGTCTTGACCGCCCGCCCCTCGTTCCAGAACAGGATGGGAAACGCGGCAACGAACAGGATGAGGCCCACCAGCACGCTCTTGATCGACTCGGCCAGGCGGGAGAACCACGACTTGCTGGTCGTCACAGTGAAGCGGTCGGACATGATGGCTCCATATGGGCGCGCACAGGCGCCGGGAGAAAACAGCTGTTTCACGACGATGAGGCCCTCACGTTACCGCTGTCTGCCCGGATCGTCAACGCTCGCCGCAGATCGCGGGTACAATCACCGCATGAAAGTCCTAACGGCCAAAGTTGTGGACGGGAGGCTGGATGTCCCGGTCGGAAGCTTCCAGGAAGGCGACACGGTCACCCTGCTCGTGCCCGAAGCCGAAGGGGGCTTCCGGCTCTCGCTGGAAGACCAGGAGCTCCTCCTCGAATCGATTGCGCAGGCCGACCGTGGCGAAGTCGTCGACGGCTGGCAACTCCTCAGAGAGCTCCAGGACTGATCGTTGCGCCTGCGGCTGCAGGTCACCTGGGAGGCCGAGCGGCAGATCCGCGAGGCGTCCGCATGGTGGCACGCCAACCGCCCGGCGGCACGGGGCTGTTCCGCCAGAAGCTGACCCGCGGCTTCGACTTCATCACGACCCAGCCAGAGATCGGTACAAAGGCGCTGGACACTTCGCTCTTGGGAGTCCGCCGGCTGCACCTCACCCGGATTCGCTACTACCTCTACTACCGGATCCAGAACGACGACACTGCAGAAGTTGTCGCCCTCTGGCACACCAGCCGCGGCCAGGGTCCTTCGATACAGGGCTGACCGGTCCGCCTCCGGTATAGGATTCCCCTGGTTTCGACGGCGGGGCCATCCCGCCGCTTTGCGGAGGGGAACTTCATGAAGACGCTCAAAAGCTATATCTGCGGACGCTGGCACGAGGCGACCTCGGGCTTTGCGACGCTGGTGAATCCGTCGACCGAGGAGGAGATCGCGCGCGCCTCCAGCCAGGGGATCGACTTCGGCGAGGTCCTGGCCTACGCGCGGGAGAAGGGCGGCCCTGCGCTCCGGGGGATGACGTTCGCCCAGCGTTCCGGCCTGCTCAAGGAGATGTCGCGGGTCCTGCGCGACCACCGGGACGAGCTCCTCGACCTCTCCCGCCAGAACAACGGTTCGACCGCCCCGGACGGCTCCTTCGACCTCGACGGCGCCACCGGCACGCTCGCCTTCTACTCGTCGGTGGGCAAGCGCCTCGGCGACCGCACCTTCCTGACCGAGGGCGAAGGCGTCCAGCTCGCGAAGACCGAGGCGTTCTGGGGCCAGCACATCCTGGTCCCCCGTCAGGGAGTCGCGGTGCACATCAATGCCTTCAACTTCCCCGCCTGGGGCTTCGCCGAGAAAGCGGCGTGCGCGCTGCTCGCCGGCATGCCGGTGATCACCAAGCCCGCGACGGCCACCGCGCTCACCACCGAGCGCTGCATCGAGCTGATCGTCGAGGCGAACATCCTCCCGGAAGGAGCGCTGCAGCTCATCGTCGGCAACACGGGCGACCTCCTGGACCGCCTCGGACCGCAGGACGTCCTCGCCTTCACCGGCTCGGCGGATACGGCCAAGATGCTCCGCTCCAAGGACAACCTGCTCGCCTCCTGCACCCGGGTCAACGTCGAGGCGGACAGCCTGAACGCCGCCGTGCTCGGCCCGGACGTGGCCGCCGGCTCGCCCACCTTCGACCTCTTCGTCAAGGAAGTGACCCGGGAGATGACCCAGAAAGCCGGCCAGAAGTGCACGGCCGTGCGCCGCATCCTCGTTCCCCAGGATCGGATGGACGAGGTCCAGGGCGCCCTGATCTCCCGGCTGGAGAAGGTCGTGACCGGCGACCCCGCCGACCCCTCGGTGCGCATGGGCCCGCTCGCCACCGCGAACCAGCTCGAAGACGCGCTCCGCGGCCTCGCCGAGCTGGAGAAGGGAGCGCGCATCGTCCACGGCGGAGCGAAGCGGGTCGACGGCGTGGGAGCGCCCGAGGGGAAAGGCTTCTTCCTGGCGCCCACCCTGCTGCGCAGCGATGACGCCCGCGGCGCCGGCCCGGTCCACGACCGCGAGGTCTTCGGTCCGGTCGCCACGCTCCTCCCCTATGCCAGCTCCGCCGTGGAGGCTGCCGAGGTCATGGCCATGGGAGGCGGAACGCTGGTGACCTCGGTCTATAGCGACGACGCGGGCTGGATCGGCGAATTCCTCGCCCGGGGCGCGAGCTCGACAGGCCGTGTCTACGTCGGCTCCCTGTCGAGCGCGGGCGAGACCCCCGGCTCGGGAGCCGCTCTGCCACAGACGCTCCACGGCGGACCCGGCCGGGCGGGCGGAGGCGAGGAGCTGGGCGGGTTGGTGGGACTGCGCCTTTACCTGCAACGGCTGGCGATTCAGGGCAGCAAGTCCCTGGTCGACGAGTTGGCGGGGGTCGCGTCGTAAGCGGCGAGCATGCACATCATCACCCGCAGACGCCTTAACGAATTTGTGGTCCGGCATCCGAACGCGAGGCCAGGTCTCCTACACTGGTATCGCACGTTGAGGCCGGCGGCGGTTCACTCATTCGTCGAGCTGCGGGCACTCTTTCCCAGCGCTGATCAAGTCGGGAGGCTGACGGTATTCAACATCGGCGGGAACGCCGTCCGCCTCGTAGCAGCCATCCACTATAATCGGCAGAGGATCTACATCCGGGCCATTCTGACCCACGAAGAGTACGATGAAGGCAGATGGAAGGAGTGAAGCCATGACGGCCCGAGACATCGCAACCGTGGAGCGAGTGTGGCCGAGCCTTGCGCCTATTTTGGTTGTTCCCCATAGTGAGCACGAGTACAGAGATCTGGTGCAGGCCCTGGATCTCTTGATCGACACGGTAGGCGAGGACGAGTCCCACCCACTGGCATCCTTGATGGAAGTCATCGGCGTACTGATTGAGAAGTACGAGGACGACAACGTCCCAGAGATCAGCATGGCTTGAGCATCATGAGCGACCAGATCCTGCGCGATCACCTGCTGGAGCTGCTGCGCGGCGGCAGCGCCCATCTCGGCTTCGACGAGGCGATCGAGGGGCTCCCGGCGGACCTCCGGGGGACGAAGCACCAGGATCTGACGCACACCGCGTGGCAGCTCCTGGAGCACCTGCGCATCACTCAGTGGGACATCCTGGACTTCAGCCGCAACCCCGACTACGCCCATATCAAGTGGCCCGACGACTACTGGCCGAAGACGGCGGCTCCGCCCGACGACGCCGCGTGGAACCAGACCGTCGAGCAATTCCGCCGGGATCTGAAAGCCATGCAGGATCTCGTTGCCGATCCGCGGACCGATCTCTACGCGAAGATCCCCTGGGGCGAAGGGCAGACGATCCTCCGCGAGGCGATGCTGGTCGCGGACCACAACGCCTACCATATCGGGCAGATCGTCTCGCTACGGCAGGCGCTCGGCGCCTGGCAGCCACCGGCGCTGCCGTAGCGGCCCTGAAGCCTTGGCTCAGCCGGCGATGAAGGTGACTACGAAGTTCTGGCTGCCGGCGTTGCTCGGGTTGCCGATGTAGTAGCTGTCACCCTGCTTCAGGGTGCCGGATATCGGGATGGTGGAGCCGTTCTTGAGGCCCGTCTGCACCGCACCGTCCTTCCCGGTCTCATCCTGCCAGAGCGTGAAGGTAATGGATCCGGCGTTGGGGTTGTTCTCGATGTTCACGGTCAGGTTGCCACTGGCAGGAAGCTCGAGGAACTGGAAATCCAGGCTCGAGTTGTTATCGTTACCGTTGATGGCAGCGAACGAGGACGTGACAGAGGCGACAGGCTGCTGCGACATGGGAGCTCTCCTTTTGGTTCGTTCCAGGGTGGCGCAGGGTCGTCATGAACCTGCGCACACCCCTAGAGCGGGACGAGCCGGGCCTTTATCGCACCCCAGAGAAAGATTCTTTCGCGCCCTGGCTACGCGTGCAGACGCTTGATGAGCTGCACCTGGCCCGCGTGGTAGATCGCGTGGCAGGTGATGCCGAGCACGATTCGGATCTAGCGTCCGAGCCCTGGAATCTCTTCCAGATGGGGCAGCGGCGAGTCGAGCACGTCCGAGAACAGTGTGAGGACGCGGAAGGTGAGCCCCCAGATGGAGTGGCCCTGGAAGCGGATGGCCGGGTAGAGCAGGCTCTTGCCCTCGCGCTCCCACTCCAGGCTGCTCATGTTGCGCGCATCCCAGAGATGGCTCAGCGGGATCCAGAACGCCTCGGCTACCTCGTGATTGGGGATGAGCGGAGCGGGCTCCTCCCCCAGGTAGTAGACGAAGGGCGAGAGGATCATCCGCCGGTCGTTCTTGCCACCCAGGCGGACGAGCACGTCCGAGAGGGAGCCGAGCCAGTGGGGATCGCCCACGGCGATTCCGACCTCTTCCAGCGTCTCGCGCTCGGCGGCGGCGCGGGGATGGGGATCGGTGGGGTCCCATCGGCCGCCGGGCAGGGCCATGTGGCCGGACCAGGGGTCGAGCGGATGTTCGGCACGGCGGATGAAGCAGAGGGAGAGATCGTCCCCTCTCCCGGCCAGCACGAGCGCCACCGCGGCGGCAGAGCTCTCCGGCTCGGAAGGGACGAGATGAGGCTGATGACGGGAGAGCGACTCCCGGATCTGATCAATCGTGAACGGCACCTGGATCCTCCAGAGAGAAAAAGCGCTGCTATGCTCCGGGAATTCCAGAGGTGACTCCATGCGACAGGAAAGTGCCCTGCCCTTCTCCCTTCTCCTTGCCGTCCTGCTGGGTGCGATGCCGGCCTTCTCCGCCGACGAGGCCGCCACGGCGATCCGGTGCGGCCGCTTGCTCGATCCGGCGAGCGGGAAAGTGACGGAGAACGCGGTGATCCTGGTCCGGGGCGAGCGGGTGGAGAAGGTCGGAACAGCCCTGCCTGCGGACATTCCAGGAGCCCGGACCGTGGACCTCTCGCGGTACACCTGCCTGCCCGGGCTCATCGACTCGCACACCCATGTGCTCCTGCAGCCCGAGGACGAGCGTGGCGCTCCGCCGGTCCTCAACAAATCGCAAGCCTTCCGGACCATCCAGGGAGTCGCGGCGGCGCGCAAGGATCTTGAAGCCGGCTTCACCACGCTGCGCGACCTCGACAGCGAGGGCGCCGGCTTCGCCGACGTGGCCCTCCGCGACGCCATCAACCAGGGCATCGTGCCGGGACCCCGGCTGTTCGTCTCGACCTATGCCCTGACCATCACCGGCGGGCACATGAACAACCACGGGATCAACCCGGACATCGAGCTTCCGGAGCCCGCCACCCTCACCGACTCGCGGGATGCCGCCATCGCCGAGGTCCGCCGCGAGGTCAAGTACGGAGCGGACTGGATCAAGGTCTACGCCACCGGCACCCTTCGCCACATCGACCCGGTCACCCTGGAACCGCTGAGCCAGTTCTCCGAGGAGGATCTGCGCGCCATCGTGGAAGAGGCACGGCGCTGGCATCGGGACGTGGCGGCCCACGCCTATGGTGGCCAGGGGGCGAAGAACGCGATCCGAGCCGGCGTCCGCTCGATCGAGCACGGCATGCTCCTGGACGACGAGGGGATCGATCTCATGGTCCAGCACGGCACCTGGTGGTGCCCAACGCTCTCCGTCTACTTCCCGGACTCCGAGGAAGAGATGACGGACCTGCGCAAGCGCATCCTCGCCAGCCACAAGGAGGTCTTTCAGAAAGCCATGCGCAAGGGAGTGAAGATTGCCTTCGGCACGGATGTCGGAGCCTACGAGCATGGCACCTCCGCCCGCGAGCTCGCGCGCATGGTGGAGTACGGCATGAGCCCGCTCGACGCGATCCGCTCCGCCACAATTCGAGGCGCCGAGCTCCTGCGCATGGAGAAGGATCTCGGGACCGTCGAGCCCGGCAAGTACGCGGATGTGATCGCGGTCGAGGGCGATCCCCTCAAGGATATCGGCACCCTCGGCCGCGTGGTCTTCGTGATGAAGGCGGGCGAGGTCTATAAGCGGCCGTGAGGCCGGCAGTTCAAGTCGGCGCTACGAGACGAGGCCGATGGAGCGTGATGGGGAGGTGGCGCGCAAACGCCTCGCAGGGAGGATTCCGGCGGCTGAGCTCCAGCGATCAGACGCTCTTGTCCACGAGCACGCTCAACCGCGGCTCCGCTCCTTCTTGTAGTCGTACTCAGGGTCGTAGTCGATCTGACCGAACAGGTCGAGAATCTCAGCCTGTTTCCGGCGCCGGATGTACTCCTGGAGTGCCTCTGTGACCGTTGCCTTCTTGGTACGGTGTCCACCGACCCGAAACGCCTCTTCCAGAAGCTCGTCATCGATAGCTAGATTCGTGGGCACGGTTCACACCTCCTCTTACATAACAACATTAGCTTGTCTGTGTAATAACTGGGCTACGGGCAGGTCGCGAAAGCCCCTGTATCCTGGATCGGCTGGAACGCGGTTCCCTGAGGGCTCGTGTACTGCTTCGTGACTCCCCGCAGCGTGTCGGTCACCGTGAACCCCACGCGGACGTCCGTCAGGCCGGCGGCGAAAACCCAGTAACGATTGTTCAGGCCGCAGCCGTTCAAGACCTTGACGACCATCTCCACGTTCGTGCTGTCGAAGAACCAGAAGTAGCCCGTGTCGTTGGTCAGAGGCACGGCACGGCCGGCTCCGGTCTCGCCGTTCGGCCGGGTCCACTGCACGTCCACCTGGAAGCGTGAGCCTCCGAGGCAGAGGCGGGTGTTGCCCGCCGCGCAGGGTGCGGTCGTGGAGGGCTTCCAGCCGAGTTGCACGACTTCGAAGTCGTCCGCGGTCAGACTGGCGAAGGCGGGGTTCAGGACGTCGTTTTCCCAGCGCGGATCGTGAGTGCCCGTGATGTACATGTCCGTGCCGTTGTCGGCGAGGATCAGGCCGTAGGTCTTCATGGCCTGGAAGATCTTCCGGACCTCGGGCGGATATCCCGCGATGTTCTTCACCGCCTTGAGACGCAGCCGGGTGCCCATGGGCGGCGCGCCCTGGGTGTTGCCCGCGGTGTGGGAGGCCGGATAGACATGGCCGTTGGTCCGCCGCACCGTGAAACGGAAGGCGTGGCGGATCGGATCGGGGCCGAAGGCCTCGTCGTAGCGCACCAGGCCGGGGAGGATCGCGAGGCCCGCGGCATCGGCGCTGGTCCATCCGTCCGGACGGCGGGCGTTCTCGTCGAGCCGGAAAACCGCCCCCGATCCTGCCTCCCAGCGGTTCGATGAATTGTCCCAGAACGTGTGGTAGAGCTCGAAGAGGAGGCCGCGGTCGCGGTCCACGATCAGCATGTGCCGGTCGCCCCCGGTGTCCAGGTTGCCGGGGTATCCTCCCTCGATGTAGCCGGGCTGGTTCGTCGCCGCGTCCGGGATCGGATAGCCTGGAGGGCGCCCGGGGGCCCCGGCGTCGCTCTCGTCGCCGAACTCCACGAAGGTCACAGGCACGAGCGGCTGCGTCCCCGGAACGCTGAGATAGATCATCCCGTAGGTCTCCGGCGGCGAGTCAGCGAACCCGCCGAAGTCCGGATGGAGCGGCGTGCCGCGGCCGATGAAGTCGAGGAACTGGCCGCTCTTCGGATCGACCGGGGCCGAGCTGACGTCCACGTTCCACCAGTTGTCCGGAGGGAACAGGGCCGGCAGCGGACCGCCCGGCTGGGCCATGGCGCCCGAGGCGAAAAAGACGGCTAGGACGAGGCTTCGCGCTTTTATATTCATGACGTTCGATAAGCTTAGCACGATGGAAATCCGCGAATTTGCACTCACAGTAATCCAGACGGAGGACCTGGATCTCAAGCTCTCGCCCCCTGCCCGCGAGCTGACGGACGAGACTCCCGGTCCGATGGTCCGATTGGAGGAGCCTGGGCGGCCGGCCGAGCTCCGCTTCTCCAGGAGGATCGACGTGCCGCCGATCGAGGGCATGCCCGATCCGGCCCAGCGGCCGCGCATCCTCCACGCGCTCGCCAATCACGAGCTCCAGGCCGCGGAGCTGTTCGCCTGGGCGCTCCTGGCCTTTCCGGACACGCCGTCCGACTTCCGCCGCGGGCTTTTGAGGATCCTTCAGGACGAGCAGCGGCACACGCGCATGTACCTCGCCCGCCTCGAAGCCTACGGCGCGCGTTTTGGGGACTGGCCCGTGAACGGGTATTTCTGGAGCAAGATCCCCCATATCACGACCCCCCTGCGCTTCCTCTGCGCCATGTCGCTGACCTTCGAGAACGCGAACCTCGACCACACGGAGGAGTACGCCGAGGCGGCGTTGAAAGCGGGAGATCCGAAGACCGCGACGGTGATCGAGCAGGTCCAGAGGGACGAGATCGAGCACGTCCGCTTCGGCTGGGAGTGGCTGCAGGTGTTCAAACAGGAAGACCAGTCCGCCTGGGACGCCTTCCGCGCCAACCTCACCTGGCCGCTACGTCCCGCAAAAGCCAAGGGGGGCCGGATTTTCAACCGGGAGGGCCGGGTGGCGGCGGGGATGGATGCGGAGTTCATTCGTCGGCTGGAGGAGAGTGAGCTGTGAGGTCCATCCTCGCCAACCTCCTCTGTGAAGACGAGCTGGCGAGGAGATCCTCTTCGCGCAAAACCCTTCAAACCGTCTCCGGCCTCGCGACCCTCCTCCGCGTCTTCGCCCGCGAGGGAGACCGACTCTGGACTCCCTCATCCGTCGATCCCGAGCGCGTCCTCCTCGTCCCGGGCCTTCCGATTCTGGAGAGCGGCCCCATCGAACCAGCCGATGAGCTGCTCGCCTGGTGCGAAACTCCCCAGGCCGTCGCTCTCCGCAAACAGCCCCGCAGCCTTCTTTCGGATCTCCCTCTCCACGAGCTGCTCTGGCATCTCCCCACCGCTCCGCCTTCCGTCGTCGCGAAGGTCCATCACCGAGCCTTCCATCTGCAGGTCGCGGAAGAGCTGGGCTGCGCTCTTCCCGGAGCTCGGATGGTGGAATCCCTGGCGGAGCTCGACCGCTTCCTTCCTTCCTCTCCCTCCGCCTGGGTGGTCAAGGCGCCGCTGTCCGCTTCGGGACGGTCCCGCTATATAGAAAGGAAGGGGCCGCTCCTTTCCGATCCCAAATCCCGCCGGACGGTGGAGCGGCTGTTCGAGTCTCACGGCCCTCTCCTCTTCGAGCCCTGGATGGAGCGCACGGCAGACTTCGGATGCTCCGCTCTCCTGACCGAATCCGAGCTGAAAATCGTAGGCTTCCATCGCCAGATGGTGGACATCAAGGGCCAGTTCGTCGGGATTGAGCTGCCTGCCGAGGTCCCGGAGATGCCCATCGACGCCGTTGCCGAAGCGCTGCGGCGCGCGGGGTATGTGGGTCCGTTCGGGATCGACGCCTGGTCGTACGGCGACGCATTCAATCCCTTGGGCGAGATCAACGCCCGGATGACGTTCGGCCTCGTGGCTTGGGCGCTGGCGGAGCGGCTCGGAATCGAGCGTTTGCGGCTTCGCTTCGGTGCGGAGGCTCCTGCCGGAGCCATCCCACTGCTGGCGGGCAGCCCTTCGGTCTGGATCGAGGTTCTCTAGATCACGACAACCTGGCTTGATTTCGCCGAGATCGCCGGGGTCCAGGGGTTCTTTGCAAGCTGCTCCTGCGTGTAGCGGTAGCCGAGGTCGACGATCTCGTCCAGCGCCTCCACTCCGAACATGTCGTAGGCCTCCATGGGGAGGTCGAGGTAGAGCTCCACCTCGCTCTTCGCCTGCTTGGCGTAGATGTCGCTCGCCAGCACCGCGGAGCGATGGAGGATCTGCAGGATGTTCGGGAACGGCGGGGCCGTCTTCCGCCAGCGGTTCAGGAGGAGCTGCCAGGGCGAGGGCGCCGCGCGGTAGCTCGGATCGGCCCGGACGTCCACCGCGGCCGAGACATCCACCGCGATGATCGGACCCTCCCCGAGACGGCGCATCACGCCGGTCGGCAGGTTGTCCAGCACCCCCCCGTCCACCAGCAGGTCGCCATTCTCCACGGTCGGCGGGACTACCCCCGGAAGACGGATGCTCGTCCCAATCCAGCGCTCCAGGTCGCCGCGCCGGTGCACGACGGTTTCCGCCCGCGTCAGATTCGTGGACACGCAGAAGAAATTCAGCCAGAGGTCCTCGATCAGGTCGTCACCGAACATCATGTCGAGCATGCGCTCCGCCTTGCGCGAGGAGACGAGCGAGATCATCGGCAGCGTGTAGAGCTTGTGCGGCTGGTACTTGACCCAGCCCCAGCGGTTGAGGCGGACCATGTGCTTCCAGTCGAAGCCGCGGGAGTAGAGGGCGCCGATGACCGCGCCCATGCTGGTTCCACCCACCCGGTCGATGGGGATGCCGGCCTCTTCGAGCGCGCGAATGACGCCGATGTGCGCGAAGCCGCGGGCCCCGCCTCCACCCAGCACCAGCCCCACCGCCTTGCCGTCCAGGAAACGGGCGAGGCGATCGAAGTCTGCCGATAGCCCCGGGCGGATGTGATGATGCCGGTCGAAGGGGCGCAGCGCCAACCACCGCGCCGTTCCATGCGGCCTTTTCTTCGGTTTGTCATGGAGCAGCACCAGCTCCTCGCGGGACCGGCTTTCGAAGCTCTCCAGCTCCCTGGCGAGGAAGCCGAGGGACGGATCGGCCTCGGAGTCCGCGAGCACCAGGATGCGATCCGCCTGGCGCAGCGAGCGGCGGGTCCAGGCCGTGGGTCCGGGATCCGCTTC
The DNA here is from genome assembly GCA_035536935.1 of Thermoanaerobaculia bacterium. GTDB lineage: Bacteria > Acidobacteriota > Thermoanaerobaculia > Multivoradales > UBA5704 > DATMER01. Next base: position 36,468 of record DATLNC010000242.1, read on the forward strand.
GTACACCAGGAAGGCGTGACTGGCCTCCTGGCTGTCGATCCAGGCCGCCACCCGGCCGTGCTCCGCGCTGCCGTCCGCGCTCGAAGCGGAGCCGGGTCCGAACCGGCCCTCGATCTCGGCGGCTGTCAGGTGGAGGGTCGGACCGAGCGCGGAGAGCGATTCCGCGAGACGCCGCGTGAGGTCCGACAGGGGGATGCTTTCCTGGGCGGCGGCCACGGCGACCGCGATGCAGCCCCGGCTCGCCGCGATCTTGGACACCGGCGAGATCCAGCCGGCGAGACGCCGGGTGAACGCGAGCGCAATCCTGGGATGCTCTTCCAGCAGCAGGGAGAGCCCCGCCCTGTCGAGGCGGGCGATCACCGAGTCGCGCAAGGCGCGCACCGTGGCCGAGCGGGGATTGCCGGTCAGCACGGCCACCTCTCCGACGCTCTCGCTCCGGCCCACGTGGCTCAGCAGGACGTCTTCGCCGCTGGGCAGCTCCCGGACGATCGCCAGCCGTCCGCTAGCCACGAGGTAGAGGCGGTCCCCCTCGTCCCCCTGGCGGCAGACGACGTGGCCGCCCGGAACGAGCATCCAGTCGAGATGAGGGATGATCTGGTCGAGGTCGGCTTCGCTCAGCTCGCGGAAGAGAGGCACCGAGGCCAGGAAGGCCCGGGCTTCGACTGGCGCGGGGGCAGGGATCGCGGGCATGTGGCTCCTGGTGACATCCTACCCGCCCTTCTCCAGAATCCCCAAGATCTCCCGGCCGTACTTCTGCACGATCGTCGGCCCGATCCCAGGGACATTCAGCAGATCCACTTCGTCCCCGGGGCGGGTGACGGCCAGCGCGGTCAAGGCGCGGTCGGTCAGGATGCGGAAGGCCGGCACTCGACGCCTTTGCGCCTCGGTGCGGCGCCAGGCCTTGAGGGCGTCGATCAGGCCGGGGAGCGGCTCGTCCATGAGCTCCTCGGCCCCGGGCAGGACTTCCTGGACCCCCTTCTTCCGGGCGCGGCGCTCGCGGAGCGCCTTGATGGGAGAGAGGAGGTCCAGCTTCTTCCGCTCCCGCCGCTTGGGCTTGGAGGCCGGAGCGTCTTCCAGGAGTTGGACGAACAGGGCGAGCGCCACGGCGTCGGGCGGGGTGCGGAAACCCTCCGCGGTCAGGGCCGCGCGCTGGAAGCGGATGATCTTGCCATCCTTCTCGAACTCGTCCTCGCTCAGGCGCACGAGGCCCGACCGGGAGAGCCCCCCGAGCAGGCGCTCGAAGGCCTTGCGGTCGAAGCCGGCGGGCAGGCCGTCTTCGGCACTGATCTCGCGGAAGAGCTGGCCCGTGCTCTGGCCGTCCCTCTGGCGCAGGGCGTGGAGAACCTCCGAGAGGACCCGCGCCTCGGCGGGATCGGGCAGGCGGAAGCGGCGGACGAGACAGGCCTGGGGGTCGCAGACGTCGCAGACGCCGCAGGGTTGGCCGGAGTCCTCCTGGTCGCCGAAGTGTTGAACGAGGTGGAGCATGCGGCAGCCGTGGGCATCGGCGCAGCGCACCATCTGGTCGAGCTGGGCAAGCTTGTGGTCCCGTTGCGCGAGGTAGGGGCGCTCCCAGGCATCGGCTCCGCGCGAGACGTTGCTGTCCGCATCCACCAGGGCGCCGCCGTGGATCCAGAGCTTCTCCAGGGCTTTTTCGAAGGGCTCCTCGTCCATCCCGACCCGCCTGCGGACCTTGTCGCTCGACTGCAGGTCCGCCGTGAGGGTTTTGAAAATCTGCCGTAGGACGCTGGAGTCCGGATAGTCGCGGGAGTGGAAGAACTCGTGGCTTCGGCGGTCGGCCCAGGAGTAGAGGAGGAGAGCGCGGGAAGGCTTGCCGTCGCGGCCGGCACGGCCGATCTCCTGGTAATAACCCTCCAGGCTGCTGGGCAGGCCGGTGTGGATGACGGTGCGCACGTCCGCCTTGTCGACTCCCATGCCGAACGCGATCGTGGCGACGATGACTTCCAGCTTTCCGGAGAGGAAGCCGGACTGGACCCGATCGCGATCGGCGCCGTTCATGCCCGCATGGTAAGCGGCGGCCGAGTAGTCCTGCCGAAGCTCGGCACCGAGCGCGTCGGCCTCCTTGCGGCTCGGAGCGTAGACGATGGCCGGCCGGCGCTCCGGATCGGCCAGGATGCGGCGCACGGCATCACGGCGTTGAGAGGGAGGCATTTCGGCCACCTCGACCGCGATGTTCGTGCGGCGGAAGCCGTGGATGAAACGTCCCTGGTCCTGAAGCCCGAGTTGGGCGGCGATGTCGTCCTGGACGACGGGGGTCGCGGTGGCGGTAAGCCCGATGACGGGCGCCGGGCGGAGCAGGGGCAGCCGCTGTCCGAGCATCCGGTACTCGGGGCGGAAGTCGTGTCCCCACTGTGAGATGCAGTGGGCCTCGTCCACCGCGACGAGCGCCGGCTTGCGCTTGGCGAGCATCTCGGGAAAGCCCGGAACCGCAAGGCGCTCGGGCGCGATGAACAGGAAGTCGAGCCGGCCCGCCAGATAGTCGAGGCAGACCTGCCGTGACGAGGCGCGGTCGCGTCCTGAGTGGATACGCTCGGCGCGCAACCCCAATTCCCGCAGCTTGGCGACCTGGTCTTCCATCAGAGCGATGAGAGGAGAGACCACGAGCGTCGTGCCGCCTCGGGCCAGCCCGGGGAGCTGATAGCAAAGCGACTTCCCCGCTCCGGTGGGCATGACGAGGAGGACGTCCTTGCCTTCGGTGACCGCGCGGCAGACGGCTTCCTGATAGGGGCGGAAGGAGGGGAGGCGGAAGGTGTCTTTAAGGAGGATGGCCAGATCCTGGCTCCGGGCGGGGGCTCCGGCTCCCTCTCCCGCGAAGCGGGGGAGGGCTGGGGAGGGGGCGGTCCGCAGACCCTCACCCCCAACCCCTCTCCCATCCGCACTCCCGAACCCCCGGGAGAGGGGGGCCGGAGGACGCTCAACTCCCCTCTCATTGGTACCCGCTCCGTTCCCCTCCGTGGGGTGAGGGCCCCCAACCACCTCCCTCACATATCCCTCAATCTCCCTCATGAACGCCCCCAGCTCCCCCTCCCCCCGCTGAATCCGCTTGAGCTCGGCTTCCCACTTCCCGGTCATCGCCGGGCTTTTCACATGCGGATGGACCACCTGGATCAGCCGGATCCCCTTGTCGGTCGCCACCAGCGTCTTCCCCTGCCGTTCGATGTACTCCCGGCGGAGGAGGGTCTCGATCATTTCCGCGCGGGTGGCCGGCGTGCCGAGGCCGCTCTCCTTCATGGCGTCGGAGAGCTCCTTGTCGTCCAGCGTCTTGCCCGCCGTCTCCATGGCGGTCAGCAGCGTGCCCTCGGTGAAGCGCTTCGGCGGACGGGTCTGCTTGGCGACGGCCTTGGCATCCAGAACCTCCTGCGCCTGGCCGGTCGTCAACGCCGGGAGATCCTGAGCCTCGTCCTCTTCCTCCTTCTTCTCTTTTTCCTTCTTGCGGTCGAGGTCGAGCACCTTCCAGCCCACCTTCTCCACCATGGTGCCCGTGCTGTGATAGCGGTCCAGGAACGGATCGCCGATGCCGGAGCGGGGCGGGGTGCTGATGGCGGTGATCACGGTGGTGACCGACCAGACGTGGTCCTCGTGCCAGGCGGCAAGGAGCCGCCGGCAGATCAGGTCGTAGATGCTCCGCTCGTCGGGAGTCATCGATGCTCCGTCGGGCGAGGTGGTCGTGGGGATGATCGCGTGGTGGTCGGTGACCTTGGCGTCGTCCACGAAGCGGCGGCCGAGGGGGCGCTCTCCCGTGCCAGGGGCGAGCAGCTCGCGGTACGGCCCCTCGATGACCTTCACGATCTCCCCCAGTGTCGCAGCCACGTCCTGCGAGAGATGGCGGCTGTCCGTGCGCGGGTAGCTGATGAGCTTCTTCTGCTCGTAGAGCGACTGCGCGAGGCCGAGCGTCTTCTGGGCGCTGAAGCCGAAGAGCCGGTTGGCGTGGCGCTGCAGCTCGGTCAGGTCGTAGAGGAGCGGCGGCCCCATCCGCTTCGTCTCGGAGCGGACGGACTCGACCTGGGCTCTTCCCGTCCGTGCCCTCTGGACGATGCGCGCCGCCTCTTCGAACTCCTTGCCGGGATGAGCCTTGTCAGACTTCAGGCGCTTGGCCTCGGGCGTGGGGTCGTCTCCGCGGAACCAGGTGCCGCGGTAGGAGATCCCCGGGGCGGACGAAAAGTTGGCGACGACCTCCAGGTAGTCCTCGGGCACGAAGGCGCGGATGGCCAGCTCGCGCTCGACCACCATGGCGAGAGTCGGCGTCTGGACCCGGCCGATCGACAGGTTCTCGTCGAAATCGAGGGTATAGGCGCGGGAGAGGTTCATGCCCACGAGCCAGTCGGCGCGGCTGCGTCCGCGGGCGGCGTCGGCCAGCGGATCGAGGTCGCGGCCGTCGCGCAGCCTGGCGAAGCCCTTGCGGATGGCGTCGGGGGTGAGCGACGAGATCCAGAGGCGGGAAAACGGCTTGCGGCAGCCGGCGGCCTCGTAGATGTAGCGGAAGATGAGCTCCCCCTCGCGGCCCGCGTCCGTGGCGCAGACCACCCGCTCGACATTCGGGGAGTTGAGGATCTTGCGGACGACCTCGAACTGTTCGCTCGTGTCCTTGGAGACGACCAGCGGCCACTCCGCGGGCAGCATGGGGAGCTGGACGCGGCTCCAGCGGCGCCACTCGGGCCGGATGTCCCCCGGCTCGGCCAGGGCGACCAGGTGGCCGATCGCCCAGGTGACCGTGTAGCCGTTGCCGTAGAGGAAGCCGTTGCCGCGCTGCCCCGCGCCCAGGACCTTGGCCAGATCCCGGGCGACGGAGGGCTTTTCGGCGAGGACGGCTATGGTGCGTTCGGCGGACATCGGAGGTCGGTCGATTTTACCCTGGTTCGGGCACTGTAGAACAGGGAAGAGCCCCCGGGGGCATGCACCCTCGGGGGCTCTCTCTGGCTGGCCTCCCTAGGAGACCTGGCTCAGCCGCACAGGGCGTCGACGCAGCACTTGATCTTGATCACGGCCGAGTGTTTCTTGTCCGTGACATTGAACGAGGAGCAGGCGCCGGAAAGGAGCAGGAAGTTGCCGTGCGCCGCGCCATCCAGCGTGGTCACGGCCATGCTGCCATCGAACTGACCCTGCTGAATCTCGAGCTCATGCTTGTCCTCGGCGTCGACCGCGGTCACAAACGTTCCGTTCGCGACATCGAGGCAGCGCTGGGCTATGAGAGCGGTATCGAAGGACTGCAGGGTTACCGTCTTCTGCAGGTTCTTGGTGGTGGGCGTCAGGTTGTCCTTGAAGTTCATCGTGCCTCCAGGGTGCTTCACCGACAGGCTCTTCAGCTGCGTCCCGCAACGGGCATCGACCGCCCACTGGAGCTTGGAGGCCTTCAGGGCTTCCCCGCTCACCACCTGGTAGGGACCATTGTTCGGAGCCTGGGTGAGTTGGACCGGCACCGGTTGAGTTCCCGTAACGACCCGCGTGAGCGTGAACGATTCTTGGAAGATGGGCCCTGGGCCCTGTGGCTGGGCCATGGCGGAGCCGGCACAGAGCGCGAAGGCGAGCAGGAACAGCGCGGCAGGGATACGAATCGATTTCATGGTGATTCCTTTCTTCTCAGGCCCCATCAGGGGCCTTTCTGGTTACGCCCTCTTCGGGGCTCGGCGTGCTGGAACGCCTCACACCGGGGGTTTCCCTCACCAGAAAATCGAAAAAAGAAATCTTTTTATAACGTGTAACGAACTGTCCCGATCTCGCGCCTGAGATCAGTTTCGCGTGACGGTCTTACCTGCCTTGGCACCCGTGTGTGCGCCTCCTTCGATAGCGGGCACACCGTTGACCAGGACATAAGAAAAGCCTGCCGCATAGGCATGAGGCTTCTCGAAGGTAGCGGCGTCGCCCACCTTGAGCGGATCGAAGATCACGAGGTCCGCCGCATATCCTTCTTTGATCAGTCCGCGGCCGGAAAGTTTGAAATGGATGGCGGGAAGTCCGGTCATCTTGCGTATTGCTTCTTCGAGAGGGATTGCTTTCTTCTCCCGCACGTAAAGACCGAGGACCCGCGCGTTGTTGCCGTAGGCGCGCGGGTGGGTGGCGTCCTTTCCAAAGACGGGAAGAGCGCCGTCCGAGGCGAAGGAAACTTGAGGGTGCTTGAGGATCGTGGCGACGTCCTCTTCGGACATGAGGTGATAGACCATGCCCACCCCGCCGACACCGCCCGCGCGCAGCATGTCGCGCGCGGCTTCGAACTGCGCGTCGGCCGAGCCGTTCCCCTTGAGACGGACCGCGACGTCTTTCATGGAGAGTCCCTGCAGCGAGGGATCGGGCGGGTAGGACGCGACGACCGCGAACGAGAGATCCTGGAATCCGCGGGCGGCGAGCAGCTCTCTCATCCCATCGCGGACCTTCGCCCACGTGGCTGGATCGTCCAGCCGCTTGCGGACCTCTTCCTGTCCTCCTTCGAGCACCCAGTCGGGGAAGCGGATCGAAAGGGTCGAGGCTGCCGCGGTGTAGGCGTACTGATCTGCCCGGACGTCCACGCCGCGCGAGCGGGCGCTGTCGATCAGGGAGAGAGCCTTGGCGCTCATCCCCCAGTTGCGCGGGCTGTCGATCTTGAGGTGGGAGATCTCGACCCGGCAGCCGGCCGACTCCCCCACGGCGATCGTCTCGGCCACGGACTTCTCGATCTCCGTCCCCTCGTTCCGCATGTGGGAGGCGTAGAGCCCGCCTGCAGCGCAGGCGACACGGGCAAGCTCGGTGATCTCGGAAGCATCGGCCCAGGTCCCGGGCGTGTACTGAAGGCCGGTGGAGAACCCGACAGCCCCGTCCTTCATCCCCTGGGCGACGAGCGCCTTCATCTTCTCCATCTCGGCAGGCGTAGGCGCGCGGCGCTCCTCCCGCATCACCGCCTCCCGCACCGTGTTGTGACCGATCAGGGTGGCGTAGTTGATCGAGGGTCCCGCCTTGCGGATGGCGACAAGGGCTTTACCGATCTCCAGGGCCGAGGAGCCGCAGTTGCCCGCGATGACCGTGGTCACCCCCATGCGGAGATAGTTTTCCGCCCGCGGGTTCTCCGCCAGCTCGTCTGCGTGGGTGTGGACGTCGATGAACCCCGGGGCTACGACGAGCCCGGTCGCGTCGATCACCCGCTTTGCCTTGGCTTCTGAAAGGCTCCCGACCTTCACCACCTTGCCGTCCTGGACGGCCACGTCCGCCCGGATACCTGGTGCGCCGGAGCCGTCGATGACGGTGCCGCCGCGGATCAGGAGATCGTATTCGGGAGCCAGAAGGAGCAGGAGAAGAAGAAGCTTCATGGGAACACCTCCTCAAGTTCACCCGACTGGATGTGCCACAGATCCGCGTACGTTCCGCCGCGCACGAGGAGGTCGTCGTGGTGCCCCTCCTCGGCGACCTTGCCGTCGCGCAGGACGAGGATGCGGTCGGCGTGGCGGATCGTGGAAAGGCGATGGGCGATCACCAGGGCGGTACGGCCGGCCGTGATGGTCCGCAGACTTTGCTGGATGGCGCGCTCGGTCTCCGTGTCCACGGAGCTGGTGGCCTCGTCGAGGATCAGGATGGGCGCGTCCTTGAGGATGGCCCTCGCGATCGAGAGGCGCTGGCGCTGGCCTCCGGAGAGCTTCACCCCGCGCTCCCCCACCAGCGTGTCGTAGCCCTGCGGCAGCGTGACCACGAAGTCGTGGAGCTGGGCGAGCTGCGCGGCGCGGATGACCTCTTCGAGAGGCGCGTCCGGAGTGACGTAGGCGATGTTCTCCCGGATCGTGCCGTGGAAGAGATAGACGTCCTGGCTCACCAGGGCGATGTTGCGCCGCAGGTCGGACAGGGAAAGATCGCGCACGTCGTGGCCGTCCAGCCGCACGGCGCCGCCGGTCACGTCGTAGAAGCGCAGGAGGAGCTTGATGACCGTCGACTTGCCCGCGCCCGTGGGTCCGGCGACCCCCAGGGTCTCCCCGGGAGCGATGCGGAAGCTCAGCTCGTCGAGCACGGGCAGGTCCCCCTGCCGGCTCGGGTAGCGGAACTCGACCCGGTCGAAGACGACCTCGCCGCGGGCCCGGGGCAGGCGCTCGGGGTTCTCGCGCTCCACGATCTTCGGCGGCGTCTCCAGCAGGCCGAACGTGCGGCGGGCGCTCGCCTTGGCGCGCTGGTACTCGTCGAGCGTGGTGCCCAGGCGGGTGAGGGGCCAGAGCAGGCGCTCGGTCATCATGGCGAAGAGGACCAGCTCGCCCACGGTGAGGATCCGCCCCTGGAGCACCCAGTAGCTGCCCACCAGGAGCACCCCGGCGAAGCCGATGACGATGGCCATGCGGATCACCGGCACGTAGATCGCCGAGAGGCGGATCGCCTCGAAGTTGGCCTGCCGGTACTCCTCGGAAACCTGGCGGACGCGCTCCGTTTCAAACGGCTCGGCGGTGAAGCTCTTGATGACCTGGATGCCCGCGATGTTGTTTTCGAGGCGGCTCGCCAGCCCGCCCACGCCTTCGCGGATGCGGCTGTAGCGCGGCGCGATCCGGCGCTGGTAGTAGACGCTCCCCCAGAGGATGAGCGGGATCGGCGCCATGCCCACCAGCGAGAGCTGCCAGGAGGTGGAGAAGATGATGATGCCGGCGAAGAGGAAGAGCACGACGATCTGCAGCAGCTCGTTGAAGCCGGTGTTCAGGAACCGCTCGAGCTGGTTCACGTCGTCGTTGAGCATGGAGAGGATCTCGCCCAGCCGGTGCTCCTCGAAAAACGAGACCTCCCGCGACTGGATGCGGTTGTAGGCGTCCATGCGCAGATCGTGCTGGACGAGCTGGGCGAGGCCCATGAACCCGGCCTGGTAGAGCCACTGGAAAAAGCTCTCGAAGAAGAAGATCGCGACCGCGAGACCGGAGAGGACCACGGCCATGCTCCAGGGGTCGGAGGTGCCGGCCAGGGAGGCGATCCATCCCGGCGGCGAGCCGCGCAGGGAGTCGATGACCCAGCCGACCAGGAGCGGCGGCATCAGGTCGAGGATCTTGTTGAGGACGCTCGACCCGCTCGCCCAGAGCAGCCGTCCCTGATAGGAGCGCAGATAGCCGAAGAGGCGCTGCATCGGTTGGCTCGATTCCGGGAGGCGGGCGGCGGGGGCGCTAACGGCTTCCATGCTCGAAGTCTATGCCGTCCCCCCGCGGGGAAGTGACTTCCGGGCGTTCGGGAGTGACTTCCGGACGCGGGGAACTGACTTCCGGGGGGTCGGAACCGACCTCCGGACAGCTGGAAGTGAGCTCTGGACGTTCGGAACTGACTTCCGGAGGGTGGGAAGTGACTTCCGGACGGTTGGAAGTCACTTCCCAGCGCGGGGAACTGACTTCCAGGCGTTCGGAAGTCAGTTCCGAGGCGTCCGGAACTGACTTCCTACCAGGCGCCCAGGATTCCGAATCCCAGGTAGATGCCGTCCTCGACGGGCAGGCCGGGGAGGAAGCCCTCCGACTTGGAGCCGAGCTTGGCGGAGAGGCCCCAGCGGTCCGAGAGGAGAGCGTCCACTTCGGCGGTGGCGTTCCAGCCGTTCCCCTCGTAGAGGCCCTCGGGAGCTTCCGGCTCGTCCCAGACGTCGGCGGAGAGACCCACGCCAAGCCGCCCTAGCCGCAGGCCGTGCACCCCGGCGCCGAGGCCGAAGGTCCGGTCCACCGAGGAGTCGAGGTCGCGTACGTAGACCGTGAAGATCCCCCGGTCCGTGGCGGCGTGGAGATCCAGAAAACGGGAGACCGACTGCGGACCGAGGGCGCCGCGCGTGCCCAGCGAGAGCCCGACGTTCCCGACCCGCAGCATGGGAGCGCGGACCCGGTCCTCCCCCCCGAGAACGTGGTCCCGGAAGTAGGCGACGACCGCGGCGAACAGGGTGGGATCGAGGAGATTCCAGGCTGCGGTCAGGCGGGCGTCGTCCCAGTTGTCTTTCAGGAGAGGATCCGCGAGGTCGATCGGGTAGAGGTTGTTCCAAACGTCGGCGGACGAGCCGCCCTGGCGCTGGCTCTGGCGGCCGATCAGGTAGCTGACTACGTCATTGCCGCTCTTGGACTCGTCGATGAAGTCGCCCTCCTCGTCTCCGGGCAGGGGGCGCGGAGCACCGGCGATGTAAAGGGTCAGGTCGAGCTTGGCCATGAAGGCCAGGGGGATCTTGGCGCCGTCCACGCCTTCGGGACGGAGGAGGTCGAGGAAGACCCGGCGGGCGAGGACCTGGTCGGCCTCGGTGCCGCCGCTCGAGAGGAGGAGCAGCTCTTCGTTGGTCCGCGGCGCCCGCTCCGTGTCGGTGTAGCCCGAGAGGTCGATCCCGAAGCCGTAGCTCGGGCCAAGACCGAACTCCCGTCCCCGGCCGCCATGGCCGCCCACCTCGTGCTGGACGAGCAGGATCGCGGCCGCCATGGGGAACTCCCAGGCGGGAGCCACCCCGGGATGGCGGTCGCCCACGTCGCGGATCGAGCCGAAGGCACGGCTGAGCCCGCTCTGGAGTGAGGTCAGCGTGCGGCCGCCGAAGTCCATGGCGGGCTCGGTCTCGTAGCCGAGGAAGTAGGGGTCGTAGGCCTGGGATTGGGCGGGAGCGGGAAGGACAGCAAGGACGGCAAGGACAACAAAGACGGCAAGGACTCTCATCTGTCGAAGATTACAACAGAGCCGGCAGGTGCTTCCGGAGCGGCACGTGGTTCCCGAAACCCACGCCGCCAGCTCCCTGCGATATCATCCGCGCATGCCTATCACCGTCGCCACCTGGAACGTCAACGGCATCCGCGCCCGGGAGGCGCAGTTCCTCGAATGGGTCGGGCGCGACCGGCCCGACGTCATCTGTCTGCAGGAGATCAAGGCGTCTCCGGACAAGCTCTCCGAGACCGTTTGCAGCCTGGAAGGGTACTGGTGCTACTGGCACGGCTCCGGCGGCTACTCGGGCGTCGGGCTCAACCTGCGGCGCGATACGTTCCCGGAGGAGCCCCGGTACAGCCATCCCTCTTTCGACCTCGAGAACCGCATTGTCACGGCGGAGGCCGGAGGGGTGACCTTTGCCTCGGTGTACGTGCCCAACGGGGGCAAGGACTATGAAGCCAAGCTCCGCTTCCTGGATGCCATGCGGGATTACGCCGCCGGGCTGGAATCCGCGGGCCGGCGGCTCGTCCTCTCCGGCGACCTCAACGTCGCCTTGACCGACCGCGACGTCCATCCCAAGGAGCGCAAGCCGGGGATCATCGGCCAGCGGACAGAAGAGCGGGACCTGCTGGCGCGGGTGATCTCCCGCGGACTGGTCGACGTCGGCCGCGCCCTCGATCCGGACAACGACAACCTGTTCACCTGGTGGGCTCCCTGGCGCAACATGCGGCAGCGCAACATCGGGTGGCGGATCGACTACATCCTCGCCAGCCTTCCCCTCGCCGAGCGCACCACGGCTTCAAGAGTGCTCGCCGAAGTCGGGACCAGCGACCACGCTCCGGTCGTCGCCACCTTCGAGCTGCCCACCTGACGCGGCCCGCTCGGCGCGGGATGGCGCAATTCCCGGGAACGGATATACTTTGCGGACGATCCCTGTTCGGTCCGACGCGGAGGTTCCTAGCGAATGCGAGCGCTGCTTCTAAAGGATGCGTCCGGCTGTCAGACTGTTCTGGAAGAGGCGTTGCGTGAGGGCGGGCACGAGCTTGCCGTCACGGACGATCCTTCCGCGGCCCTCGAGCTCCTGCGGCCGGAAGCCCATCCTCTCCTCATCCTCTGGCGAGCGGACCCGGCGGAGACCATCGAGCTCTGCCGGTTGGCGCGCGCGCTGCCCCACGCCAGGCACGGGATCGTCCTGGCCGTGACCCGGGACGGCAGCCCGGAGCATGCACGGGCGCTGATGGAGGCCGGCGCCGACGACTGGCTGGTCGAGCCGGTCGAGCCGGAGCTGCTGCGGCTGAGGCTGAGCATGGCGGAGCGCCGGCTTTGCACCTTCGTGGACGACATCGCCGAGCGCAGACGTTCCGAGGAGGCGCTGCGCGAGTCGGAGGAGCGCTACCGCAGCCTGTTCGACGGCGTGCCCATCGGCCTGTACCGGACCACGCCTGCCGGACGGCTGCTGGATGCCAACGACGCCCTGGTCCGCGTCCTGGGCTACCCCGACGGCGAGACCCTGCTGGGCGCGAACGTCGGCGACATCTACCTCGACCCCGAGGACCGCCAGCGCTGGCAGCGGACGGTCGAGGAGGAGGATGGCTCCCGCATCCGGGCTTTCGAGTCGCAGGTGCGGCGCCACGACGGGCGGGTGATCTGGGTGCGCTTCAGCCTGCGGACCATCCGGGACGAGGACGGCCGGGTGGTCCGCTACGAGGGAGCGTTCGAGGACATCACCGACCGGCGGCGGGCCCAGGACGCGCTCCAGGCGAGCGAGGAGCGCTTCCGAGCTCTCGTCCAGAATGCCTCGGACATGATCTCCATCCTCGACCCGGACGGCTCGGTGCTCTACGCCAGCCCCTCGCACCAGCGCCTGCTCGGCCATCCGCCCGAGGATTTCGTGGGCGGCAACTTCCTCGATCTGGTCCACTACGAGGACCGTCCGCTCGTGGCCAACGCCCTCGGATGCCTGGTGGACCTGCCGCACGAGAACCTGACCATCGAGTACCGCTGCCAGCACAGTAACGGCACCTGGCTGACGATCGAGTCCACGGCTTCCAACCTCCTCGCGCACCCTTCGGTCCTGGGCCTCGTCCTCAACTCCCACGACATCACCGACCGCAAGCGCGCCGAGGAGCGGCTCCTCCACGATGCCTTGCACGACGAGCTGACCGGCCTGCCCAACCGCGCCCTGTTCATGGACCGGCTCTGGCAGGCCGTGGAGCGCTCCCGGCGCGAGCCCGACCGGCTGATGGCCGTGCTCTTCCTGGACGTGGACCAGTTCAAGATCGTCAACGACAGCCTCGGCCACCTGGTCGGCGACCAGCTCCTGATCCAGATCGCCCGCGCCCTGTCCTCGGCGCTCCGCCCGATGGACACCATCGCCCGGATCGGCGGCGACGAGTTCGCCATCCTGCTGGAGAGGGGGCACGAGGTGGAGGACGCGGCCACCGTCGCCGACCGCATCCACGAGCGGCTGGCCTCGCCGATCAACCTGGGCGGGCACGAGGTCTTCATCACGGCGAGCATCGGCATCGCGATCTGCACGCCGGACTACGAGAAGCCCGAGGACCTGCTGCGCGATGCGGACACGGCCATGTACCGGGCGAAGAGCTCGGGGCGGGCCTGCCACGTGGTCTTCCATCGCGGCATGCACCACTTCGTCATGGCGCGCCTGCAGCTCGAGAGCGACCTGCGGCGCGCCATCGAGCGCGGGCAGATCGAGGTGCACTACCAGCCGTTCGTGGACCTGGGGAGCGGCACGGTCACCGGCGTCGAGGCGCTGATGCGCTGGGTCCACCCGCGGCGGGGGCTGATCCTCCCCGATGATTTCCTTACGGTGGCGGAGGAGACCGGCCTCATCCTGCCGCTCGGCCGCTACGTGCTCACCCAGGCCTGCCAGCGCGTGCGCCACCTGCAGACCAAGTATCCCGAGCACCGCCAGCTCCGGGTGAGCGTGAACCTCTCGAACAAGCAGTTCTTCCAGTCCGACCTGCACGAGCAGATCGCCGAGGCCCTGGCGATCTCCGGCCTGGAGCCCGAGTACCTGGGGCTGGAGATCACCGAGGGGGTCATCATCCGCCACGCCGAGTCCGCGACGAGCCGCTTCTCGCGCTTGAAAGCGCTCGGCGTGCAGCTCTACCTGGACGACTTCGGCAAGGGCTACTCCTCGCTCAACTACCTCCACCGCTACCCCATGGACATCCTGAAGATCGACCGCTCGTTCGTCTCGCGCATCGGCGAGGAGGGCGGCAATATCTCCATTGTGGCGGCGATCGTGAACCTGGGCCACCAGCTCGGCATGAAGGTCGTCGCCGAGGGCATCCAGAGCCTGGAGCACGTGGCCAAGCTGCGCGGCATGGGCTGCGAGTACGGCCAGGGGTTCTTCTTCTCGCACCCGGTCGACGGCGACGAGGTCGAGGAGCTGATCACCCGGGCGGTGCACGAATGGCCGAGCCCGGTGCCTTTTTCGGGACGGACCGTCTCGTAGCAGGAATGCAGTACAGTAGTACCGTTGTTCTGGAACAACGGTATGCTCGAAGCCTCCTCAGCGCCCAGGATCTTCATCCTTTCCCCGGCCAGCCTCACCGGCGAGCGCGGCCGGCAGCTCCTCTCGCCCGACGCGCGCTTCGAGACGGCGCGGCGTTACCGCAGCCGGGAGGGCGTGCCCATCGAGGAGGCCTTCACCTTCCTCAGCTCGCTCTACTTCCGGGGAAAGATCGCGTATGCCCGCCACTTCGCGAAGCCGCCGGCGGATCTGTCTGCATCCGGGGTGCTGGTCATCGCTCCGGGGTTCGGCCTGGTGCCGGAGGGGTGGCCCCTCACAGCCAAGCGGGTGGAGACAGTCCGGCGCACGCCGATCGACCTCAAGAACCCCGAGTACTGCGAGCCCATGCGGCAGCACACCGCGATGCTCAAGGAGGCCGTGCCGGACGACACCCGGGTCGTGCTCCTGGGCAGCATCGCCACGGGCAAGTACGTGGACCTCCTGCTGCCCGTCTTCGGCGAGCGGCTGGTCTTCCCGCGCTGTTTCGTGGGGATCGGCGACATGAGCCGCGGCTCCGTGCTGCTGCGCGCCGTGCGCGAGGACCAGGAGCTGGAGTACTCCAACCTGGATATTCCTCGCCACAAGAAGCGGATGTAGGGGCGGCTCTTGTGGCCGCCCTCCGGAAGGGCACCCACAAGAGGTGCCCCTACAGGGCTCCCGTCTCCAGGAACCGCTCCCAGAGCTTCGTCCAGGCTCGCCAGTCGTGCCCTCCCGGGGTGGTGTAGACCTTCTCGGCCGGAAGGACCTGCGCCAGGAGGCCGTTGATGGGGGCGAAGTCGTCCTGCGTCCCCCAACCCAGATAGATGGGAATCGCCGGCTCGGTTTTGAGCCAGGCCCACATCCGCCGCTGGAAGTCCAAGGGGTCCAGCGGCTGGGGCGGCTTCCAGCCGCGCAACCCGCCGGCAGCCTCGATCTCCTTCCGGATCTCCTCGTCGCCGAGGAACGGGGCGAACATCGTGATCCCGCGGACGTCCTCCGGGTGCTCGATCGAGTAGAGGATCGAGCCCGTGCCGCCGAGGGAGACCCCCGCCAGCCAGACCCGATCGACTCCCTGAGCCTGGGCCGGTGCGATCACGTCCTCGCGCAGCCGGTCCACGATCGTGCGCCGGTAGTAGTAGCCGAGATGGGCATCGACGGCCACGATGCGGGCTCCGACCCCCGACTTGCGCGCGAGCTCGCCCCAGCCGAAGCGCGCGAAGTCTTCGGGGCTGTCGCGCCTCCCGGGCAGGAGCACCACCAGAGAGCGCGAGCCCGGAGATCCCGGCTCGATCTCGATCGTGCGCAAGGGCACGGGAGCGGGCCGCAGCCGGGCACAGCCGAGGGAGAAAAGAGCCAGGAGGAACAGGATCGGGAGGCGGTTCGCTGGCATGGGCCATGCAGTCTATCAGGACAAGTAGAGCCCGTTTCAGGGGCCCAACGCGACGAGAAGCTTCAGTTACCGGATATTGTTGAAAGGAGACACCATCATGGTTCGTTCTCAGAAAAAGAGCTGGATGTCCTTCGTCCTCCTGTTGGCCCTGCTGACGGTGTTCGCCACCGGTTGCCGGGTCCGCCAGACCCAAGAGGGTGAGCTGCCGGATGTCGACGTGTCCGCCGAGGGCGGCAAGGTCCCCGAGTATGACGTCGACGCCGCCGATGTGGACGTGAAGGCCGAGAAGCGCGAGGTCACCGTCCCCGATGTCGACGTGACCATGCCGGGCGA
>DATLNC010000243.1:0-8073 GCA_035536935.1 Thermoanaerobaculia bacterium
GACCACCGAAGCGCCGGACGCCACGCTCGTTGAGGTCCCGTCGCTGCGCTACACCTTCCGGGTGGGCGACGTCCTCACCCGCCGCGACGTGGAGCGCCGGCGCCGCATGGCTCCGGCGGTGACCTGCGTCAACTACTACGGCTCGACCGAGACGCAGCGCGCAGTCGGCTACCACGTCGCCGGGGAGGAGGAGCCCCGGGAGGTCCTCCCTCTCGGCCGCGGCATTCCGGACGTGCAGCTCCTGGTGCTCAACCCGGGCGGCGGTACCGGGGGCCTTGCCGGCATCGGCGAGCTCGGCGAAGTCTCGGTGCGCAGCCCGCACATCGCCCTCGGCTACCTGGGCGATCCGCAGCTCACCGCGCAGCGCTTCGTGGCCGATCTCTACCGCACGGGAGACCTCGGACGCTACCTGCCGAACGGCGAAGCGGTCTTCGCCGGCCGGGCCGACACGCAGGTCAAGATCCGCGGCTTCCGCATCGAGCTGGGGGAGATCGAGTCGGTGTTGGGCGGCTTCCCCGGCGTTCGCGAGGCGGTCGTCATCGCGCGGCAGGACCGGGGCGAGGAGCGCTACCTGGCGGCCTATGTGGTGCCGGCTGCGACCGCGACGTTGGCGACGTTGGAGGTACAGGAGCTGCGCGCCTTCCTGCGCGAGCGCCTGCAGGACTCCATGGTGCCGGCCACCTTCACGCTCCTCGACGAGCTGCCGCTGACGCCCAACCGCAAGGTGGACCGCAAGGCCCTGCCGGCTCCGGAGTGGCAGGACGCCGGCAAAGCCCATGTGGCGCCGCGGACGCCGGTCGAGGAGGCCCTGGCCGGCATCTGGGCCGAGCTGCTCGGCCTCGAACGGGTCGGAGCGACCGACCACTTCTTCGAGCTTGGGGGGCACTCCCTGCTGGCGATCCGGGTGACGTCGCGCCTGCGCGAGGCCTTCGGCGTCGAGATCCCCCTGCGCGATCTTTTCGTCGCCCCGAGACTGTCGGATCTCGCCGTCAAGATCGAGGCGGCTCGACAGACCGGTACGCAACAGCAGGCCCCGCCGCTGGTCCCCCTCGCTCCGGCGCTGCGCGAGGGGCCCCTGCCCCTGTCGTTCGCCCAGCAACGCCTCTGGTTCATCGATCAGCTCGAACCCGGCAGCCCGCTGTACAACGTTCCGGCGGCTCTCCGCGTTGAAGGGCCGCTGGATGGCGCGGTGCTGGCCCGCTGCCTCGGCGAGATCGTGCGCCGCCACGAGGCCCTGCGCACGGCCTTCGCCGCCCCTCAGGGCGTGCCGGTGCAGGTGATCCGGCCGGCGGAGCCCTTCCTGCTTCCCGTGGTGGACCTGTCGGCGTTGCCGGAGAGCGCGCGCGAGGATCTGGTGCGCCCCCTCACCGCTGCGGAGACCCGCCGGCCGTTCGATCTCGCCAGCGGTCCCCTCCTGCGCGGCCTGCTGCTGCGCCTCGCCGCGCAGGACCACGCGGTCGTTCTGACCATGCATCACATCGCTAGCGACGGCTGGTCGATAGGCATTCTGGTCCGCGAGATCGCGGCGCTCTATGCTGCCTTCGCCGCCGACCGGCCGTCTCCCCTGCCCGAGCTGCCGGTGCAGTACGCGGATTTCGCGGCCTGGCAGTCCTCCTGGCTGCGCGGCGAGGTCCTGGATCAGGAGATCGCCTTCTGGCGCCGGGAGCTCGCCGGGCTGCCGCCGCTCCTGGAGCTGCCGACCGACCACCCCCGGCCCGCGGTGCTGAGCCACCGGGGCGCGGCGCGGCCGGTGCGGCTCTCCGCCGGGCTCACCCAGCAGATGAAGGCATTGGCCGGGACCGAGGGCGCGACCCTCTTCATGGTGCTCCTGGCCGGCTTCCAGGCCCTGCTCGCGCGCATCAGCGGACAGGACGATCTCGCGGTGGGTTCGCCCGTCGCCGGACGCAACCGGGTCGAGACCGAAGGTCTGATCGGATTTTTCGTCAACACGCTGGTCCTGAGAGGAGACGTAGCGGGCGCACCCACGTTCCGCGAGCTCCTCGGCCGGGTGCGCGAGACGGCGCTGGCCGCCTATCTGCACCAGGACGTACCGTTCGAAAGGCTGGTCGAGGAGCTGGCACCGGCAAGAAGCCTCGCCCACTCCCCCTTGTTCCAGGTGATGCTCGTCCTGCAGAACGCTCCCTTCGAAAGCCTGGAGATCGAGAATCTGCGCCTGCGGCCGGTGGTCGTGAAGGCGACGACGGCGAAGTTCGATCTCACTATCCACCTCGCGGAGCACGACGGCGGGCTCAGCGGCACCTTCGAGCACGCGACCGATCTGTTCGCCACCGTCACGATCGACCGGCTGATCGCCCATTACGAAAGGCTGCTGACCACGGCCCTGGCGGCGCCGGAGCTGTCGACCCCGGAGCTGCCGCTGCTCTCCCCGGCGGAACGTCACCAGGCGATTGCCGAGTGGAACGACACCGGGGTGGCGCCGGCGAGGGAGGTCCTCCTCCTCGACCTTTTGGCGGCCCGGGCGGAGCAGGATCCTCATGGCGAGCTGGCTGCCCGCTCCGACCGCCTGGCCACCCACCTTCGAGCTCTCGGCATTGGGCCCGACGTTATCGTGGCGCTCTTTCTCGAGCGCTCGGTGGATCTGGTGGTGGCCCTGCTCGCGGTGCTGAAGGCGGGCGGCGCCTATCTGCCGCTCGAAACCTCGCTGCCGTGCCCACGGCTGTCGTTCCTGCTCGAAGATTCGCGCGCACCTCTCCTGCTCACCCGGACGCGGCTGCTGCCGGCCCTACCTGAGCACTCTTGCCGCGTCGTCTGCCTCGACGATCTCCCGGAGAGCGGCCGGGAAGCTGGCCTGGCCGTGCAACCGACCGCCGACAATCCGACCGCCGACAATCTTGCCTATGTCCTCTATACCTCGGGCTCGACCGGCAATCCGAAGGGAGTGGCGGTCACCCACCGTGGGCTCGCGAACTACCTGCTCTGGGCAGCTGATGTCTATCCGGCGGGTGAGGGGCGAGGAGCCCCGGTCCACTCACCGGTCAGCTTCGACCTGACGGTGACCAGCCTCTTCCTCCCGCTGCTCGCCGGCCGCTGTGTCGAGCTGGTCCCCGAGGAGGAGGGGGTCGAGGGATTGGCCGCGGCGCTCGCCGAGGGGGGATTCGGGTTGGTCAAGCTCACGCCCTCGCACCTGGATGTCCTGCAGCGGCTGCTGCCGCCCGAGCGGGTCTCGGGATGCGCGGGTGCATTCGTCATCGGTGGCGAGCCGCTCTCCGGCGAGCAGCTCGCCTTCTGGCGTCTCCACGCTCCGGGCCTGCGCCTGATCAACGAGTATGGGCCAACCGAGACGGTGGTGGGGTGCTGCACCTACGAGGTTCCGGATTCGCTTCCGCCGGCCGGGCCGGTGCCCATTGGCCGCCCGATTGCCAATACCCGCATCCTGATCCTGGACGAGCGGCTGTGTCCGGTCCCGATCGGAGTGTCAGGCGAGCTCTATCTCGGAGGCGCGGGAGTCTGTCGCGGGTATCTCCACCGGTCAGGCTTGACCGCCGAGAAGCTCGTGCCAGACCCCTTCGGAACGTGGGGAGAGCGGCTTTACCGGACGGGCGATCTCGCTCGCCGCCTGCCGGATGGGACGATCGAGTTCCTGGGCCGCTCGGACCATCAGGTCAAGGTTCGGGGTTTCCGTATCGAGCTGGGAGAGATCGAGGCGGCGCTCTCGGCTCTTTCCGGTGTGATCCAGGCGGTGGTCATCGTGCGCGAGGACACCCCCGGTGTCCGGCATCTGGTCGCTTATGTGGTGGGAGAACTCGAGCCCCGTTCTTTCCGGGAACAGCTGCGCGAGCGGCTACCCGAATACATGGTGCCGGATCTCTTCGTGGCCCTGGACTCACTGCCGCTCACTGCCAACGGCAAGGTGGACAGAAAGGTTTTGCCGGCTCCGGATCAGCAACCTTTTTCGGAGAGCTACCAGGCGCCGCGGACCCCGGTCGAAGAGGTTCTCGCCGCCATCTGGGGCGAGGTGCTCGGTCTCGAACGGGTCGGGACCGCCGACCGGTTCTTCGATCTGGGCGGCCACTCGCTGCTGGCGACGCAGGTGCTCTCTCGCGTGCGCCAGGCATTCGGAGTCGAGCTGCCGCTGCGCGACCTGTTCGAAGCACCGGCGTTGTCGGATCTCGCGGCGCGGGTGGAGAAGGCGTTGCGGACCGGCACAGGCAGCGCGGCTCCGCCTCTGGTCCCCATATCAAGGGAAGGTGAGCTGCCTCTTTCTTTCGCGCAGCAGCGTCTCTGGTTCCTCGATCAGCTCGACCCGGACAATTCGATCTACAACATTCAGGTGGCGCTGCGTATCGAAGGGCCGCTGGATGGCGCGGTGCTGGCGCTCTGTCTCGGGGAGATCGTGCGCCGCCACGAGGTGTTGCGCACGGTCTACGCCGCGCCGGAAGGCTCACCGGTGCAGGTGATTCAACCGGCGGCCCCCTTCCCCTTGCAGGTGGTGGACCTCTCGGAGCGCGAAGCGCTGGCTCTCGCAGTGGCCGAGGAAGAGGGCGCCCGCCCGTTCGATCTGGCTCGCGGCCCTGTGCTGCGCGGCGTCCTCCTGCGGTCGGCCGCAGAGGACCACGTCGTCGTGCTGACCCTGCATCACATCGCCGGCGACGCCTGGTCCCTGGGCATCCTGGTCCATGAGCTGACAACCCTCTATGCGGCGTTCGCCGAGGGTCGGCCGTCGCCTTTGCCGGAGCTGCCGGTGCAGTACGCGGACTTCGCTGTCTGGCAAAGCTCCTGGCTGCGGGACGAGATCCTGGACGAGAAGATCTCTTTCTGGCGGAGCGAGCTCGCCGGCCTGCCCCCGCTGCTCGAGCTGCCCACCGACCGGCCGCGCCCGGCGGCGCAAAGCTACCGCGGCGCCTCGAGGCCCCTGCGGCTTCCGGCGGAGCTCACGGCGCAGATCCAGGATCTCGCTGCGCGCGAAGGAGCGACGCTCTTCATGGTGCTGCTGGCCGGTTTCCAGGCCCTTCTGGCGCGCTACAGCGGCCAGCGGGACCTTGCGGTGGGCTCACCCGTCGCCGGGCGCAACCGAATCGAAACCGAAGGGCTGATCGGGTTCTTCGTCAATACGCTCGTGCTGCGTGGAAACCTTTCTGGCAACCCCTCGTTCCTGGAGCTGCTGGGCAGGAGCCGCGAAACCGCGCTGGCCGCCTATCTTCACCAGGACGTGCCCTTCGAAAAGCTGGTGCAGGAGCTTGCGCCGGAGAGAAAGCTCTCCCATTCCCCCTTGTTCCAGGTGGTGCTCACCCTGCAGAACACTCCGGTCAGGAGCCTCGAGACCGGAACCCTGCGGGTGCAACCGGTGAGCCGAACCTCGAACACGGCGAAATTCGACCTGGAGCTCATCCTCCAGGAGCACGAGGGCGGGCTGGCCGGTGTGGCCGAGTATGCCACCGACCTGTTCGACGCCGTGACCATCGATCGCCTGGTCGTTCATTACGAGAAGCTGCTCGCCGCTGCCCTGGCAGCGCCGGAGCAGCTCGCGTCCGAGCTGCCGCTGCTGGCTCCATCCGAGCGGTGGCAGACGCTCCACGAGTGGAACGACACCGCGAGAGCCTGTCCGAAAGACCTCTGCATCCAGGATCTGTTCGCAGAGCAGGCAGCCCGGACTCCGCACGCGGTCGCGGTGAGCTTCGAGAACCAGCGGCTGACCTACCGCGAGCTCGATGAACGTGCCAACCGGCTGGCGCAATGGTTGATCGACCGCGGTATCGGGAACGTGAGGATAGATGTGCTGGTCGCCCTGCTGGTGGAGCGGTCGCTCGAGATGATCGTGGCTCTCGTCGGCATCTTGAAGGCGGGAGGGTCGTATGCCCCTCTGGAGCCCGGGATGCCGCCGTCGCGCCTGCGCTGGCTCCTGGACGACGTGCGCTCGCCCGTGCTGCTGACCCAGACGGCTCTCCTGCCGGAGATCGAGGAGGCGGGCGGCTTCGAGGGGCCGGTGCTGCTGCTGGACGAGAGCCTGGAAGGGCCCGAGCTCGGTGCTCAAGTCCCATCGCACCCGCTTCAGCTCGCCTATGTCAACTACACCTCGGGCTCGACGGGCAAGCCGAAAGGTGTGGTCGTCCCCCACCTCGGCGTGACCCGGCTGGTGATGAACCCCGACTACATGGAGCTGGGGCCGGACGACGTCATTCTCCAGCTCTCCACCTATGCCTGGGACGCGGCGACCTGGGAGATCTGGGGCGCGCTGCTCAACGGCGGACGCCTGGTGATGATCCCGCGCGAGAGGGTGCTCGACTTCCGGCGGCTGGCCCGTGTCCTGGTCGAGGAGAGGATCACGGCCCTGTACCTCACCACGGCGCTGTTCAACCAGTTCGTCGAGCAGGAGGGCGAGAGCCTGTCCGGACTAAGCACCTTGATCATCGGCGGCGAGACCGCTTCCGTTCCCCACTTTCAGAAGGCGGTGGAGATGCTCCACCGGACCAGGATCATCAACGAATACGGACCTACGGAGAACACGTCGTATTCGAGCTGGCAGCTCGTCCGCAGCACGCCGGAGCAGGGAGCCCTGCCGATCGGCAAACCCCTCTCGAACTCGACCGTCTACGTGCTCGACCGCGAGCTCCAGCCCATGCCCCTGCGATTGCCCGGCGAGCTCTTCCTGGGCGGCGACGGCCTCGCCCGCGGTTACCTGGGGCGCCCGGACCTGACGGCGGAGCGGTTCGTGCCGCATCCGTTTGCGGCAGGCGAGCGGCTGTACCGCACGGGTGACCTGGGTGCCTGGCGGCCGGACGGAACGCTCGACTTCCTCGGCCGCATGGATTTCCAGGTCAAGATCCGGGGGCATCGGATCGAGCCGGCGGAGGTGGAGGACGCCATCAAGCGCCACGAAGGCGTCGAGGATGCATTGGTGATGGCCTACGAGCCAGTGCCACAGGACCGGCGGCTGGTCGCCTACGTGGTCGGCAATGTCGGCAATATCGTGGTCGATCGGCTGCGCCATTCCTTGCGCGAACGGCTGCCGGACTACATGGTGCCCGCATCGTTCGTGATTCTTCCAGCGCTGCCGCTCACATCCATTGGCAAGGTGGATCGCAAGGCCCTCCCGCCTCCCGAGCAGCAGAGCTCCGAGGAGAACCATGTGGCGCCGGCGACGTATGCCGAAAGAACCCTTGCCGGCATCTGGGCCGAGCTTCTCGGTCTCGAACGGGTCGGGGTGACCGACGACTTCTTCACACTGGGCGGCCACTCGCTGCTAGCCGTGCGGCTGATGGCGCTCATCGAGCAGACCTTCGGGGTGAAGCTGCCGCTCTCGATGCTGTTCGAGGCGCCGACGGTCCGGCATCTGGCCGGTGCGGTCGAGGGGGATCCGGTCTGGCGCTCCGCGCTGGTGCGTCTGCATCCGGGAGGCTCGGGCCGTCCCCTGTTCCTTGTCCATCCGGCGGGCGGAGACGTCTTTCCCTACGTGGAGCTGGCGAGGAAGCTCGGGACGGAGCGTCCGGTCTACGGCCTGCAGGCGGTCTCGGAAAGCGACGGCCATCCGCCCACGATGGAGGGTCTGGCAGCGCAATACCTGGCCTCGGTGCGCGAGGTCCAGCCCGAAGGTCCATGGCTGCTGGCCGGCTGGTCGTCCGGCGCGGTCACGGCCTACGAGATGGCACGGCAGACCGAGAGCCCGGGAGGCGCCCCGTCGCTTTTGACACTGTTCGACCCGCCTCCTCCGCCGGAGGGGCGCGGAGTCGACGCCACTTCGCTGCTGCTCGGTTTCGCGGCCCTCGGGGGCGGCCATTCAGAGCAGAAGCTGGAGACGGTTCGAGCGATGCTGGAGGGGCTGGACGTAGAGGCGGGGCTCGATCTTCTGGTGGAGCTGGCGCGTGCCGAGGGGGGGCTGCCGCCAGGCGTGGGCAAGCCATGGATGCGGGAGCGTTTCGATCTGTACAGCCGCACAATGACAGCCTTGGCGGGCTATGTGCCGCGCCCGTATGGAGGACAGGTGCTCCTGTTCCGGGCCAGCGCCTCGCTGGCTCCGGGGGCCACGGATCTCACGGGGGGTTGGGGTCTGCTGGCCAGGACGGAAGCTCATCTCATCCCTGACGCGAATCACTTCTCCTTGCTGCAGATACCAGC
>DATLNC010000244.1:0-44684 GCA_035536935.1 Thermoanaerobaculia bacterium
AGCCGCTACCCTCTGCATCACACTACCGCTGCCAATCCGGTCCCCTCTCCCGCGCAGCGGGGGAGGGCTAGGGAGGGGGGCTTCTTCACGCCATCACCGACAGCATCCCGAACACCGGCTCCCCCAACCTCCGGTCCCCCGTCACCTCTGACCTTTCCGCGGCCTGCTCCTGGGTGATCCCCTTGGTCATCCGGCGCCAGGCCGTGTCCTGGTCCATGCGGACCCGGGCCTTCGGCCCATGGGGATCAATCGGGGTCCCCTCGTAGAGCCGCCAGCGGCCGCCTTCGCGCACCAGTGCCCACTCCCCTCCCGCCTCGCCCGCGATCTCGACGGCGATGGCGGTCCCCTCCTCCGCCTGGACCGAGCGGTAGGCATGGGGCAGTCCGCGCAGGAAGGCGTCGAGCACCGGGTGCATCAGCCTGCGGCTCGTCAGGCCGGGCGCGCCCACCGCTTCGCGGATCTGCTGCTGGTGGTGCCAGCGCTCGGTGTACTCCCGCGCCACGTCGAACCAGCTCTCGGAGGTCTCCTCGCCGGCCCAGGCCACGGAGAAGAGCGCGGTCCCGGACGGATCGAGGCCCGCCAGGTGCTCGGAGAGCTCCGCCCCGGTCTTCTCCAGGAAGCCGGTCAGGAGCCGCGGGCTCACCCGCTTCATCGCCCTCACCCAGACGTGGTTGAGGTCGTTCAGGAAGGCGACCAGGTCTCCATATCCCTCGACAGGCCCGTCCGGAGGCACCAGGGGCAGGCGGTCGCGGCCGAAGGAAAGCCGCCGGATCGCGGTGTCGAGCAGGTGGGCGGCCACGTCCTTGACGGTCCAGGCGCCCACCGCGGGGCGTGCCCAGTCCTCCTCGCTCAGGCCCCGGAGCAGGGGGATGAGCTGCGCGTCCAGCTCCGGGAACAGCTCGACGACATCGATCCGGCCGGCCTCTCTCATTCGGCCGCCCACAGCTCCACGCCGGTGCCGGGATCGAAGGCCAGGAAGAAGACCCGGGGGCCGGCGGCCAGCAGCTCCCACTGGCCGATCCAGCCCGGGGCCAGGTCTCCTACCCGATGAGTGCCCGCTGCCGTGCCATCCGTTTCCCAGAGCGGCGCTCCCGGCAGATGGGTGATGAAGAGCAGGCGGTCCCCGAGCGCGGCAAAGGCCGAGACCGGCGGGATCTCGAAGTCCAACGGCTCCGTCCCTTCCGGGGTGCCGTCGGTCGTCCACAGGCCGCCGGAGTACGCGGAGTAGTAGAGCCTTCCCTTGAATACGGTCCAGGGGCTGGCGGGATCGGCGGCGGGGCCGATCCCGCGTGTGCCCGCTTGCGTGCCGTCCGTGGCCCAGAGCCCCTCGTGATTCGAGACGATCAGGTCGTTTCCCAAAGGAGCGAGAAGGGAGCCGGTAAACCGTTCGACCGCCTGTTCCGTCCCGGAGCCGGTGCCGTCGCTCTTCCACAGCCCTGATTCGTCGAAGTACCAGAGCCTGCCGGCGTGCACGGTCAGGAGGTGAGCATGCGGCGGGCCGATGACATGGACGATGCTGCCGCCGTCGATGCGCAAGAGATAGAACTCGGTCAGGAGGTAGAGCTTTCCCTCGAAAGCCGCCAGCTCGCGCGCGTCGACGTCCGCCACCTTCCAGGTCCCCTGGGCCGTGCCGTCGGTACGCCAGAGCGCTCCCTCGATCGAGAGGTACAGCACGCCGTCGACGACCGCGGAGGCAGCCACCGCCGGCGGCTCGCTCGGCTCCTCCCCGGGAACCAGCTCGGCCACGAGAACGGTACCGGGCTCGGAGCCATCGCTCTTCCAGAGCTCGTAGCCGTGAACCCCGTCGTCGGCGAAGAAGAGCACGGTGTCTCCGAGGGCACGCAGAGCGGAGGGAAAGGAGCCTCCGCCGTCGGAATCGTCCAGGTCCCGGACCAGCCTCGTCTCGGTGCCGGCGGTCGCCCAGAGCTCCAGTCCGTGCTCGCCGTCGTCGGCGCCGAACAGGAAAACCCCTGGCAGCGCGGCGCCGTGGAGCGACACCCATGGCTCCCGGGGCTCGAAGTCGCTGAGCCGGCCCGTGTCCTTGCCGTCGGCGGTCCACAGCTCCATGCCGTTCACGCCGTCGTCGGCGGCGAAAAGGACCCGGTCCTCCAGCGCAACCAGGGAGCCCGGGTTTCCGTCGCAGGAGCCGGGGCAGACGTCGTGGACCAGGTCCACTCGGGTACCGTCCGTGACCCACAGCTCGCGGCCGTGGACGCCGTCGGTGCCCGTGAAATAGGTCCGTCCATCATGAGTGAGGCCGATGGCGTCGACTCCCGCGCAACGGCCGGGGCAGAGGTCGCGCAGCAGGCGGGTCCCCGCAGGCGTGCCATCGCTCACCCAGGGCTCGGGACCGTGGATGCCGTCATGGACGGCGAAGACGAACCGGCCGCCGAGCCCAGAGCGCGGCAGGCCCAGGTACATCGCCTCGGACGGGGCGAAGAACGCCTGCTTCCGGGAAAAGCGGGTGAGCCGCTGCGCAGTCCTGCCGTCCGAGATCCACAGCTCCTGGCCTCGCTTCGTCTCGGCGACGAACCAGAGGCGCCCGCCCTGGACGACCGCGTCCAAGACCTCCAGGTCTCGAGCCAGGGTGCCATCCGTGGACCACAGCTCGCGGCCGGCTGCGAAGACGAGCTGCTTGCCCACTCCGCCGAGGATGCGCGGCTCCCTGGAGAGCTTCCTGACCAGGACCGTTCCGGCCGGCGTGCCGTCGCTGCGCCAGAGGGATATCCCATGGACGAACCAGACCTGCCCTCGGAAAGCGGTGAGCTGCGATGGGACGGAGCCGAGCTCCACGGCTAGCCGGGTCCCTTTGGGGGTGCCGTCGCTGCGCCAGAGTTCCCCGTCCGCCACGAAGTAGAGGAGTCCTTGCGCCGTAACCCAACCGCCAGTGGACAGCTCGCCTGTGAGGCGCACCACGGCCGTGCCGTCGGTCATCCAGAGCGACTTACGGCGGGCGCCGGGCTCCGTATAGGCGAGGAAGAACAGGCGATCCCCGATCCGCGCGAAGGGCTCCACGGCGTCGGTGCAGCCAGGACACGTATTCACGAGGGGCCGGGTCCCCTCCGGAGTACCGTCGCTGCGCCAGAACACCCGCTCGGAGCCATCCGAGGCCTCGAACACGGCCACATTGCCGAGCGCCGCGAAAGCCGCCGGCCCGGAGCCTCCGGGCGAGGCGACTGGGTTGATGTCCTTGACGAGCCGCGGCTCCAGGGCCAGGAGGACCAGGAGCAGCGCGGTCAAGGGACCGCCCAGAGCTCGACGCCGGTAAGCGGGTCGTAGTTCGGGAAGAAGACCCTATCCCCGGCCCGGACCAGATCGTCGGGCGCGTTCGTGCCCGGCACGGTCACCGGCAGGAGCGGGAAGGTGCCAGCGGACGTGCCGTCCGTCACCCAAAGCGGCACGCCGAAGGTGCGGATCTTGAAGAAGAGGCGGCCGCCCAGCGCAGCGAACGGGCCCGCATCCTGGATTTCCATGCCCTCGCGGTCGAGGAGAGGCCGGGTCCCGTCCTCCGTGCCGTCCGTCACCCAGAGGATGTCGTAGATGCCGTCCCAGAGGGAGTAGTAGAGCCGGCCCTGGAAAACGGTCCTATCGCGGCCGTCGGCAGCGGGGCGTTCGCTGATCTTGCGGGTCCCGGCCGGCGTACCGTCCGTCACCCACAGCCCGGCCGCGCTCTCGGCGCGAGAGTAACCGGAGACGACGAGCTTGCCGCCGAGGGAGACCATCAGCTTCGCGTCGAAGGAGTCGGGTCCCGGAGCGAGCTCGACCTCCAGGCGCGTGCCGGCCTCGGTGCCGTCGCTGCTCCACAGCTCGCTCCCGTGCTCGCCGTCGTCCGCAAAGAACCACAGGCGTCCGGCGTGGACCGTGAGGAGGGTGGGATCGGCAGTGCTGTGCGGATGGATCTCCTTGACCTGGACGGTGCCCGCCTCGGTGCCGTCGCTCGTCCAGAGCTCGCGGCGGCTGTCCAGGTTGCCCGCCGAAAAATAGAGCTTCCCCTGGAAGGCGGTCAGCTCGCGCGGCTCGGCGCCTGAGAACCCTGGCTCGATGTCCCGGACCCGCCGCGTCCCCTCCGTCGTGCCGTCGCTCGCCCAGAGCTCGGTGCCCTGGTCTTGTTCGCGGGCGGCGAAGAAGGCGAGGTTTCCCACCGCGCGGACCATCAGCGAGCCGCAGCAGGCCGGGGCGCCGGTCAACCGAAACGTTCCCGCTTCCGTGCCGTCCGTCCGCCAGAGCACTGCGCCGCTGCCCTGCCGCAGGAAGAAGAAGAGCCGGCCGCCGGCCACGTCGGTTTCCTGGCGCGGGGAGAAATCGTCCACCTCGCCCGGTTCAAACGCCCGGATCTTCGTGGTCCCCGGTCCGCTGCCGTCGCTCTGCCACAGCCCCAGCCCGCCGTCGTAGGCAAAAAAGATAGCCCGGTCGCCGAGGGCCCGCATTGCGGACGGGTGGGAACCGCCGATGTCGGCCGGGTTCAGGTCCCGCACGAGGTGCGTGCCGGCGGGGGTGCCGTCGGTGCGCCAGAGCTCGTCGCCGTACAGGGCCTCTTTGGCAGTGAAGAAGAGCTGGCCGCCGGCCACGGCGCCGTGGAACCGGGACCAGACGTGGTCCGGCTCGAAGGCGCTGATCTGGACGGTCCCCGCCGCCGTGCCGTCGGTGCTCCAGATCTCGTCGCCGGCCTGGCCGTCATCCGCCACGAAGAGGAGCCGGTTCCCGAGAGGGAAAGGGGCGAAGGCGTTGGAGCCGCAGCTCCCTGGGCAGAGGTCCCGCACCAGGCGGGTACCCACCGCGGTGCCGTCCGTGGACCACAGCTCGGACCCGTGCGTGGGTTCGTTCGCCGTGAAGTAGAGCTGTCCATTCAGCCCGTGCCAGACCTCCCCGGCCCCATGGCAGGGGCCGGGGCAGATGTCGCGCAGCAGGCGGGTGCCCTTCGGCGTGCCGTCCGTGATCCAGAGCTCGGCGCCGTGGGACCCGTCGTTGGCCCGGAAGACGAACCGGTTCGCCAGGTTCCCGAGGAAGGGGAGGGGGAGCTCGGCGCTGGAGGAGAAGAAGGGGTCCGGCTTGCGGAAGGAGGTCAGGGCCCGCGTCCCCCGGGCCGTGCCGTCGCTGACCCAGAGCTCCTGGCCCTTCTTGTCCTCCGCCACGAAATAGAGGCGGTTCCCCCGGATGGCGGAGCTCCAGGTCCGCATCGGCCCCGGGGTGACCGGAGCCGTCTTCTTCGCCGTTCCGTCGCCGGCCCAGAGCCGGTCGTAGCCGGAGGAGGCAGGGACGGAGAAGGTGAGGCGGCTGCCGAGCACCCGGAAGAGGTGCGGGGCCGGATGGGCCGACGACGACGGCACCGGATCGAGCGCCAGGACCGTCCCGGCCGCGGTGCCGTCGGTCCTCCAGAGGGCGCCGCCCCGCTGGCCGTCGTCGGCTCCGAACCAGACCAGGCCCCTGTACTCCACCAACCCGCTGATCGCCGAGCCCGCGGGTCCTGGCCGGACGTCCGACACGAGGTACGTGCCCGCGACCGTGCCGTCGCTGCGCCAGAGCTCGACGCCGTGCTCCTCGTCCTCCGCCAGGAAGTAGAGGACGCCCTGGCTCGCCGACCAGGCTCCCCGGCCCTGGATCCTGACGCCGGCGCCGGTCAGGGGGAAGGTGCCCCCGGGCGTGCCGTCGCTGACGAACAGGCTCTGGTAGCCGGACGCGGTCACGGTCGGAAACAGGAAGAAGTACAGGCGCTCCGTCACCACGAACGGCTGCGGCTTGCCGTAGCAGAGGTCCTCCTGGCAGTCGGTGAGCTCGTAAGTGCCCGCGGCCGTGCCGTCGCTGCGCCAGAGCCCGGTCCCGTCGATCCCGTCGTTGGCGGAGAACAGCACCGCGCCGCCGAAGGCGACCAGGCCCTCCGGGGTCGAGTCGGCCGGCCGCGGCACCGGGTTGATGTCCTTGACGAGGTACGGCTCCAGAGCCGCCGCCGGTATTGCCAGAAGGGCGACGAGAGCGAGCAGGGCGCAGGCGGCGAGGCTCTTCATGGCTCGATCGCCCAGAGCTCCATTCCGTGCACGCCGTCATCGGCGCCGAACAGGAGCTTGCCGTTCACGGCGGCTCCGTGGAAGCCGTCCTCCACCCAGCTGAACGGCGGCGCGAAATCGGTGACCCGGACGGTTCCCGCCGCCGTCCCGTTCGTGCTCCAGACCTCCTCGCCGTTCTCGCCGTCCTGGGCCACGAAGAAGAGCCGGCCTCCGAGAACGAAGGGAGCATGGGGAAAGGAGTCGCAGCTTCCAGGGCAGATGTCGGCCACGAAGCGGGCCGACTTGCCGTCCGTGGACCACAGCTCGTGCCCCCGCGTCCGGTTCTGGGCAGTGAAGTAGAGCCGGCCGTTGAACACCGTCAACACGAGCCCGTAGCCGGAAAAGCCGCCCGGGGAGATGTCCTTCAGCAGGCGGGTGCCCTGGCGCGAGCCGTCCGTGGTCCAGAACTCGGCGCCGTGGGGCCCGTCGTCCGCCCGGAAGAGGAAGCGGCCGTTCACTTCCTGCGGCTCGAAGACGAGCGGGACCACCGATAAGGCATCACGCTTCTGGAAGTTGGTCAGGGCCTTGGTGCCGCGCGCCGTGCCGTCGGTTACCCAGACCTCCTGGCCTTTCCCGGTCTCGGCGGCCAGGTAGAGGCGGTTCCCGCGGACCATGGAATCGAACAGGGCCGTGAACGCCCTGATCGGCGCCGTCCCCTGCGCCGTGCCGTCGCCGGCCCAGAGCTGCAGGCCCCCGTTCGGCGCGGGCGCCATGAAGACGAGCCGGTCGCCCACCGCCCAGATGGGCTCCAGATCCGTCAACAGCGGCAACGGCGGCAGATCGATGGCCAGGACCGTTCCGGCCGGCGTGCCGTCGGAGCGCCAGAGGGCGTTGTCGTGCTGCCCGTCGTCGGCGAAGAACCAGACCTCGCCCTTGTACTCGGCCAGCTTTTCGGGGTTCGAGCCCTCGGGTCCCGGCCGGATATCCGACACCAGGTGGGTCCCCTCGGGAGTGCCATCCGTGCGCCAGAGCTCCGCGCCATGCGGACCCCGCGCCGCGAAGTAAACGACGCCCTGGCTGACGGCGACCGTGCCCCCCCGCGGCCGCCATTCGACTACCACGCCGGGACCGGTGAGGCGGAAGGTGCCTGCCTCGGTGCCGTCGCTGACCCACAGGCCCGCGGCAGTGAGCGCGGGATTGGCGTCAAGGAAGAAGTACAGGTCCTCCGTCACGACGAACGGCTGCGGGTCCGGGAGCTGCTCGCCGGTGAGCGGGAAGGTGCCCCCGGCCGTGCCGTCGCTGCGCCACAGGCCGCCGGAGGCGAAAAAGAGGACGGCGCCGTCGAACGCGACCATATGCCGGGGATTCGAGCCGGGCGGTCCCGGGTCGATGTCCTTGACGAGGAACGACTCCACAGCCATCGCGGGGAGCGCGAGGAGAGCGAGCAGGCAGCAGACGGCAAGACTCTTCATGAAGCCTCCTGAGAAAGGGGTGCGGCGAAAGGCAATATGCTATCGCACCCTGAGGACCCTGCGCATCTTTCCGGAGTTTACCTCCGCCGCACGAATCCCCCCGGGCTCCCCACGCCGTCCCCCACATTCCTCACGCCATCCCCCGGACTCCGCACGCCATCCCCTACACTCCCCATGCCATCCGCAGGACTCCCCACGCCGTCCTCGGCCTTCCCAAGTAATCAGTACGCCGTGCCCGCCTCGATCTGCTGGATCAGGTTCTCGAGGTTCTTGCGGGCTGCCTCGTCCGGGGCCTGGGTCAGCGCCTCGCGGGCGTACTTGAGCGCTTCTGCCTTGTGGCCGAGCGCGGCGTGCCCTCGGGCCAGGCCCACGTTGATCGGCCACTGCTTCGGATGCCGCTTCGCGTTCAGCTCGAAGATCCTCAGCGCCTCGTCATACTTCTTTTCGGCCTGGAGCTGGCGGCCGTACGCGTGGATTTCGAGGGGCCCGGCCGTGGGGTGGTTCAGAGCGCGGTCGAAGGTCTTCTTCGACTCCTCGGCCTTGCCGTTGGCCTCCTGGAGCTGCGCCAGCGTGCTCAGGGTGACGACGTTCTCCTGGCCCGTCGGCGGCTTCGCGGCCTGCTCGGCCCAGCGCAGAGCCTCCTCCAGGTTCGTCTTGTTGGCCAGGGCGTACTGGGCCGCGGCGTTCCAGCCATGCCAGTTGAAGCCGGGGCTCGACCGCAGCTCATTGCGCATGTTCTGGACGTACAAGTCCACCGCGTTGGGGACCGTCACGTCGAAGGGCACCTGCAGGTTCTCCCACTTGAGGGCCACGGTGGCCTTGTCGGGATGGCGGTCGGTGAACTCGTAGGACAGCCACTCGTGGTACTCGCTCTTCGCCGGCTTCGCCTTGACGCGGAGGGCGTCCTCCTTGGCGTCGTAGGTGAAGCTCCCCCAGGAGGTGTTGTTCTTCGAGAAGACCACCGTCCACTCCTCCGCCCCGGGGATGAAATGCAGGCCGTAGGAGCCTGCCGGCAGCGCCTGCCCCTGGACCTGGATGTCGTGGGTCGTGGTGAAGACGGTGTTCTCGTTGGCTCCGCCGCGCCAGGGGCACTGGTCGCCGCAGGTGCCGAAGCCGAGGTTGGCCATGCCGTAGGGCACGAGCTGGCCCCAGATCTTGCCCGTGCGGTCGGTGCCGTTGGGCGTGTGGACGTCGGGGCTGCTGTAGTCGATCGTCACCTTCACCAGGCCGATGTGCTGGGTGACGGACGACTTCTGGTTGTCGCCATCCGGCGGCAGGGTGACACCGCTGAACTGGGCGGCGGCGGGCAGGGCCACCGCCGCAGTCACCGCGACCGCCAAAAAGGCCAGGGCTGGGATTCGGGTCATGAGGGCTCCTTTCGTTCCGATGCCTAGCTACGCAAACCGGGCGGAAAGGTTACCCCAGTTATTTCCCCTTTGGCCCCCAGAGCTCTTCCAGCCGGGCGTCCCGGCCGCAGCTCGTGCGGTAGAACTTGTAGCGGAGCGGGTTCTTCTCGTAATAGTCCTGGTGGTACCCCTCGGCCGGGTAGAAGGTCGAGGCTGGCACGATCTCGGTCACCACCTTCTTCTCGACGAACTTCTTCTGCACCTGCGCCCTGCTCTCCTCGGCCAGGCGCTTCTGCTCGGCGTCGTGGACGAAGATGGCCGTCCGGTACTGGTTGCCGTGGTCGCAGAACTGGGCGTTCGCGGTGAGCGGGTCCACGTTGTGCCAGAAGACCTCCAGCAGCCTGGCGTAGCTGACCTTGGCCGGGTCGTAGACCACCTGGACGGCCTCGGCGTGGCCGGTGCCGCCCGCGGAGACCTCCTCGTAGGTGGGGTTCTTCTTGGTGCCGCCGGTGTAGCCGGAGGTCGTGGAGACCACGCCGTCGAGCTTGTCGTAGGGGGGTTCCATGCACCAGAAGCAGCCGCCGGCAAAGGTAGCCTTGGCTAAAGTCTTCTTCGGCGCCTGCGCGGAGGCATGCACGGCCAGGAGGCCGAGAGCGATCAGGATGGCGAGGATGGCTGAAGTCTTTCTCATGGCTACTGTACGGAACAGACGGGCCGCGGAGATTCATCCCGGTTACAATGTCGGCGCCGTAACGATTCCATAAGAGGAGGCACGCATGAGGCTGGCCCTGGTAAACCTCAAAGGAGGCGTCGGCAAGACCACGACGGCCGTGAACCTGGCCGCGGCCTTCGCGCGCAGCGGGCTGCGCGTCCTGGTAGTGGATCTCGATCCGCAGGGCTCGGCGAGCCTGTCGTTCGGGGTGCGCCGGGAGGAGGCCGAGCCTTCCTCGGCGGAGCTCCTCGCGGGCAAGGCCGATGCCGCCGCCGCGATCCGGCCCACCGGCGTCGAGGGGATCGATCTGATCCCGGCCTCGCTGCGCCTGGCGGGGCTCGATCTGGCCCTCGCCCGCAAACAGGAACCCGAGAAGCTGCTCAAGAAAGCGCTCGCCCCGGTCAAGCGGCGCTACGACGTGATCCTCTTCGACTGTCCGCCCGGGCTCTCGGTCCTCAGCCTCAACGGGCTGGTCGCCTCGAACGCCTTCGTGGTGCCGGTGGTCCCCCACGACCTGGACATGGAGGCCCTGGCCGGGTTCCTGGAGCTGCTGGAATCCTCCCGCGAGCGCATCGGCAAGCTGCCCGAGAGCCTGGGCATCCTCCTCACCATGGTCGACCACCGCACGCTGGTGACTGACGAGCTGGTGCAGGCGATCCGCAAGCGCTACGGCCAGCAGGTGCTGCGCACCGAGATCCCGGTCAACGTGCGCCTTGCCCAGGCACCCGGACAGGGGCGCACCATCTTCGGCTTCGAGAGCTGGTCTTCGGGAGCCTTCGCCTACGGCAAGCTCGGCGCCGAGGTCCTCCGCCGCGCCCGCAAGGCGGAGCTGCTGTAGGGGCACCTCTTGTGGGTGCCCTCCGGAGGGCGGCCACGAGAGCCGCCCCTACATGGCGCGCTTCACGAGCTGCCCGCAGGCTCCCTGAACATCGCGGCCCCGGCTGCGGCGCACGGTGACGAAGCAGCCGTGCTCATGGAGGCGGCGGGCGAAGGCCTGGGTGCGGTCCTCCTCCGGCTCCCGGAAAACCGCGTGCGGGTGCTCGTTCATGGGGATCAGGTTGACGTTGTGGCCAAACCGCAGGTCCCCCAGCCAGCCGGCCAGGCGGTCCGCATCCTCCAGCGTGTCGTTCACCCCGCCGAGGAGCACATACTCGAAGATGAGACGCTCGTGGCGCTTGAGCTGCCAGGCGTCGAGCGCCTGCCGCAGCCGCGCAAGGTTCCAGGCGCGGTTGACCGGCATGGTGGCCGAGCGGGCCTCGTCGGTCGTGGCGTTGAGGGAGACCGCGAGCAGCGGCCGCGGGGTCATCCTGGACAGCCGCTCGATGCCGGAGACCAGCCCGGCCGTGCTCACCGTGATCCGCCAGGGCGAGAGCAGGGTCCCCTCCGGGTGACAGAGGACCGTGATGGCCCGGTGGACATGGTCGAGGTTGTGCAGGGGCTCCCCCATCCCCATGAAGACCAGGAAGAGGTTTTCGCCGAGCTGCGGCCCCATCTCGCGCATGATGGCGAGCACCTGGCCCACGATCTCCCCCGCCGTCATGTTGCGCAGGATGCCCATCGCCCCCGTCGCGCAGAAGGTGCAGCCCATGGCGCACCCGACCTGGCTCGAAACGCAGTAGGTCACCCGCTGGTCGCCGCACCCGGGATAGCCCCGAGGCATGTGGATCGCCTCGACGCGATGGCCGTCCGCGAGCCCGAGCACGAGCCGGGTGGCGCCGTCCGCGGAGGGGTGGCGCTCCAGGATCGTGGGCAGGGAGAGGTCGGTGTGCTCCTCCAGCCAGGCGCGGATCTCGCGGGAGAGGAACAGGCTGTCCGGCCGCCAGGTGCGCACCCGCTGCAACCGCGCGAATACGTGCTCGGGCCGCCCCGGGCACCCCAGCTGGGCCAGGTCGCCGGGCAGGAGCGCCCACGCGGAGGGGGGACCCTCGCGCTCGGGAGCCCGGCGCTCCCAGGGCCGGTCGGTGGCGGGGACGACTTGCAGCATCAGGGGAGTTTAGCCTACGCCCGGCCGGCAGGGCGCGCCCGCCGCGTAGCGGGCCAGCTCCTTCTCCATCGGGGGCACCCGCTCGGGCGGCCCTTCCTGGCGGGCGGCTTCGATCGCCTTGCGCTGCCACTCGGCGGCCTCGTCGCAGCGGCCGGATTCGGCCAGGGCTAGGGCCACGGTCTCGATGTAGGTCGCAGTACTGCGGGCTGCCTGGACCTGCATGGCCAGCTCGACCGCCCGCTTGCCGTCGCGGAGGGCCGGGTCCGGCGCGGCGGCCAGCAGCCGGGCGAGGCCGTGGACGATCCTGCCGCTGCCGGGAATGTTGCCCTGGGCCGCCTCCAGAACATTGCGCGCCTCGCGGTAGCGCTGCGAGCCGACGAGCAGGTTCGCCTCCCCCATCCAGGCCCGCTCGTCCTGGGGGAGGAGGCCGGCGGCCTTTTCATAGTGGATCAGCGCCGCGGCGGACTTGCCCGTCCGCTCCAGGGCCTGCGCCAGCTCCAGGTGGGCGGCGCCGTCCCTCGGCTCGATGCGGACCGCCTCCTCCAGGTGCTTGACGGCGTCGGCATCGTAGCCGTCCTTGGCCAGGAGCAGGGCCAGGTTGTAGTGGGCCGTGCCGTTGTCCGGCGCGAGCTTCAGGGCCTCCTGGAGCTGCTCCACCGCTCCCCTGCGGTCGTCGGTCTGGACCAGGGCCGCGCCGAGGTTGATCCGGGCCGGGACGCTGGCAGGCCGTGCCTCGACGGCCTTGCGGAACTCGGCCGCGGCATCGGCGTAGCGGCCGAAACGGAAGGCCACCCGGCCGCGCAGGAGGTGGGCCATCTCTCCCTGGCGGAGCTGGGCCAGCTCGTCGATCAGCGGATCGGCGGGGCGGACCCCCACGCGTCCCGCCTTGGCCAGGTGGTCGCGCGCCCTGTCCATGTCCCCCAGGCCGCGGTACGCGAGCGCCAGAGGATGGTGGAGACGGTCCGCCTCGGGCGCCGCGGCCAGGGCGGCCTCCAGGTGCTCGGCCGCCTCCCGGAACTGCCGGCGCGAGAGCGCGATCTCGCCGAGCCCCGCCCGCGCCGGCGCGTTCCGGGGATCGGACCCGAGGACCTGCTTCAGGATCCTCTCGGCGTCGTCGGGATGGTTGCCGGCCAGCAGGATCTCCGCCAGATGGATCCAGCCGGGAAGGAAGCCGGGCTGCAGCTCCAGCGCCCTTTCGTAGGAGACCTCGGCTTCGTCAGAATGGCCCATGGCCTGCTGCAGATATCCCGAGTAGTAGTGCCAGCGGAAGTCCTTGGGGGCCAGGAGGGCCGCGTTGGCGTAGGCCGCGGCGGCCGCCTCGGAGAGGCTATAGGCGTGGTAGAGGCGGCCCAGCTCGCCGTAGGCTTCGGCCAGCTCCGCGGGAACAGTGATGGCCTCGACCAGCGCCCGGGCGTCGCGGAGCTGCGCCGCGACCTCGGGTTCCAGGCCCTCCAGGCTGGGGGCGGGGATGGGCTGGACGCCGGGCAGAAGGGACAACAGGGACAGCAAGGACAGCAGAGCCAACGTCTTCATCACCGCTCCTTCCGGATCACGTACCGTCCGGCGGGGAGGCCCCGCCATTCCTCCACCTTGCCGCCCGGCCGGTGGATGCGCACGGCGGACATCGGCCTGTCCCCCAGCCCCACCAGCACCCGCGGGTCGCTCGCGGAGGCGTAGCTGCCGTCGGTATGCGACCGCCGCCATAGCGCCGGGGCGCCAGGGCGGAGGACCTCCACCCACGGGACGCCATCAAAGCCGATCCAGGGCCGCTGACCGCCTACCTGGTTCAGCAGCAGACGGGCAGGACCGTTGTTGTAGAGGACCAGGATATCCGTATCGCCGTCGTTGTCCACATCCCCGAAGGCGGCGCCGCGGCCGACTCCGGGAGCCTTGAAGACGCCGGGCACCTCCTCCAGCCGGCCCCCCGATTTGTCCCCGATATTCCTGTACAGCTGGTCCGTCTGGGCGAGGGGGAGCGGCGATTCCTGGATGCGCACCGCGCCGCTGGTGATGAACAGGTCGAGCCAGCCGTCGTTGTCGTAGTCGATCCAGGAGGTTCCGAACGAGGTGAAGGGGAGCGAGCCCAGGGCCGCGCCGGTCTCGGTAGAGCGGTCCTCGAACATGCCGGTCCCGTCGTTCACGTAGAGCGTGTTCGTCTCGCCGGTCAGGTGGGTGACGAAGAGGTCCTCGTCGCCGTCCGCATCGAAGTCGCCGGCCGTGACCCCCATGCCGGCCTCGGGCTGCCCCCGGCGGTTGACCGCGGCTCCCGCGAGGAGGGCGTCGTCGCGGAAGGTGCCGTCCCGCTGGTTCATCCAGAGAAAGGAGGCGGCGCCGTCGTTCGCCACGTAGACGTCGGTCCAGCCGTCGCGGTCCGCGTCGAAGGCGATCACTCCCAGGCCGGGGCCGGGCCGGCGGGCGATTCCGGCGCGCGCCGAGACGTCCGCGAAGGTGCCGTCCCCCCGGTTGCGGTAGAGGGAGTGCGGCAGCGGCGGGAAGTCCGCGGGGCCGCAGTAATCCCGGCGGCTGCTCGCGGCGAAGCACTTGGGGTTCCTCTCCACCGACCAGTCCACGTAGTTGGCCACGTAGAGGTCGAGCCAGCCATCGCGGTCCATGTCGAAGAACGAGGCGCTGACGCTCCAGCGCGGATCGCCCGTGCCCGTGCGCCGGGTGACGTCCGCGAAGGTGCCGTCGCCGTTGTTGCGATACATCCGGTTGACGCCGTAGTTGGTCAGGTAGAGGTCCACCCAGCCGTCGTTGTCGATATCCCCGGTCGCGACCCCCATGCCGTAGTCCCGGGCATCCAGGCCGCTCTCTTCCGTGACATCCACGAACTGTAGAGAGTCGTTGCGGTAGAGCCGCCCGCCGGGCTTCTCAGGGGGCTTGCCCGAGCCCAGTTGCGCTCCCTGGACCAACCAGGCGTCCAGGTCGCCGTCGTTGTCGTAGTCGAAGAGCGCGCCGCCCTGCCCCATCATCTCGGGGAAGTACAGCTCGCCCGACATGCCGTTGAAATGGACGAAGTCGAGGCCGGACTGCGCGGTGGCATCCACGAAAGGACCAGCGGCGAGCGCCATGACTACAAGAACAAGGGGGTCCACCGATCTAGTCTAGCTCGGTCACGCTCTCCTGGAAGCGCACGCCCCGCTCGGCGAGCTCGCGCAGGACGAACGCGCAGCAGTCGGCGTTCCGCCCGACGTACTCCGGCGGGGAGATCCCCTTGCGGGTGTAGAGGCCGGCGGCGAGCAGCCGGACCATGGCCGTGCAGGTGTAGCCGGTGGTGCGGGCCATGGAGGTGGTGCGCGTCTCCCGGTCGTAGCGGTCGAGGAGGTCCCAGCTCTGCCGCAGGCGCCGGCCGGCCTTCTCCCCTTCGACGGCGACGCGCAGGACGGTGAAGTCCTCCTCCTCGGGGCCGAGCTGCCAGGCGGAAAACAGCAGGCGGGCCGTGAGGTCCAGCGGGCGCACTCGGACGCCGGCGGCCTCGATCGGCTCCTGGCTGAAGAACCCGGTCTCGCGGAGCATCCGCATCTTCTCCACGTGGCCCGGGTAGCGCAGGGTCTTCTCGACCATGGTAGGCACGTCCACGGTCGTGAGCAGCGTGCGCAGGCCGTCGGTGTTGAAGGCCTCCAGCGTGCCGACGCCGGGGAATTCGATCGGCTCGACCTCGGTCAGGGCAGGCATCGTGACCCGCTGGCCGTAGCGGACGAAGCGGGCCGGGCGCGTGTACTCCTCGATCACGTCGATGGGCGAGAACACCGACTTGTATTCGAACGGCCAGGTGCGCACCGCGGGCAGGCCGCCGACATAGCAGGCGAAGCTGTCGAGCCGGTCGAACGTGGCGGCGGCATGGCCGATCAGAACGTTGCTGGCGCCGGGTGCGACGCCGCAGTCCACGAGGGCGGTGCGGCCGTGCTCCACCGCGAGAGCGTCGAGCTTGAAGGGGTCGTCGTCGAAGAAGGAGATGTCCACCACGTCCTTGCCGTTCTCGAGCACGGTCTTCAGGGTGGCGTAGCCCAGGAACCCGGGGACCGCACCCACGGCGAGGTCCTGCTCGGCGACGGCGCGCCCCACCTCGGCCGGATCGGAAAGGTCGGCCCGCCTGGTGCGCAGGCGCGGCTCGTCCGCGAAGCGTTGCAGCGCCGCCTCGGAGGCGTCCGCGACGGTGACCTGAAACCCCGGCTCCCTGGCCAGGTCTCGGGCGATGGCGCTCCCCACCCGGCCGCCGCCCAGCACGACGATCTTCATCCCGCGGCCTCCTTGAAAAAGACGCCAGAGCATATCGCGTCGGAGGCGTCGGCGGACGCGGTAGAATGCCTCCAGCCTTTTCGAGGAGAGATCATGAGCTGGACCCGGAGCCTGCTGGCCGTCCTGTTGCTGTCCGTCCCCGCCGCCGCCGAGACGGTGCCGCCGCTTATTCTTCCGGAGCTGGCGGAGGCTGCCGTGGCCGCCCCTCCTCCGCTGCGCTTGGCCGAGTCGCAAGGGGTTCAGGCCGGAGCCACGCTGCGTCGCGTCGAGGAGGGAGCGCTGGACCAGATTGACGCCATGGCGCTGCGCAATCGGTCAGGAGCTCTGCCGGTGCAGAACGGCTTCGCCCGGCCCCTCCCCTCGCCCGTGCGGATGCGCCTGTCCACAGCTGCGTCGTCAACGAATGCCCGCGTCTGGGGCACCCGTGTGCGGGTGGCGGGAGCCTGGCGCCAGCGGCTCCACCTGGAGAAGGTGAGCCTCCCGGCCGGCACGCGCCTCTGGGTGTGGGGAGCCGGCGAGGAGCCGCGGCCGTTCGGGTTGGAGCTGCTGGGGCCGGACGGCGACCTCTGGACCCCCAGCGTGGGCGGCGAGGACCTGTTCCTGGAGATCGCGCTGCCCGCCGGCGAAACCGCCCGCCTGGAGATCCGCGAGGTAGGCGAGCTCTTCCGCCTCGGGTCCCTGATCCCCGCCTTCGCGCCGCTCGGCGAGTGCGTTCAGGATGCCTCGTGCATCGGCGCCGGGACGTTCGACGCCATCGCCGCGGCGCGCCAAGCCATCGCGCACCTGGAGTTCGAGATCGGCGGCGACTTCTTCATCTGCAGCGGCGGGTTGCTCAACGATGCCCGGAGCTCGGGGACGCCCTACCTGCTGACTGCCAACCACTGCTTTTCGAACCAGGCCGCTGCTTCGAGCCTGGAGGCCTTCTGGGACTTCCGGACCGCCTCCTGCAACGGCGCCGCTCCCAATCCCAACTCGCTGCCGCGCAGCAACGGCGCCACCCTGCTCGCCACCGGCGAGCCGAGCGACTTCACGTTCGTGCGCCTCAACTCCGTCCCGGGGGGAAGAGTCTTATTGGGTTGGACTACGAACGCCCTGGCGAACGGCACGGTCCTACACCGCATCTCGCACCCGGCGCCCGATTTCGACGCATTCCCGCAGTCCTACTCGCGCACGACCGTGAGCACCTCCACGGACACGTGCGAGGACTCGCCCAGGCCGAAGTATCTTTATGCCCTCCCGTCGCTGGGCGGCACTTTCGGCGGCAGCTCCGGCTCGCCCGTGATGATCCAGGGGGGCATCGTGGTCGGCCAGCTCACCGGCGGCTGCGGCGACGACCCGGAGGACGGCTGCGCCGCGGGCAATTCCGAAATGGACGGCGCATTCTCCTCGACCTTCCCCTCGATCGCCCAGTTCCTGGGCACGGTGCAGACGGGGCCGTGCACGCCCAACGCCACCACGCTCTGCGTGGACGACCAGCCGGGCGACCGCCGCTTCAAGGTGCAGGTGACGTTTCAGGGGACAAGCAACGGCAACGCGGTTCCGCTGTCGAGCCTGGGGGTGAATTCCGGAGGCCTTTTCTGGTTCTTCGGCCCGTCCAATCCCGAGCTTCTGGTCAAGGTGCTCAACGGCTGCGGCCTGAACAACAAGTACTGGATCTTCTGGTCGGCGGGCACCGACGTCGCGCTCACGCTCACCGTGACCGACACGGTGCGCGGGCAGTCGAAGACCTACACCAATCCCCAGGGGACCGCGGCCAAGCCCGTGCAGGACACGAACGCTCTGCCGTGCAGCTGAGGCTCAAGGCAGCCGCAGCACCAGAATCGTCTGGTCGTCCTCGCGCAGGCCATTGCCGGCGTGGCGCTCCACGTCTTCGAGGACTCCGTCGCGCAGCCCCTCGACGCCGCGCCGGCAATGGCGGGCGAGGCTCTGCTCCAGGCGCTCGAAGCCGTAGACCTGGTCCGAGTCCTCCGGCCGCGCCTCGATCAGGCCGTCGCTGAACAGGAACAGGGTGTCCCCCGGCGCCAGGCCGATGGTGCGCGGCTCCACCTGCAGCCGGCCGCGCACGCCCAGCGGATAGGCGATCGACTCCAGCGCCTCCACGTGGCCGGCAGTGGTGATGCGGTAGGGGAACAGGTGGCCCGCGCTGGCATAGACCAGCTCTCGCTTCTGGGGATCGAGCAGGGCGTAGCAGAGCGTGGCGAGCAGCCGCTTGCGGGCGGTCTGGAACACCGTCCGGTTGAGGGTCTCGAAGACCGCGGTGACGGTGGGATCGAACGTCACCTGCACGGCGAGCGCCGACTTGGCCATGGACATCACCAGGCCGCTGGAGACGCCGTGCCCGGCCACGTCCCCCACGGCCACGGCGAGGCGGCCGTCCTCCAGCGCCAGCACGTCGTAGAAGTCGCCGCCGACCTCCGACGCCGGCAGGTAGGCGTGCGCGATCTCTACCCCGTAGAGGCTCGGCGGCAGATCGGGCAGGATCGAGCTCTGGATGCGCCGCGCCGTCTCCAGCTCCACCCTCTGGCGCTCGCGCTCGGCGATGCGGCGCACGTGCGGCGGCACATCCTCGTAGCGGTAGTGGAACTCCCGGCGGCTCCGCAGCGAGCGCAGGCTGACGATCAGCGGCGCCGCGGCGAGCGCCAGCGCCAGCCAGCCGTGCACCCGCAGGGTAGTGTCGTCCGACAGCAGCATCGGAAAGCCCAGGAGGAGCACCTGCGACACCAGGGCGGCGATCAGCGTGGCCAGGAGGTCCGCGCGGAGGAACACCAGCACGGGGCCGAGAGCGGCGAGCATGGCGACCAGGAATCCCCAGCGCACCGGCACGACGGCCGTTGCCGGGAAGACGATCGCAGCGCCGGCCGCCAGGGCTGCCAGGATTCCGGCGGCGATTCCCGCGCGCTTCGCGCTTTTCGCCACCATCGGCAGCACACAAAGGGCGATCGCCAGGATCGGCGACAGTCCGTAGGTGAGCACCTGGACCAGCAGCTCCAGGCTGGGGAAGCGGCTGTCGCCGATCCGGAACATCGCGATCAGCGGCGAGGCGCCGACGCTCCGGAGGGCGAGCAGCACGGCGGCGAGCAGGCCCGCGAGCGCCAGCCCGCCGGCCACGCCGCGCAGCGCCGAGCGCGCCACGGTCGCGGTCCCCCACTGGCGCTGGAACAGGGCGTCGAAGCCCGCCAGCTTGTGCCCCCAGCGCTCGCGGCAGACCGACTCCCCCACGCACCAGCCGACGAACGAGAGCACCGCGTACGGAGTCACCCAGAACACCATCGTGATCACGGCCACCATCCAGGTCGTCTGCTGCCGGGTCGCGACGCCGAGCCCGACCCCCTGGGCGTCGGTGCGGGCGGTCAGCATCACCAGCAGCAGGCCGGCCAGGGCCACGGCGGCAAAGACCTGGGAGCCGCGCTTCACCCCGATCTCCCCTTCGTGGTAGCGCTTCAGGAACGGCGCTCCGAGGATCGCGACCAGGAGGTAGGCGGCCAGCAGGCGGCCGAAGACCGAGAACTGCACCGGCTGCAGGCTGCGCTGCAGCTCCCGCTCCGCGGGATCGTCGTACCAGGGGAAGAAACCGGCCAGCCGGTCGCCGGAGAAGAGCACGGCCATCCCATGGGCGCCCTTCCCGCCCGGCGCCGTGGTGCGGTCGGGATAGCGCACCTCCGTATCCGTGCGGGCCGCGAGCTGCCGCGTGCGCAGGTTCGGCTCGGCGAAGCGGGAGAGGTCGAACCCCTGCTCGACCAGGAAGGCGGCAGCCCCCTCGCGCGCCTTCTGGGGCGAGATGGTCCTGCCCGGCGCCTGGGGATCCAACTGGTGCTGCAGCGACAGCACCTCGCCCGACG
Organism: Thermoanaerobaculia bacterium; assembly: GCA_035536935.1. Lineage (GTDB taxonomy): Bacteria > Acidobacteriota > Thermoanaerobaculia > Multivoradales > UBA5704 > DATMER01. Next base: position 19,574 of record DATLNC010000244.1, read on the forward strand.
GCGACACCGACGCCTCGTAGACCCACTCGTCGCGCTGCCCCGTCTTGGAATAGACGAACACCTGCCAGTTGACGATCCGCTTCGGCAGACCTGTCGCCTGGAGCTTCTCCACGCTGTCTCCGGAGTCGAGCGCGAGGTGCAGGCGGCGCTCCAGGAAGAAGTCGCGGTTGACGGCGGTGATCACGTAAGGATCGGGGACCGGAGGGCCGAGATCGGTCAGCCGCTCCAGGGCGATGGCCGCCGCCTCGTCGCGGTTCACGGACCAGTTGCCGGGAAGAAACGGGAACGCCCGCGGGTAGGCCCAGGCCAGGAGCAACACCCCGGCCAGACCCGCCAGGGCCCACAGGAGGAGGTCATCGCGAAACGTTCGCATGCATTCGAGCCGCGGGTGGCTCGCTAGATCATACGGAAAGAGGGGGGTGAGGGTTGCTGCCTGGGGTTGAAACCCCAGGCTAGAAAAGTACAGCCCCTCACCGGGGCTGGAGGCGCAGCAGGCTGCGCCTCGTCACGACTGTTCTCGGAAGCTCGCCCCTCCGGGGCTGGAGGCGCAGTAGGCTGCGCCTCGTCTCTGAGTCTGCCGGAAGCTCGCCTCCGGAGGAGGCGATACTCTTCTAGCCTGGGGTTTCAACCCCAGGCGGGCCTGCGGCTCTCCCCTCACTTCGGCAGCGCGTCCACCAGCTCGCGCACGGCTTCGGCGGACTTCTGCAGGGCCGCCTTCTCCTCCGCGGTGAGCTCCAGCTCGATCACCTGCTCCATGCCGCCGCGGCCCAGGCGGGCCGGCACGCCGACGAACAGGTCGGTCAGGCCGTACTCGCCGTCGAGCAGCACGGCGCAGGGCAGGATCTTCTTCTTGTCATGGAGGATGGCCGCGACCATGTCGTACACCGCCGCGGACGGCGCATAGTAGGCCGAGCCCTGCTTGTAGTAGTTGACGATCTCGATGCCGCCCTTGCGGGTGCGGTCGTTGATCGCCTCGATGCGCTCCGCCGACAGGAGCTGCGGCAGCGGGATGCCGTTGACCGTGGCATAGCGCGGCATCGGCACCATGGTGTCGCCATGGCCGCCGAGCACGAAGGCGTCCACGTCCTCGACCGAGACGTTCAGCTCGGAGGCGATGAAGTAGCGCATGCGCGCCGCGTCGAGCACGCCGGCCATGCCGAAGATGCGCTCGCGGGGGAAGCCGGAGACCCGGCGAGCCACCTCGCACATGGCGTCGAGCGGATTGGTGACCAGGATCAGGATCGTCTCGGGCGAGCGCTGCACCACTTGTCGCACCACCTCGCCGACGATCTCCTGGTTCTTGGCGAGCAGGTCGTCGCGGCTCATGCCCGGCTTGCGGGCGAGGCCGGCGGTGACGACGGTAACGTGCGAGCCCTCGGTCGGGCCGTAATCGCCGCCGCCGGAGATCTTCGCGTTGAAGCCGAGGACCGGCGCGGCCTCCATCATGTCCAGGGCCTTGCCGGCCGCCAGGTCGGCGGCGACGTCCACCATGACCACATCGGCCAGCTCGGCCTCCGCGATCCTCTGCGCAGTGGTGGCGCCCACGTTGCCGGCGCCCACCACGGTGACTTTGTATTGCATGGAAACTCTCCCTCTTACAGGTTCTCGACGATCGCTTCGGCGAACTCGGATGTCTTGAGCAGGGTGGCCCCGTCCATCTGGCGCTCGAGGTCGTAGGTCACCCGCTTCTGCTCGATGGTGCGGCCCAAAGCCGACTCGATACCGGACGCCGCCTCGTGCCAGCCGAGCCAGCGCAGCATCATGCAGCCGGAGAGGATCAGCGATCCGGGGTTGACCTTGTCCTGGTTGGCGTACTTGGGAGCGGTGCCGTGGGTGGCCTCGAACACGGCGATGCCGTCCCCCTCGTTGCTGCCCGGGGCCATGCCGAGCCCGCCGACCTGGGCGGCCAGGGCGTCCGAGAGGTAGTCGCCGTTGAGGTTCGTGGTGGCCAGGATGTCGTACTCGTCCGGCCGCAGCAGGGCCTGCTGGAACATGGAGTCGGCGATGCGGTCCTTGACCACGATCTTTCCCTCAGGGGCTTTGCCGTTGTGCTTCTCGTACACGTCGTTTTCGGTGATCATGCGCTCGCCGAACTCGTCGCGCGCCACCTCGTAGCCCCAGTCGCGGAAGGCGCCCTCGGTGAACTTCATGATGTTGCCCTTGTGCACCAGGGTGACGCTCTTGCGCCCGCACTCCAGGGAGTAGCGCAGGGCCTTGCGCACCAGCCGCTTGGAGCCGAAGGTCGAGATCGGTTTGATACCGATACCGCTGTCCGGCCGGACCTCCTTGCCGAGCTGGCCGAGGAAGTCAATGAGCTTCTTCGCGTTCTCCGAACCCGCCGGCCATTCGATGCCGGCGTACACGTCCTCGGTGTTCTCGCGGAAGATCACCATGTCGACGTTCTCGGGCTCCTTGACCGGCGAGGGCACGCCCTTGAACCAGCGCACCGGCCGCACGCATGCGTAGAGGTCGAGTACCTGGCGCAGGGTGACGTTCAGGCTGCGGATGCCGCCGCCGACCGGCGTGGTCAGCGGGCCCTTGATGGCCACGCGGTACTGGGTGATGGCGTCGAGGGTGTCCTTGGGAAGCCACTCGCCGGTGCGGCCCTGGGCCTTCTCGCCGGCGAGGACCTCGAACCAGGCGATGGAGCGCTTGCCGCCGTAGAGCTTCTCGACCGCGCCGTCGATGACGCGGCGGGTGGCGCGCCAGATGTCCGGCCCGGTGCCGTCCCCCTCGATGAACGGAATGATGGGCCGGTCCGGTACTTCCAACCGGTCCTCTCCCGCGGTCCAGGTGATCTCCTGGCCGTCCGCGGGCGGCGTCATGTCGTTGTAGGTCCTGGCCACGCCCGTGCTCCTCCTGGGATGGTGATGGGAAGGTGAACCGTCCTGGACAGGGCTGTCCGGACGCGCCCGTACGCTATCACAGGCGTGTTAGATTGATCGCCATGGACTGGGACGCGCTGATCGCCGCCGCTGCCGCCGCCCGCGCCAACGCCTATGCGCCCTACAGCCGGTATCCGGTGGGAGCGGCGCTGCTCATGGAGGACGGCTCCATCTGGGCGGGCGCGAACGTGGAGAACTGCATTCCCTCCCTCGCCACCTGCGCCGAGCGCAACGCCATGACCTCGGCGGCCTCGGCCGGTCTGCGCAAGCCGCGGGCCGTGGCCGTGATCACGGACACCAGCCCACCCGCCCGTCCCTGCGGTCTCTGCCGCCAGACCCTCTCGGAGTTCGCGGAGGATCTCCCGATCCTGCTGACGAACACCCAGGGCGAGCGGGAGGAGACTACGCTGTCCAAGCTGCTTCCGGACCGCTTCTTTCTCGCTCCGGGCGCAAGGTAGCAGTAAGCTCCGGACACAAACCAGTTATTTGCGGACCCAGACGAGTGAGTTCGCCCCTCAAACGACTGGGTAGCTCTCCCAAACGAGTGGGTAGCTCTCTCAAACGAGTGGATGGACCCCTCCATCCACTGGATAGCTGCCGGAAACGAGTGGGTAGCACCTTCAAACGAGTGGGTAGAGGATCACCACGGCTTGCTGCCGACGTCTACCCTCTCGGCGGCCAGCTAGAAGGCGCGGGGCTGGAAGCTGTCGGGGACCTGGAGCTCGAACTGCCCGTCATGGATCCTCGCCAGATAGATGCCGTCCTGCAGGACCTTGTCCCGCAGGTCCTCGGGAGCATCGACGACAGCGAGGATGCCGTAGATCTTCTTGTCCGCGTGCTCGGGAAAGATCTCGCGGAACTCCCGAAGAGTCTTCCGCATCTGGTCGAGCCCCTCCTGACGGAGGTGGCTCTTGACCTCCACGACGATGGCCTCGCCGCTGGTCCTGGAGTACGCGAGGACGTCCAGTTCCCGGGAGCGGCCATTCATCCGGGAGCGGGCCTTGGGCAGGACGACGTCCATCCCGAAGCGCTGGGTCAAGATCTTCGTCATAGAGGGGAGCGCCAGCCCCTCCGTGAAGCTGCCAAACTTCTCGCCCAGACCGCCAATCTGCTTGCCGACCTCCTTCAGGTACTGGCCCGTCTCCCGCTGGGATTCGGCCAGCTCTGCGTGACGCACCGCCAGACTGCCTACCAGGTCTCTCAACTCTTGATCGGTCATGAAACGATGTTCTCCCCAGGCGCGCCCGAATGACGCTTTGTGACATCTTATCACGGAACCGATCAGTCCACCGCCCACCCTGCCAGCACCATCAATCCCAACAGCCCGGGGCCATGGACAAGGAGGGCGGCCAAGAGAAGCCAGGCCAGATCCCGGGGCTTCACCCAGGAGCCTCGCAGAGCGCGGCGGAAGAGAAAGACCGAGAAGGGGAGGTTCACCAGCAGCGCCGTCACCAGGCCCGGGGCATAGCCACCCACCCAGAGCGCCGCAGCCAGATGCGCGACGACGTTGACCAGCACCACCATCTGCGTGCCGAGGACCAGGAGAAAGGCCCGGCTCCGCCTCTCCAGCGGACCCGACGCGGCGAAAGCGTAGGGCGCGAGCGTCACGAGCCCCAGAGCCAGGAGAAACTGGCCCATGGTGACCGTCGGCAGGATCGGGACCCTGGCCGCGAAACGGCCCAGGAAGCCCTTCATGAACACGGCCTCCTCCAGATTGTGCAGGGTCAACAGCAGCGGCACCAGCCAGAGCAGGTATCTCCGTCCCAGGCGCGGCGGCAGCGGGGGCTGGCCGCGGTGGAGCTGCGCCAGCGCCTGAAGTTGGGCGCCGCGGCGGAAGCCGCTCTCCCAGCCTTCGGGCGACGGATTCTCCAGGTTCAGAAAGGTGCCGGCCGCGCTGTCGAACGCCACCCAGCCGTTCTGGCGGCAGAGCCGGACGATCACCGGCAGGGGGTTGCCAGTCCCCCGCACATGCAGACCGATGGAATCCACCACGCCGCGCGACGGGAGCTGCGCGTCGATCGAGTAGCCCCGGCCGTCGTAGACCCCCTGCACCGGCTCCAGCCATTCGATCCCGGTCAGCGAGCGGCTCACCGCCTTGCGCACCTCCTCCGCCATCCCCAGAGGCTTGAGCCGGGGACGGTCCTCCGGAGACTCGGAGGTGGACTCCGGATGGAGGATCAGGACATCCCAGCTCACCCGCCGAGCCGGAAGTGCGGGTTCTCGATGATCCCGAAGGCGTTGCCGAACGGATCGAGGACCGAGGCCACGCGGATGTCGCCGCCCACGTCCTGTAACGGAGTGTGCTCCCGGGCGCCTAGTTTCAGCAGGTGCTCGAGCGCGCGGCCTGCATCCTCCACCCCCCAGTAGGCCAGAGGACCGCCGGCGCCCGGCTTTGCCTCGCTCGTGTCCGGGTTGAGCCCGAGCTCGAAGCCGCCGACATTGAAGCCCACGTAGAACGGCTCGTCGAAGTACGGAGGAAAACCCAGGACACGGCTGTACCACTCCTTGCCGGCCTGAAGGTCGTCCATGGGATAGATGACGGTGCGGAGACCGAGAAAGGACGTTTCGCTCATGGCGCGGAAGCTTACCGCGAGAGGGCGCAGGTTCTGCGGAACGTCCCGCAGGGATCGTAATGTTCGTCGTAATGAAACGACCGCAAAATAGAGCAATCCGGTTGGCGCAGGAAGGGTAGGAATGTGGCCGGCTCCGGGCTCCGGAGCCGGCGGGACCAGGGGAGGCGTGCGCTCAGCGCGTCCCGGCGGGCTCCGCGGAGCTCGCCGTGCGCCAGCCCTGCAGAGCCACCAGCACCACCCCGACGGTGATGGCCACATCCGCCAGGTTGAAGATCCCGGTCCGCAGACTGCCGAGGCCGACGCTGACGAAGTCCACCACCGCGCCGTCGTAGGCAACACGGTCGATCAGGTTCCCCACCGCGCCGCCGGCCAGGAGCGCCAGGCCGAGCGCGCCCGACGGCGAGCCGCTGCCGCCGCGGGCCATGGCCACCAGGAGGCCGAGCACGATCAGGCCGGTCCCTCCCACGAACAGCAGCGAGCGCATCCCGCTCGGCAGGGAAGAACCGAGGCTGAGGAAGGCGCCCATGTTCTCCGCGTACTCGAAGCGGACGGCGCCGCCGAGCAGCGAGATCGTCCGCCCGGCGAGCGAGTCCCGCGCCACGGCTTTCGCGGCCTGATCGCAGCCGACGCAGATGAGCATCACGAGGGAAAGGAGGGCCAGCCTCCAGCGGGTCGTCATTCCGGACTCCAGTTTCAGCTGCAGAGTCTACATCACCCGCTCGCCGGCCGCGACCTTTGCCCCCGGATCGATCCGCGCTGCCTGGCCTGCCAGGGTGATCGCGTCCGGCCCGCCGACCCGCGCCCCCTCGCCGACCTCGACCCGTTCGTCCAGGATCGAGCGCTCGACCGCGGCGCCGGCCCGGACCACAACGTCGTGCAGGAGCACCGAGTCCCGCACCTCCGCCCCTTCTTCGACTACGACCCCGGGCGCGAGCACGGAGCGGACGACCCGGCCGGCGATCCGGCAGCCCGCCGAGATCAGGCTGCCCTCGATCCGCGCCGAGGCCTCGATCCGCGCGGGCAGGCGCCGGGTGCCGTAGGTGAGGATGGGCCACTCCTCCTCGTCCAACCCGAGATCCTTCTCCGCGTCGAGGAGGTCCATGTGGCCTTCCCAGTAGCTGTCGATCGTGCCCACGTCGCGCCAGTAGCCCTCGAAGCGATGCTCCCAGGCGCTCCCCTCCTCGACGAAGGCGGGGAGCAGCGCGTGGCCGAAGTCGGAGAGCGACTCCCCCTCGCCCAGCTCGCCGGCCAGCCGTTCCAGGGTTTCGAGCAGCTTGTGACCGTCGTAGACGAAGATCTCGGTGGTGACGAGGTCGCTACGGGGCTTCTCGGGCTTGTACTCGAAGCCCGTGACCCGGCCTTCCCCGTCCACTTCGACGACTCCGAAGCGGCTGGCCTCCTCCCGGGGCACGCGCGTGGTCACGAGGGTGACCCCGGCCCCGCGCTCCCGATGCCGGTCGAGGACGTCGTTGTAGTCCAGCCGGTAGACATGGTCGGCGCTCAGGACGAGGAGCAGGTCGGGATCGAAGTCGCGGATGAACCGGCGGTTGCGGTAAAGGGCGTCGGCGTTGCCCTCGGCGAAGCCCCCCTCCTCCCCGTTGCGCCGCTGATAGGGCGGGAGCACCTGCAGCCCGCCGTAGGTACGGTCGAGGTCCCACGGCCGGCCGTTCGCCAGGTGCTCGTTGAGCGAGTGGGGCTCGTACTGCTCGATGATCCAGACGTCGCCGATGTTGCTGTGCAGGCAGTTGCTGAGAGAGAAGTCGATGAGGCGGTAGACGCCGGCGAACGGAAGGGCCGGCTTGGCACGGCGCTCCGTGAGCACCTCCATCCGGCCCCCTTCGCCGCCCGCCAGGATGATTGCGAGAATCTTGGTACGCATGCGAGGGGCGGCTTGCTAGATCCGGGCCGGGGGCACGGACACACGGACGAAACACGGACTGTCATAGACTCACACGGACAATCCGGATGTCCGTGATCGTCCCTGCGTGTCCGTGTAAGTCCGTGTTCTTCAAGCCTTAGAGGCTAGACCGCCGGCTTGACGCCGATCTCGCCGTACAGCTTCGCCGGATCGTACATGGCGCCGTCCTTGACTGTCAGGACCACGCGCCTGATGTTGCGGATGTCGGCCGTGGGATCGCCGTCGATCAGGATCACGTCCGCCAGCTTGCCGGGCGCGACCGTGCCCAGCTCCTTGTCCCTTTTCATCACCCGGGCCGGGACGATCGTAGCGCTCCGGAGCGCGTCCACGGTCGGAATCCCGGCCTCGACGTAGAGCTCCAGCTCGCGGTGCAGGGAAAAGCCGGCCATGTTGTCCGTGCCGGCCACGATGGTGATGCCGTTGTCGTGGAGGGCCTTGACGATCGCCTTCATGGACTCCCAGGACTTCGCATAGCGCTCTTCCTTGCCCTTGGGGGCGACGCCGCCCGCGACGAGCCCGCGCTGCACCGTCGGCGGCAGCCGCTCGGCGACCGGCGCGAAGGTGCGGCTGACCACGCCTACCCGGTCGGTGAACATCCCCTCGAAGGTGACCAGGGTCGGATCGGAGACCGTGCCCTTTGCCTTGAGCAGCGCCAGGAACGACTTCACGCTGTCCGATCCCAGGTCGATCTCGGACGCCCGCTCCCCCACCGCGTGGAAGCGCTCCGGCGTGCGGGTATCCACGCCCGTCAGGAAGTTCAGCAGGAGGAAGTTCGCATGCTGGATCTCGTCGAAGCCGGCGCGCACCGCCTGCTCGGCCGTCATGCCGTTCGGGATGTGGCCGCTGACGCGCATCCCCTTGGCGTGCGCCCGCTCGACGATGACCGGGACCAGCTTGGTGTCGAGCGAGCTGTAGAGCTTTACCTGCTCGTACCCGAGCTTCGCGTAGTTGTCCACCGCGGCCAGGGCCTCTTCCGGAGTGTCCACCAGCACCTTCGTCGGCCCGGCATAGGGGCCGGGGCCGTCGATGAAGCCGGCCATGATGACCCGGTTGCCGAGGATCTCGCCCGCGTCGATCTTCCGCCGCAGATCGAGAAGGAAGTCGGTGTCGTTCGCCAGGTCGCGCACGGTGGTGATCCCGGCCGCCAGATTGAGCAGCCCGTCGAGCGTGCCGAGATGGGCGTGCATGTCCCAGAGCCCGGGCATCAGGGTCTTGCCCGCGGCGTCGATCACCTCGGCCCCGGCCGGGACCTGGACCTCGCCGTCCCGGCCCACGGCCTGGATACGGTTGCCGGAGAGGACCACCGTCGCGCCCGGAGTCACCTTGCCGGTCTCGGGATCGAACAGCCGGGCGTTGCGGAAGACGAGGCCGCCCTTGGGCTTGCGGGTCAGACGCGCCGCCCGCGCCTTTGCCACCTTGCCGTCCTCCGCGTCCTGGACCTCCTTGAGCTTCGGCAGCGCGCCCTGCCAGCCCTCCTGGGCGATCTTCATCCAACCCCAGTCGGCGCCGAAGAAGGTCTTGTTCCCGTCGAGCCAGACATGGAACGGCTCGAAGCCGAGGCCCTGGATGGAGTAAAGGTCCACCTTACGCTTCTTGCCGCCCGCCTCCGCCTCGACGGAACCGATCTGATCGATCTTCGCCTTGCCCGACGGGAGCAGGTCGAGCGAGCGGCCCGGGGCGGCGAGGAGCGCCTGCGCGAGGACCTCCAGCATCTGGGGCGAGCCATTCATGTTCAGGTAGTAGGACGGCCGGCTCAAGGCGAGCCCTTCCTGCTTTTCGGACGCGTTGTGCCAGGAGGCCTTCCCCTCGCGCAGCTCGTACCGCTCGTCCACCGGGTTCTTCCAGTAGTCGTAGCCGGTGATTTCGACCAGGGAGGGTATGCCGCCCGCGCCGATCACCACGCGGTCCTCGGTCTTCGGACCCCGGCCGCGGTCGTTGTACTCGTGCGAGTAGAGCCGCTCGTTGCCCGTTTCGCTGCCGATAATGCGGGTCACGGCCGTGCCGGCCCTGTTGCCGCCGAACTCGATGGAGTAGCGGATCTCGGACGCCTGGGACTCGGCGCGCCCGGCAAGGGCGAGCACGGAAAGAAGAAGAAGGAAAGGCTTGCGGTTAATCGGATGCTCCCCAGAGGTTTCAAATCAAGCGGACACACCCCCGCCATACGGGGGCTGTAGCTGATACGCAGAAAACGGGGGGAAGTTTAGCGGCCGTTTAGCGGCCGATACCCATGCGAAGAAGCCGGTCGAGCGAGAGCTGTCCCCTCTTGGTGACGGGAACGGTCACCGTTCCGATGATGGGGACCGCGAACTGGAAGTCCGCCGTCAGCTCGTAAGTGGGGTCGTCCTTGTTGTCCAGGGTCTCGAGGACCCTGAGGACATCGTCGTACTGGAAGGTTACGGGCAGCCTGACCCGGCTGTCGGCGTTGGCGGCGATTTGGGTACGCTGGTTCTGGCGGCCGTCGAGCAGCGGCTTCTCGTTCAGGCGGATCTTGTAGTTGAAGCCGTCGAGCACGAGGGCGATCCCGTTGCGGTTCTCCACCTCGAACTCGAAGAGGACATCGGCCCCCGAGAGGCCGGTGCGGGTCAGCTCGGCGCCGACCACGTCCACATCGGGCTCGCGGAAGACGTTGCCCAGGCCGGCGCCGGCGCAGCCGGCGAGCGAAAGCAGGGCGAGAACGCCGGCGACCACCAGGAAGGGCCGGACGAGAATGGGCAAGGCAGATCGGTGATTCATTGGCGAATCCTCCTCAGCTCACAGGAGGATTGCAAGGTGCGTGCACAGCCCTCACCACTCGACGCAGAACTTGAGCCTCACGTCGCGCTGGCGGTCGCGGTAGAACAGGCAGCCTTCCCTGCGGCCATGGAGATAAAGATCGCGGAGGATCTCGACATCCTTGCGGCAGTACTGCTCGACGAGGTCGAGCCTCCCCTCCCGGACCCACTGGAGCGACTGGAGACCGTCGGCCGACTTGCCCAGCCCGAGCGTCTCCTTGGCGAGATGTCCCATCCCCACCCGGAACCCGATGCGGCGGGCGATGTCCTCCAGGAGGTCCAGGGTGGGCAGCAGCCGGTTGTAGTTCTCCCCGGTGTAGCCGGTGAGGACCTGGTAGTCGAACCGCCGTGAGTTGAAGCCGATCACCAGCGTGGCGCGCCGCAGGGCCTCGACCAGCCCCTTCACTTCGCCCTCCCGGTAGACCTCGAACCGCCCCTCCTCCAGATGGCAGAGGACCCCCAGGGCCAGGCCCATCCGGTGGATGTTCGCCCACCCGCCGACCTCCGAAGCCGCCCGCAGCGTCTCCAGGTCGAACAGGATCGTTCGGGGATCGCCCGGCCGCGAGAGGATGAAGAGCCCCGGCTGCCCCGGCAAGCTCTCCGTCTTCGGCGGGGCTGTTTCCGTCGCAGTCTCCTCCGGGGGCTCGAGATCCGGCTCCTTCCCGACAAGCGCCCGCAGATCCAGAGGCTGGGGAGCCCCCCAGGGGATCACCGGATCCTCCATCCCCAGCAACAAACGAAGCGACCGCGCCGCCCCCGGCTTGTCCAGAGGACGGTTGCCGTTGCCGCACTTCGGCGAGTGGGTGCAGGACGGGCAGCCCGTCTCGCACGGGCAACCTTCGAGCACCGTGCGGACCCTCCCGAGCAGATCAGGCAGGTCCTCGAACCCCCGCGCCGCGATCCCCACGCCGCCCGGATGGCCGTCGTAGATGAACACCGCACCGCTCCCCACCTGCGGCTGGAACGAGTACGAGATCCCCCCGATATCCCCACGGTCGCACAGCGCCAGCAGCGGGAAGAGCGAGATCGAGGCGTGCTCCGATGCGTGCAGCGAGCCCATGAAGTGCTCGCCGGCCTGCCGCAAGGTCTCCTCGATCTCACGCGGCGCGGCCCACCAGAGGCCCACCGTCTCGAAATGCACGGGCGGCAGGTCGAGGGGGGTCTGATCGATCGTCTCCTGGCCGTGGATCCGCTTGCGCTCGAAGCCGACCACCCTCTCGGTTACCTTGAGCCGCCCCAGCCAGGCGTGCAGCGGGCCGTCCGTCCTCTCTTTGAGGACCTCCAGGATCTCGGTCTCCTTCTCGGTCAAGGGCGAGGTGAACCATTCCACGTCTACGGCCTTGACGCGCACCCGCCTCTCCTCCCGCTCCAGCGCGAGCACCTCGAACTGCCGGCCGGCATGGAGATAGATCGCCCCGGGATGGCATTCATGGAGCACCCGCACGCCGTCGACCGTGCCGATCATCCTCCCTTCCCGCCCCTCGTCGAGGATGGCGAAGGTCTCCCCCGTCCCGCGCAGGTTCACGTGCCGCTGCGGCCGGCGGCGCAGACAGTAGAGGTCGCCGCCATCCACCGCCTCGAACAGATGCCCCTGGCGCAGCAGGAGGTCGAGCCTCTGCTCGTGCCGGCCCATGTAGGGATGATCGTCCTGCCTGCAGAGCGGCATCTCCGAGGCGGCACAGACGAGATGAGCGCGGGAGACCGGATCGTTCTCGGGATCCACGATCAGGCGCTCGCAGGGGCGGCCGATCAGCTCCTCCGGATGATCGAGGAAGTACTGGTCGAGCGCATCGGGGAGCGCCACCATGGCGGTGATCGACTCGCGACCGTCGCGCCCCACCCGGCCCGAGCGCTGCCAGGTGGCCATCATGCTGCCGGGATAGCCAACCAGGATGCAGGCATCCAGGCCACCCACGTCGATCCCCATCTCCAGCGCCGAGGTCGAGATCACCCCGTCGAGCTTGCCTTCGAACAGGGAGCGCTCGATCCGCCGCCGCTCCTCGGGGAGGAAGCCGGCGCGGTAGCTCGCCACGCGCTTGGCGAGCTCGGGGTCCTCCCGCCGCAGCCAGGAGTAGAGCAGCTCGGTGATGCGCCGCGCCTTGGTGAATACGATCGTCTTGAGCCCCGCATTGACCAGCCGGATGAAGAGCTGGAGCGCCAGCGTGTAGGGGCTCGCCTCCGGCCGGTACAACAGCAGGTGCCTGCCCTCGCGCGGCGCGCCGGATTCCTGGATCCAATGGAACTTGCGGCCGGTGAGCGTCTGCGCGAATTCGCCGGCATTGGCCGCCGTGGCCGAGGAGGCGATGATCACCGGGTCTCCCCCGACCGACCGGCAGAGGCGGAGGAAGCGCTGCAGCACATGATGGAAATGGCTGCCGAAGATCCCGCGGTAGGTGTGCAGCTCGTCGAGCACGATCCAGCGCAGGTCGGCCAGGAACGGCCCCCATCCGGTCCAGTGCCCGAGCACGGCGAGATGGAGCATGTCGGGGTTCGAGACGATCACCCGCGGGAAATTCTTGCGGATCGCCGTGCGCTTCGCGGCTGGGGTATCGCCGTCGTAGATCTCGCACCCGCCCACTTCGGGGGAGAGCCCGGCCTCCTCCGCCAGCTTCGAAAATTTCCCGCGCTGGTCCTGCCCGAGAGCCTTCAGAGGGAAGAGGAACAGCCCGTGCCCCGGGCCGCCGCGGAGTGCCTCCTCCAACGCCGGCACCTGGAAGATCAGCGACTTGCCCGAGGCAGTAGGAGTCGTGACCAGCACATCCTGCCCCCGCCGAACGGCCGCGATCCCTTCGGCCTGATGCTTCCACAGCCGGGACACGCCCCCCCGGGCGAGCGCCTCGGCGAGAGGAGCAGGCAACGGCGGACCGAGATCCTCGAAGACCTCAGGGCTCCCCGGCAGGTAGGCCTGATGGACGAGCTGCGGACCGAGCTTGGAATCCTGTCGCAGCTCGTCGATCAGGTCGGTCAGGCAGAGGTCGGCGGGGAGCGGGTTACGAAGCATTACCGCCCCAGTGTACCAGAGGCCCGGGTGGGCTCCCTCTCCCCCGGCACGGGGGAGAGGGCTGGGGAGAGGGGGGATGGGATCAAATCTCTTCGAGCAGCTTCTGCCGCTTCATCTCGAACTCCTCCTGCGAGATCAGCCCGTCGTCGAGGAGACCCTTGAGCTGGCGCAGGCGGTCGGCGCCGGAAGTGGCAATCGGCGCCGCGGGGGCCGCGGGAGCGAAACGGCGGGAACGGTATGCCTCGGTCGCGCCGACGATGGCGTTCTTGAAATCCAGCGGCCGGGCGATGTTCTTGAAGCGGGTGGCACCGTGCTCGCTCGCCGTGTCGATCTCCACGTCGCCGTAGCCGAGGATCCTCCCCCACAGCGTCTGCCAGTGCTCGACGTTGTTCACCTTGTCGAGCGGCGCGTCCATGGAGCGCTTGTGGAAGATCCCGGTCTGCTGGATCATCCGCCGGTTGGTCAGCACATGCTCGAAGGAACGGAGCACCAGGAGCTTCCAGAGGATCACGACGGCCAGAATCACGGCGAGCGCGCCCGCCGCGATCAGAATCGTCGGCTCGGGGGCGTACTGCCACGCGATCGCCGCCCCGGCCAACACCAGAACGAGCCCGAGCACCCACGGCACCAGCGAAATCCGCGTGACGTGCGCGCGGTAGACGACCTCCTCACCGGATTGAATCTGCTCGTCGACACCCATGCCCACCTCCTTACAATCCTATTGTAGCGGCTGGGCCTCTCCGCCGAGGTATTTGCAGGCGTCGATGACCCCCTGCTGGATGAGCTTGCACTTGAGCTCGTTCGAGGCGCTGAAATCCGTCGTGCCGACTCCCAGGTCGTTGATCTTGATCGTCCGCTTCTGATCGTCCGGATTGTTGTTGAAGGCGTTGACCTGGACATTCAGCAGCGCCTCGAACAGGTTCCGGGCGTATTCCGGGAAGCTGTCGATCTTGTAATCCGGGTTCACGGGCGCTCCCTGGTTGTAGAGGAAGAGCCCGAGCGTCTGCGGGTTGACCCCGTTCTGATCGAAGAGCTCGATCGGGTAATTGTCGAGCACGCCGCCATCCACGAACAGGTCCTGCTTCTGTCCGGTCTCGCCGGTCTCACCGAAAAGGGCGCCGTCGACGTAGTACCCCTCGAAGAAGAGGGGGATCGACATCGAAGCCCGCACCGCCTGCGCTACCGGCAGGTCGGGCGAGGTGGCATTGGAGAACACCTGGGTGCGGCGCCGCGAGAGGTCGGTCGAGAGCACGAAGAGATCCTTGAACTTGGAGCGGTCCCTGGCGAGGTCGGCGAAGGTGGCGTTCGAGTCGCCGGTCTGCTCCTTGACCCGGCACTGCATCCACTCGAGGAAATAATCCCCCTTGAACCAGCCGAACTTCCTGAAGAAGCGCTCGGGCCCGCCGAGCACGCTGCCGTCCTCGAACTGCTTGAAGTCGAGGTCGAGCATCAGCGACTGCATCTGCTCCGGGCTATAGCCGAGGGCGATCAGGGCGGCCACGATCGAGCCCGCGGAAGTGCCAGCCACCTTTTCGATCTTCGGCAGGATGCCTTGCGACTGCAGCACCTGGAGCGCGCCCGGATAGGCCACGCCCTTGACTCCGCCCCCCTCGAGCACCAGGTTGCGGAGGTCGCGCGCCTGGACATTCGGGGTAGCCGGGCAGAGCGGGAGCGGACAGGCCGCCGGCTTCGCCGGAGCGCAGACGTACTTCGGGTTGGCGTGACAACCGGCCAAAGAAAGGGTGAGAAGCACGGCGAAGACAGCCTTGCGCATTCGAGCCTCCTGGTTTTCCTCTACAAGTGGTGCGAGCCCGCGGATCGTAGCATCACTGATTGACCCCTGCTGGCTCAGGGCTTGCACCCCATTCCTTCTGTCTTGAGTCCGCTGTCGCACCGCCTCCTCGTCGTATCGAACCGCCTCCCCATCGTCCTGGAGAGGAAGAAAGACCAGTGGACCCTCAAGCCGGGCTCCGGCGGGCTGGTCAGCGCTCTCGCGCCGGTGCTCTCGAACCGCGGCGGCGTCTGGATCGGCTGGCCCGGGCTCGCCCTCGACGAGGGGGGCGACTGGGAGAGAGTGCTCGAAGGAGACCGCCAGGAACGCGGCTACGAGCTGGTGCCGGTGCTGCTCTCCGAAGACGAGGTGAAAGGCTTCTACGAGGGCTTCTCGAACGGCATCCTCTGGCCCCTGTTCCACGACCTCCTGGACCGCTGCGACTTCGAGCCCTCGTACTGGTACGCCTACCTGAAGGTCAACGAGAAGTTCGCCGAGTCCGTGATCGAGCAGAGCGGCGAAGACGACTTCATCTGGGTGCATGACTATCAGCTCATCCACGTGGCCTATTACATCCGCGAGCGGGAAGAGCGCCAGGTGGGCTTCTTCCTCCACATCCCCTTTCCGCCGCTGGACATCTTCCTGAAGCTGCCCTGGCGCGCCAAGATCCTGAACGCCCTGCTGGCTTACGACCTCCTCGGCTTCCAGACCCCGCGCGACAGCCGCAACTTCCTCACCTGCATACAAAACCTGCTGCCCGAGGCCGAGATCGACGAGGAAGGCCCGATCGCCAGCGTCCGCGTGGGCTCGCGCACGATCCGCGTCGGCGCCTTCCCCATCGGCATCGACTACGCCCATTTCGAGCAAGGCGCCGGCTCCGAGCAGGTCGAAGAGCGCATCCGGGACATGCGGGGGAAGATCGGCCCATTCGAGCTCATCGTGGGAGTCGACCGGCTGGACTACACCAAGGGATTGATCGAGCGGCTGGAGGCCTACCGCGACCTCCTGCGGCGCTTCCGCGGGCTGCGCGAGAAGGTGATCCTGTTCCAGGTCGTGGTGCCCAGCCGCGAGGGGGTACCGGAATACCAGGCCCTCAAGGCGGCGGTGGACCAGCTCGTAGGAGAGATCAACGGCGAGTTCTCCATGGCCGGCTGGGTGCCGGTCCATTACCATTACAAGAGCCTCTCGCCGGGCGACCTCCTCGCCCTCTACCGCATGGCTCGGGTCTGCTTCGTCACCTCCATCAAGGACGGGATGAACCTCGTCGCCAAGGAATTCGTCGCCTGCCAGATCGAGGCCTGCGGCGTGCTGGTCCTCTCCGAATTCGCCGGCGCGGTGGCGCAGCTCCAGGAAGGAGCGCTGGCGGTCAACCCGCACGACATCGAGGGCATGGCCGACGCGCTCCACGAGGCCATGGAGATGGACGAGGAGGAGAGGCAGCGGCGGATGCGCCGCATGCAGGAAATCCTCCGCGAGCAGGACATCTTCTGGTGGGTGGACTACTACCTCCGCGCCGCCCTCGGCGAAGTGACCGAGGACCTGCGGGCGCCCAAGGAGTACTTCCCCTCGATGAGCGTCGAAGAAAGCTGGAGTTGAAGAGCTGTCACGCCGGAAAAGACGGATCCTCTGTAGGGGCACCTCTTGTGGGTGCCCTTCCGGAGGGCGGCCACAAGAGCCGCCCCTACATGAAACGCTATCCATCACTCGGGCTGTGGACGAGATACTGACGAGGTACCAGTGCTCCCCTCCGCCCTGAAGCGCCGCAACGAGATCGGGCGCCGGCTGAACGGCCACCGTCCCGCCGTGTTCCTCGACTACGACGGCACCCTCTCCCCCATCGCGCCGCGCCCCGAGATGGCGACCCTGCCCGAGGAAACCCGGGAAGTGGTGCGCCGGCTCGCGCAGCGCTATCCGGTGGCCATCCTCTCCGGCCGCGGCCGCGAAGACGTGACCTCCCTCGTGGGCCTCGACGGCATCTCCTATGCCGGCAGCCATGGCTACGACATCGCCGGCCCGGGCTTCCGCCACGAAGTCGGCGAGGGCATCCCGGCGCGGATCGACAGCGCCGCCGAAGCGCTGCGCCAGGAACTGTCGGGGATCGAGGGAGTGCTGATCGAGCCCAAGCGCTTCGCGGTCTCCATCCACTTCCGCCTGGCCCCGGAGGAAGACCTGCCGCGCATCGAGCGGGTGGTGGACGAAGTCGCATCCGCCCATCCCGGCCTGCGCAAGGCCCACGGCAAGAAGCTTTTCGAGCTGCGCCCGGACCTGGATTGGGACAAGGGACAGGCCCTCCTCTGGATGATGGACACCATGAACCTCTTCGCGGAAGTTCCGCTCTACCTGGGCGACGACATCACCGACGAGGACGCCTTCCGGGCCATCGAGAAGCAGGGCATCGGCATCCTCGTCGCCGAAGAGCCCCGCCCCACCGCGGCCTGCTACCGGCTGCGCGATCCCGGCGAGGTGCTGCGCTTCCTGGAATGGCTGGCGGATCTCCCCCCATAAAGCGCCCGACAGCACGCGGTGATACGCTCCGCCGGCTCATGACCGACATCACCATCTCCTTTCCCGATGAGATCGCGGAGCGGATCTTCTTTCTGCACGACCGCGACGGGTTCATCGTGCGGGCCGTGTCCGAGGCATTGCGGCGGATCTCGGACGCGCCGTCCCATGCCGTGCAGCCTTCAGAGCCATCGGAGCCGAAGCCGGTCGAGACGGCGCTGCCCGGCTCGCTCGCCCGGATGCGGCCCGGCGAAATCAACGTCCTCGGCCCCTTTGAAGTGCCGGGGCTCGCGCCGCGCTGCATCCGCGTCTACCTGCCCCGGAGCTACACGCCGGAACAGCACTGGCTCGCCCTCTACATGTTCGACGGCCAGAACGTCTTCGACGACGCGCCGTCCTTCTCCGGCGGCTGGCACCTGCACGACGCGATCGAGCGGCTCGACCGCGCCGGCCGGCCGACGCCGGTCGCCGTCGGGATCGATCACGGCGGCGAGAGGCGCAACTGGGAGCTCTCCCCCTTCGAGCTCTTCGACAAGCCCGGCCAGGCTCCCCTCCTCCTCGACTGGATCACCGGCTCGCTGATGCCGGCCCTCGAAGCGGAGCTGAACCTCATTTCCGGCCCCCTGGGCGCGGTGATCGGAGGCTCCTCCATGGGCGGCCTCTGCTCGCTCTGGGCCCACTTCCACTACCCGCGCGCCTTCGGCGGAGCGCTGGTCATGTCCCCCTCCTTCTGGGTCGCGGACCAGGCCATCTTCGCGGACATCGGCAAACAGCCCACGCCCGAGCTGTCGCGGGTCTACCTGGACGCCGGAGCCCGGGAAGACCGGGGGAGGCTCATCCCCATCGTCGCCGCCATGGCCGCCCTCCTGATCCGCCAGGGCTACGACGACGACAACCTCCTGTGGCGCCCCGATGCCAAGGGCGGCCACAACGAATCGAGCTGGCGCCGGCGCCTGCCCAAAGCCCTGCGTTTCCTCTACCGCTGATCCCGTCATAAGAAACGGGGGCGCCTGTGCGCCCCCGGAAAACTTCACGCTATACTGGACCTGCTCCTAGTTCGTGGATTCGGTCTGGGAGTTGGCCGCCTGGGAGGGTGACTGGCCCTTCACAGGCGGCTTTTCCGTTTCTACCGGCGGCGTCTCCACCTTCGACTTCAGCGCCGGCCGCCGGGGCTGAAGCCCATACTCGGCCAGCTTCTCCGCCCTGATTCCGTAGCGCCCCTTCACCACGTAGGACACGCGGGCGTACGCCTCCTTTCCCTTGGCCATGAACTCGTCGAGGTCGCGGGTGTTCTGCTGCAACAGGTACTTCAGGTTCGCCCGCCGGTTGATGCAGGTCCTGGCTCCCTCGGTCGCCGTCCCGAGCTCGACCATGAGATCGCCGAGACCCGGCTCGGTGTCGTTGACCTCTCCGGCTACGAGGGCCGTGTCCCATCGCGCCAGGTGGTCGGCTTGTGCTTGATCCTTCATGACAGTTCTCCTCTCTTCTTTCTCTGGCCTAGCCAATCAGGCCGGCCAGGTTGAAAACGACATCGGTGAGTCCGCCGGCGTTCCCCTTGACGGGGTGACCGGGGAGGATGAGGTCCACGCGCTTCCCCGTGAGGGCGATCGTCACCGGCTGCCGGAGCACGGTCGCGAGCTTGCCCACGAGGCTGACGAAATCCTGCGCCTTCGAATAGGTTCCGAACTGGCGGCGCCTCTGAATACCCCGCCCTTCGGCCAGCCTCCAACCCGGAAGCTGCAGCAGAAACTGCTGCACCCTCTCCGGCTTGAGCTCCGCCCTCTCCGGAAGGTCCTGACACATCTGCGGCTTGTCCATACTTCTTCTCCTTTCAAACATCCGGGCCGTCATGGCTCCGGAAGATCAATCATCGCTGGAAGCCAGCCACCACATTCGATGGCCGCATCTCATACAACTTGTTTCTGGAAACATCGTACGGCAGGAAGACTGAAACTGTCTAGTCTTTTTCTTTAGTCGTATGGATGCATGCCTGAACTAGGCGAAAGCGACTACTTTGCCGCCGCTCGGAGCTATAGAGGAGGGAATGAGCGGCTGGTAGCGGAGGGAAGGGCAGAATCTAGGCTTCTGAAGGCTCCGCAACGCGCTGTTCCGGCCGCGTGAGGTCATGCGCCTTCAAGACGGCGTCCAAGAGCTCGAACAGGTGGGCGCGCAGCTCCGCGGGAAGGGCATCCAGGCGGGGCAGGACGGCTGTCAGCCCGTCTTTCGCAGCGGCTACCTGCCCCGCGAGGAGATAGTCGGTGGTCGTCTCGAGCGCCACGGCGATACGGCCCAGAACGGCGGCTCTCGGCGCGTAGATCCCCCGCTCGTACTTGCTGATCTGGAGCGCCTTGACGCCGGCCTGCCTGGCCAGCTCCTCCTGGCTCAACCCCGCGTTGCGCCGGAGCCGCCGCAAGCGCTCGCCGAGCTGCTCGCCGGGGGCGGCCTGTTGCTCGGGCCCGTTCATCTGGTCCCCTTGGGGCGGTAGGCGGCCGCCTCGCGCAAGGTCCGGATCGCCGGCTCGAGCCGGTCCGGGATCACGCACTCGATCGCCGAGCGCACCTCCGTCGAGACATCCGCCTCCTCCTCCCCGAGGAGCATCGCCTCCTCCCGGGGAGAGACCGGCAAGCTCGCATGAACCTTCCGGAGCCGGTCGACGTCCCTCTCCCAACCGGCGGCGATCTCGTGAATCTCCGTCTGCGCAACGTCCTCAGCCTCTGGCATGGCAGCCTCCTATCTGACTTGTTCGCCTAAGTCATAGTCTATGGCTCCAACCGTTATGGCGTCAACTCACTTCCTAGAGCAGGATGGTCTAGACATATGGCCGCAGAAGGAATAGCATCATGGAATGCAACCCAGGCTGAATGTCTACAACGGATTGGGGCTGGCTCTCCGCCGGCTTCGTGAGAAGACGGCCGGGCTGACCCAGATCGAGGTCGCGGCCCGGAGCGGCATCGCCCAGAGCCGCCTGTCCCGTTACGAGAACGGCAGGAAGCTCCCCGACCTGATCACCCTGGACCGCCTCCTGAGCTGCTACGGCGTTGATTCGGAAGGGCTCGGCCGCGCGGTCAAGGAAGCCCAAGGGGCCGTGCCGGTGCCGGCGAGCGATCCCGAGTTGATGGCCCGGGTCCGCGAGGCCTTGGCGGAGCTCGGCTACTCGAAGCCTTCTTCCCCACCAGATTCCTGAACACCCGGTAGAATTTCCTGTTTGCTCCCCCTGCCGCGCGTCACGCCCGATCCGCTGGTCACGGGGGCAGCACAGGAGCTTCCATGTCTGAACGGTTGAGGAGAGGAATGGCGTTGTTCGTGGTCGTGGTGCTAGTGGGAGCGGTGGGGTCGCCGGTGTTGGCGAGCGAGGGTCCGGAGGTGCGCGAAGGATGGTGGATGTCGGTGGGTACCTGGCTAGACCGGGCGCTGGAGACTGTGGGACTCCAGCCCATCTTCGAGGAAAGCGCTTGCAGCATCGATCCGAATGGCAAGCCCGTCCCCTGCCCTGGGCCAGAAATCATCCAAGACGAGAGCGCCTGCAGTATCGACCCTAACGGGCGACCGCGCCCCTGCCCAAACATTTAAAGCTTTTGGGGGGAGGGATCTCCCCTCCCCGCTTACAGCCCTTGTGCTAGGATTGAGTCTCTTTCTGAGGAACTGAATGCGTCTATCCCTCGATGTGCTTCTGAGCATGGCCCCAGAGCAGGCATTGCTCAGGGTGAGCAATACATCGCGGTTGTCAGGAGCCGTGTGTCGAGGGCTTGCTGACCACGTCTTCTCACTGCGCCTCATCAACCCTGGCCTGATGATTCGATGGGCCCACGTGGCTGACGCCGCGGCGGAGAAAACTGTCGACCAGCTTGCTGCCGCCCTTGCCCGCGCTCATTTTGGGAACGCCCTTCGAGTGAGCGGCGATTTGGAGGGCGCTGCGATCGCTTTGGATCGAGCCGAGGAACTTCTCCCAACCGCCCATCCCCTGATCCACGAGTTTCGAGCCTCTCTCCTAGTTGGTCATCGCAACTTCAGCGGTGCCATTAGGGAGTTGCGCCGAGCAGAAGATATGCGTTCAGCCCTTAAGGATAGGATTGGCTTGGCAAAGGTCCTGATACAGGCGGGTATAGTTTGCGACTTCCTGAATCAGCCCTATGAGGCGGTGGAGCTACTTGAGAAGGCGATCGAAGTTCTAACCCATTCCGGTGAGGAAGGAAGAGAGTTTCTCGTGATCGGCCTTCATAACCTCGCTGACTACCTGATTTCGGCTGGCCAGCTTGCGAAGGCTCGAGAGTTGCTTGATGTAATTGAGGAGCCCCTCACGGCAACCGGGCATGTGAGTGCACTGAAGCTAACGTGGACTCGGGGCCGGCTCGCCAGCTACGCTGGAATGGAAAAAGAAGCTCGCGACTGTTACGAAGCTGCCCGCGCCGGATTCCGAGAACAGGGTATGCGTCGAGAGGTGGCTCTCATCTCTCTCCACTTGGCGGCATTGCATCACCAGTATGGCCGGTACGCGACCTGCGTCCGTGAGGCCCTGAAAGTGAAGCCCGAGTTGGAGGCGCTAGGGTTAGACCAAGATGTTCAGGTGACCGACCTACTTGGACAGATCGCGACCCGGTCGGGCGACTTGGAGCGAGATCTCCTGACACTCACGACCGTAATCTCGGGATCTCGCCAGAAGCGACCGGCCGACTAGTCTTTCGGCTCGGGCTTCACGTAGCCGAGGTGCACGAGCGCGTTTTGCACCTTCGCCGTGAACTCAGGATCGTTCCCAGAAATCTTGGGTGCCACCTTGCCCCGAACCTCCTCGAGCGCGTGCCCGAGCCGCACCACGTCCACGCCGTAGCAGACCAGGAGCCGATCCAGGGTCGGCATGTCCGGGAGCTGCCTCCCGTTCTCATACCGGGATAGGCGGTTCTGCGCGATCCCGGTGCGTTCGGCCACCTGTACTTGCGTCAGACCAGCGATTTTCTCCCGCAGCAGGCGAAGGGCGGGACCCAAGTCGTTGAAGGCGGTCAGCACGGAGGTCATGAGTCTACAGTACGCGGTTTTTCGGGAGTGTGTCCAGAGCAGTCACGGGGTCTCACTCGTAGATGGATTCTCAGAGGGGCAGGGGCAAAGAGCAGAACAGTCGGTTATCTTTCCACGCTCGCCAGCACTTGTTCGGTTCTGCACTTCGCGGCCTCACACTTCACCTGAATGCACTGGAGTTCGCAACGGGTAGGGGCGCTCGGAAGCGCCCTAGACGGTGTCGCGACTTGCTGGTAGCTAAGGTAGCAAGGGACCTCCCGACCCAAACCGGCTATGGTAGCATAGGCCTGTGACGGCCCACGCTGCGGACTTGGACCGCCTGCCCTTTGGGCATTTGTCGACCTTGTTCAGTCCACCGCTGGTTCGTGGCCTTTCGGCTAGCGCGGCGGTGGAGTCCGTGCGTCGCATCATCACTGTTGCTGGCCTTGGTGCCTACTACAGGTCCCGCCTCCTGCGCGAAATCTTCGAGAGTGTCTACGAGATCTTGCGCGCTCGCTATCGCTGTGAGTACGTCTACAAAAACGCGATTGCGTCAGAGATTCTTATAGGGCGGCACTCGCTGCAGACCTCCGGGCTACTAACAGAAGTCCAAGCAGGAGCCTCCAAGGCGGACTTAGTGCTGATCAACGGTGAAACCGTCGCCTATGAAATCAAAACTGAGCTTGACTCCTTAGATCGCCTCTCCTCACAATTAGCGTCCTATCAGACTGCTTTTGATCGGGTTTACGTTGTGTCTCATGAACGGTACCTAGACCGAATCGCAGAGCGCTTGCCTCGTACGGTGGGACTTTTGTGCCTGACAGGAGATGCCACTATTTCATCTGTAAGAGAGGCAGATAAGGATCCTACACGGCTTGACGCAGGCACGATGTTTGACATCCTACGCCGAAGTGAATACACATCCATTATCAAAAAATTTTATGGCCAAGTCCCGACCGTACCCAACACCCTATATTACAGGGAATGTCGCGCACGCTTCCTCGCGCTTCCGACAGAGGACGTCTGTGGCGAATTCGCAGCCGCTCTCAAACTGCGCGCACAGGGAGCCGTCAGCTTGCCGCTTTGTGATTTAGTCCGCACCCCGCATTCTCTTTTGCTTCACGTTCTAACTGGGCAATTAGGCCCTCAGCACTTTGCCACACTCGACCTAGCACTAACCTAACATTTGGGAGGACGGCAATGTACTTTCCCTATTTCCGAGGGAAGCGCTACGAATTGTTGGCGATTGCAGAGATGTCGCCACTACTCCTCGGCACCTCCTCGCGAGTCATTCCGACTATTGAGCCGGTACGCAGTGCAGCACAGGAGATGAGCTTACTTCGCAAGTTAATAGGCCTGGGATTTCCCTTAACACTCATCGAAAATCCTAGTCACGGCGACTTCAAGGCGGAGCCAGAGAAGATTCAAAATCTCCTCAAGGAGTCGCGAGATCGTAGGCATTTAGTAGCGGGCTATCTAGTCGGCTCCAAAACAACGCTGAAGGAAGTGCAGGGCTTCTTGCGGCGTAACAAGGACAGGCAAGTAGCCTTCTATCATTTCGGCAGCGCGGTAAAGCCTGACCGCCTGAGTGAGTTGCAGAGTAAAGCAGACGTGGCATACAACGTGTTCTTGAGCGGCAAGAGCAGCGTTGCCTACAGAGGGGCTTTTTCTACCGGACAACCCATTATCCTGGAAGATCCCTTTGGAATTCGCGACCGCAACGAAGACTATCCCCCTCATGAGTTCTACTCCGACCGGCACAAGACCTTCAGCAGCGATAGATATGGTGGCTTCGGTGATTTCCTGATTGTGGGGAACCAGTTCAAGGAGAGCGGTGGGGCGGCGCTTGCGGTGGCGATCCATTATACGAACTTGGAAGGGGATAACGAGATTTGGATTCGGCATTTCCTTTCGGATCGTACGACTGGCCGCGGAGTCGACCCCGCCGGAAAATTCCTGGAAGCCTTAGAGAAATTAGCCCGGTTTATTCAATCGGGAGAGAACTGGCGATTGACAGAGGGAGGGCGTGAGTTTTTGGACCTCTATAACCGGCAGCATTATCCTGGACTTGGCTCTGCGAAGAAAACGGCGATGAAACACCATCTGGAGTTGATGAACGCACTCTTTCTATGAGTGCCCCAGAATAACTTCCACTCAAGCCGGAGCGCGCCAGACCGCTTGGAGAAATCTTGAGGGGCGATTGCGTGGGTTCAACTCGTCGGTAATATACAGGAGAAGACGCTTCGCGCGCGTGACGCCGACGTAGAAGAGCCGCTTCGCCTCTTCGAGTTCTTCCGGGGTCTGAGCTTGGTAGAACGGGATCTTGCCCTCGTGAAGATCCATCATCGCAACTGCCTGATACTCTCGACCTTTAGCGTGGTGCAGGGTAGAGAGTTTCAAGGCGGCCTCTGGCCGCGCATAGATACCGAGATCATCGATCGTGAGGTTTGCTAGATCGACGTTGTTCTTACGCATGTCTGCCTTCATTTCCTCAACTGACCCGAACACTCGCCAGGCACCTGTTGCCGGCTCCGGTGGCTGATGGTGCCCCGCCGATAAACCTATTGTTTCTATGGGTTAGCCGAGGGTAGCTCCGAGGGACTCTGGGATCTACCTGAGCGGCTCAGGAATTTACCCGAGCAACTCGGGGATTTACCCGAGCGACTCAGGGATTTACCCGAGCGACTCAGGGATTTACCCG
>DATLNC010000245.1:0-23554 GCA_035536935.1 Thermoanaerobaculia bacterium
CGGAACGGCCGGACGCTCGCGCGGCCAGTAGGAGCGCAGGATGTGCCCGGCGATGAACACGAGCACGATCAGAAAGAGGATGAGCTTGGCGAACCGTCTCATGCGGCCCCTACCTCTACCAGGACGGCTGCCAGATCGCGCAAGAGCTCATCATCGGCCTCCCCTACCCCCAGGTCCACGGCCTCGGCGCTGATGTCGGCCGCCAAATCAGAAAGGACATCCCCGGGGGGATAGGCAGCGAGAGGCGGCACGCTCCGGAACCTCTCCAGCTTCTCTTCCGCAACGCTTTTGACGACCTCGGCATAGCCCCGGGCGGATGCTTCCAGAGTGTGGGGCGCCACGAAGCGGCGGGCGTTCTCCCCCATCTGCCGGCGCAGCCCTTCGTCCGCGGCGAGCCGCCGGAGGTATTCGAAGAGCAGGTTTTCCTCGAACTCGTCCAGGTCGACCTTGGCGCAGGCGCCGTCCGGGATCTCGGCAAAGGCGCCGAGGTTGCTCACGATCACCGGCTTGCCCAGGCCGAGGAGCCGGATCAGGGTGCCCGAGGTCTCACCCGACGTGGGATAGCGGAGGTTCACAGCCACATCCGCGACCTGCATGTAACGCAGGAACTCGTCGAGCTCCGTGTGGCCCACGAGGACGGCGCCCTCCGGCAGCGGGGGCAGGTCGTAGTGGGGCGAGAGGTCCCCAACCAGCAGGTAGACGGCATCGGGGCGCTCCGCCTTGAGCCGGGCGAACGCCCGCAGGCTCACCTCCAGCCGCTTGGCCGGAGTGATGAAGCCGTAGGAGGCCATGACGAAGGCGTCCCGAGGGATACCCAGGGCCGCCCGGTCAAAGGGACCGACATCCTCCAGGCTCAGATGGTGAGGCACGAGGGAGATCCGGGCGAGCGGCCGGCTTGCCAGGACCCGCTGCCGGGTAAAGTCGTTGTGGACGATCAGGGCAAGGCTCGAATCGACCACCCGCTCGAACAGCGGATAGCTCCAGACATCCAGGGGGATGCCGGTGTCCAGGCTGCGGCGGGCGAGGGCATGGCCGGTGCGGCCATAGGCGTAGCGCATCTCTTCGACGTAGCCGTCCAGGTCTCCGCGGGAGAGCGTCATGCCGCGCACCAGGTGGTGGAGCATGGCCTCGTGGAGCACGACCACCCCCGGGAAGCGCGCCATCGTGCGCCAGGTGCGGGCGTGGTAGTCGACATTGTTGCCCAGATGGTAGAGGACGGCGTCGAACCGTCCCCGCTCCCACATCTCCGGGAAGGCCCGGTCGCCATGGACCGGGAAGCGGGCCCGGATCTGCTGGTCCACCCTGACGCCCTCGTCCACGAACAGCTCCAGCTCCAGATGCTCCGCCAGATGCGGCAGCAGCTCCGCGCTGTAGTCGGCGATCCCCGAGCGCTGGGGTGGAAGCGGGCTGAACCAGGCAAGGCGCATGGCGGGGCGGAAGGTAGCACGGAACCCCACCCCTGTACACGCGGGGGAGAGACATCCCCAGGCGGGGAGGAGCCCGGTACAGGCGGGGATGTCACTCTCCCCGCAGGGGAGGACACCTCCCCCGGGCGTACGAGTGATTCTCCCGCGTGTACGAGCGACTGGTACGGCTGTACGAGCGACTCCCCCGTGTGTACCGCCGACTATTCCATCCGTACGAGCGTCCGCCCCGCATGGACCGGCGACTCCCCCGGCCGTACGGGCGTCCGCCCCGCGTGTACCGGCGACTCCCCCGGCCGTACGAGCGACTCCCCCGTGTGTACCGCTGGCTCGTACGGCCGTACCAGCGACTCCCCCGTGTGTACCGCTGGCTCGTACGGCCGTACCAGCGACTCGTACATGCGTACGAGCCTCTCCCCCGGCCGTACCAGTCACTCGTACGTGCGTACCAGCCTCTCTCCCCGAGGTACGAGCGCCCCGTCCCTGTGTACCGAGGTCCGGTACGCATGGACGGGGGACTGGTACGAAAAGACGGATGGCCGGTACACGGCGGCGGGGGGCCGCCTGATAGGATAGAGCCATGGCACCGCGGCGATCCAAGGTCGACACCGAGATCCAACGCCTCTACGGGCTGCCCCTGGGGGAGTTCACGGCGGCGCGCAACGCGCTGGCGAAGCAACTCCGCAAGGACGGCGACAAGGAGGGGGCGGAGGAGGTCGCTTCCCTGCCCAAGCCCACGGTGTCGGCCTGGGCGGTGAACCACCTGTTCACCACGGACTCCGAGCGCATGGAGGAGCTGCTCGCCTCGGGCGAGCGCGCCCGCAAGGCCCTGCGGGCGATCCTTTCCGGCGGCGATCCGGGTGCCCTCCGCGATGCCATACAGGAGGCCCGCGACCTCGCCAACGAGCTGCGCGACCGGGCCGCCGGGGCGGTCACGGAGGAAACCCGCAAGCCGGGGCCCGCCATCGTCGAGCGCATCGCTACCAATTTACAGTCCCTGGCCTTCAGCCCCGCGGCCGAGCCGGTGATCGGGCGCGGCTGGATGGACGTGGACCTCCCTCCCGTCGGCTTCGAGGTCCTCGCCGGGCTCCAGCTTGCCGGGCTGCCGAAAAAGGCCGCCAAGCCGCCGAAGGCCGCTGCCGCTCCCGAGAAGAAGCCGGCCGAGCCCGCGCCCAAGGTGGACCGGCAGGCGGAGGCGAAGGAGCGAAGGGAGAGGGAGGCGGAAGCGGACCGCGAGCGCAGAGAGAAGGAGACGGCCCGCATCCAGGAGCGCCAGCGCGAGAAGCTCGACCGCGCCCAGGCCCAGCGCGAGGAGGCCGCGGGCCGCGCCGACTTCCTCCGCCGCAAGGCCGAGCAGGCCGAGCGCTCCGCCGAGGAGCTCCGCCAGCGCCTCGAAGAGGCCGAGCGCCTCGCCGCCGAGGCCAGCAAGCGCGCCGATGAAGCCGAGAAGCTCCTGGCCAAGGCCGAGAAGGCCGTCAAGTCGGCGAAGGTCGGCCGGTAGGCAACGCCGCCGGCCGCCTGGGGTTGAAACCCCAGGCTAGAAGAGTATCGCCTCCTCCGGAGGCGAGCTTCTGGCGGCATTGTGATGAGGCGCAGCCTGCTGTGCCTCCAGCCCTGGGAGGGGCTGTACTTTTCTAGCCTGGGGTTTCAACCCCAGGCGGCCGATCCACCCCAAACCATCCGCGCCGGACCATCCACTTTCCGGCCTCGATCACCGGCAGGATCGTCAGCGACACCCCTGCCGCCAGGAGCCAGTCCTGGAGCTTCAAACCGGCCCCGCCCACGAAGACCCCGCGCAGGAAGGGCAGGCTCACGACCAGCGCCAGGAGGCCCAGCTCCCAGGCGATCGCCAGGTTCAGCCAGCGGTTCGAGAACGGACGGCTCAGCGCCGAGCGATGGTCCGAGCGGTAGTTGTAGGCGTTCACGAACTGGATGCCCACCAGCGCCACGAAGGTCAGCGCCATGGCCTCTTCCTGGCTCCTCCCCGAACGCAGCGCCCAGGCGAAGAGCGCCAGATTCGCCAGCGCCGCCCATACGCCGCCGATCAGCATCAGGGTCACCACGGGCCGGGTGAAGATCCCGGCGCGCGGGTCGCGCGGCGGACGCTTCATCAGGTCCGGCTCGGCGGGATCGACGGCCAGCGCCAGCGCAGGCAGGCCGTCGGTCGCGAGGTTCACGTAGAGGATCTGCACCGCCGAGAGCGGCAGCGGCAGCCCGGCCAATGAAGCCGCGGCCATGAGCCCGATCTCGCCGATGTTCGAGGAGAGCAGGAACATCAGGTACTTCTTGATGTTCTCGAAGACCTCCCGCCCCTCCTCCACCGCCGCGACGATCGACGCGAAGTTGTCGTCCGTCAGCGTCATGGCCGCGGCCTCCTTGGTCACGTCCGTGCCGGTGATCCCCATGGCGATGCCGATGTCGGCTTTCTTGAGGGCCGGCGCGTCGTTGACCCCGTCCCCGGTCATCGCGACCGAGTGGCCCCGCGCCTGGAGGGCCGTGACCACGCGCAGCTTGTGGGAGGGCGAGACGCGGGCGTAGACCTCGATGCGCTCGACCTCGCGCTCCAGCTCCTCGTCTCCCATCGCCTCCAGCTCGCCGCCGGTGACCGCCCGGCCCTCCTTCAGGATGCCCAGCTCGCGGGCGATGGCCTGCGCCGTCTCGGGATGATCGCCCGTGATCATGATCGGCTTGATGCCCGCCGACTCCGCGGTGCGGATCGCCTCCTTCACCTCCGGCCGCGGCGGATCGATCATCCCGATCAGCCCGAGCAGGACCAGCTCCCCCTCGGCATTGTCGTGGGTGGCATCCCGCCGGGCGGCGACGGCCAGGACGCGCAGCGCCTCGCCGGCCATTTCGTGCACCACGCCCAGGACCTTGTCGCGGTCCGCCGGCTCCAGGGGCGCGTCCCCCTCTTCGGTCAGGCGCCGGGTGCAGGACGGCAGCAGCACCTCGGGCGCGCCCTTGGCAAAGGCGACGGTGCCCGAGTCCGTCTCGTGGATCGTGGTCATCCGCTTGCTCTCGGAGGTGAAGGGGATCTCGCCGACCCGGGGCATCCGGCCGTCCAGATCCTCCTTCTGAAGCCCGGCCTTGGCCGCCGCCACGATCAGCGCGCCCTCGGTCGGATCCCCCTGGACCGTCCAGCCCTCTTCCGATTTTTCGGAATGACTCAGCTTTGCGTCCGACGCCAGAACGGCGGCCTCCAGCAGCCAGCGCAAGCTACGGCCGGGCTCCGGCCGGATCTCGCCCTCGGGCTCGTAGCCCGCTCCCGTGACCTCGTGCATGCGGCCATCCACCCAGATCCGGCGGACGGTCATCTCGTCCTTGGTGAGCGTGCCGGTCTTGTCCGAGCAGATGACCGAGACGCTGCCCAGCGTCTCGACGGCCGGGAGCCGGCGGATCAGGGCGTTGCGCTTGACCATCCGCCGTACACCCAGGGCGAGCGAGATGGTGACTACCGCGGGCAGCGCCTCGGGCACCACCGCCACGGCCAGGGCGATGCCGAAGAGGAGGATGTCGAAGAAGGACTGGCCGCGCGCCAGCCCGAGGCCGACCACGACCGCCACGACTCCGAGCCCGGCCAGTGCGAGCATGCGGCCGACCCGGTCCAGGTTGCGCTGCAGAGGGGTCGGCCCGCTCTCGACCGATTCCAGCATGCGGGCGACCTGGCCGAACTCGGTGTCCATGCCGGTCTCCACCACCACAGCCTTCCCACGTCCGTAGGTAACCGCGGTGCCCGCGAAGACCAGGTTGCGCCGGTCGCCCACCCCGAGATCCCCCTCGAGGGCCTCGGTCGTCTTGGCCACGGGCAGCGACTCGCCGGTGAGCGCGGCTTCCTCGATCTGGAGATTGACCGCCTCGATCACCCGCGAGTCGGCGGCGACGCGGTCCCCCGCTCCCAGGAACAGGAGATCGCCCTGCACCAGCTCGCGGGCCGGGATCTCGCTCTGGGCGCCGTCGCGCTGCACCTTGGCCGTGGGCGCGGCCATCTCGCGCAGGGCCTCGATGGCGCGCTCGGCCCGATACTCCTGGATGAAGCCGAGCAGGACGGAGAGCAGCAGGATGGCGCCGATGACCACGGCCTCGACCGTGTGGCCGAGGACCGCGGACATGACGACCGCCACGATCAGGACGGCGACGAGAATGTTTTTGAACTGATCGGCGAGGACGGACCAGGGGGAGATGCGCGCCGCGGCCTGAAGCTCGTTCGGCCCGCGCTCCCGCAGGCGCTTTGCGGCTTCCTCCGCGCTCAGCCCGCCGGAGGCGTCGGTCCCGAGCCGTTCGAGGACCGAGGGGATGTCGAGCCGGTACCAATCGCTCACATCCCTCACATCCCTTTCTTCAGAGCAGGCCGACCGGCCTGGGAAATGCCTTGGTGCGGTCCATCTTATCGGCAGGGTAGCTCACCACCATGACGGTGCGGTCGTCCTCCGGGTCGGCGCCGCCGGTGAAGGCCTCGACGCTGGCGAAGATGGCGTCCACCACCTCCTGCGAGGGCCGGCCGTGGTGCTCGCGCGCCACTTTGAGCATGCGCTCGACGCCGTACTCCTCCTCGGGAGTCTCTTCGTCCGGACCGCGCCCCATCGCCTCGCAGATGCCGTCCGTGTAGAAGATCAGCATGTCGCCCGGCTTCATGATGACGAAGCCGCGCTCGTAGCTGGTCTCGGGGAGCGGCCCGAGCACCGGCCCGCCCTCCTCCATGCTGCGGATCAGGCCGTTGGCCGCCAGGTGGTACGGCGGCGGATGGCCGGCGTTGACGTAGATGAAGACGCCGTTGAGCTCCAGCTCGCCATAGAACATGGACACGAAGCGGCTGGTCAGGGTGCTCTTGTGGATGATGCTGTTCATCCGCTCGACGGTGCGCACGATCTTGAAGTCGCGGGCGAGGCCCATGCGCAGCCCCATATAGATGTCGCGCACCTGGAGCGCGGCCGGCAGCCCGTGGCCCGAGACGTCGGCGATCGCCAGGCCGAAGATCTTGTCGGTCAGCGGGATGTAGTCGAAGAAGTCGCCGCCCACCTCTTCCATGGGATCGGAGCGGCCGGCGATGTCGAACTGGCCGTACGCCGGAGCGCGCTTGGGCAGGATGGATGCCTGGATCTTGCGCGCCTGGGCAAAGATCCCCTCCATGCGCTCGCGCCGGATCTTCTGGTTGATGCTGTGGCGCAGGATGCCCAGGGAGAAGAGGATGTCGTCGCCATTGATCCCGGCGGCCACGTCGAAGGCCAGGATGTACTCCTCGTCTCCGACCTCGATGGCCGCGAACTGCTGCGTCCCGAGGAGCTGTTCCAGCCCGCGGTCGATGCGCGGGTCGTCGGCATCCATGAACACCGCGCCCTGGTCGAGCACGATCTGGATGGGCCGGTAGGAGACCGGCACCTTGAGGCCGCTCGGCACCTCCTTGGCGTCGCCGAACACGCCTTCGAGGACGTAGCAATCCCCCTTGCGCACGTACGAACGGCCGCCGTAGATGCCCAGCTCGTCGTGGAACTTGACGATGATGGTGTCGACCACGGTATGCACCGTGCGGCCGACGTCATCGCCGCGCTCCATGGCAGCCACCACCTGCTCCACTTTCTTCATCAGGCCGCGGTAGTTCACCGGGCGGGCTTCCATGATCAAGGCGAGGGTCTCCTCCTCAAGGACTAAAGAGCATAGCAGGCCAGAGAGGTTCGCCTTACCCGTTGTCGATCAGCGCCCGGACGATCGCATCCTGAGCACCGCGGGCGTCGCCGCCGACCCGGTTGAGGAGGATCGAGAAGGCGTAGGCCTTGCCCGACACCGCCTTGGCGTAGCCGGAGAGGGCCGAGACCCCCTCCAGGGTGCCGGTCTTGGCGAAGACGTTGCCGGCGTAGGGCGGCTGGGCCAGGCGCCGCTTCCACGAGCCCAGGTCCTCGCCCGAGAAGGGCAGCGACTGCGCGAACTCGGTGCCGGCCTCGTGGAAGAACATGTGCCGCAGCAGGATCGTCAGGTGACGGGGCGCGAAGCGGTTGTCCCGGCTCATGCCCGAGCCGTCCGACAGGGAGAACGAGCCTTTCGGGATGCCCACGCTCGTGGCGAACTCGCCGACGGCCTTGACGCCGTCCGGCCAGCTCCCGTGGCCGCAGCGCACCGCGCCTAGATGCTTGGCCAGGCTCTCGGCGTAGAAGTTCTGGCTGCGCTTGTTGGTCACCCGGATCGCGGACAGCAGGTCGCTGCGGTGCACCGCCACCCGCTCCCAAACCAGGCTCGGCAGTTGCTCCACGGGACGGAGCTTGCCATCCACCCGGACCCCTTCCTCGGCGAGCGCCGCGATCAGCCCCTGGCCGAAGTAGCGCACCGGGTCGGGCACCGTCACCCAGGCCTCCACCGGGCCGGAATTCGAGCGGATGTTCCCCTTGACGAAGAGCTCCTCGCCGTTGCGGTGGATCACCACGTTTTGCCCGCCACTGCCGATGGTGCGGGCCGTGTTGCGGAGTTGGAGGACCGGCACATCCGGCACCAGCTCGATCTGAGCCGGCCCGCCGGCCTTGCCCGGCCAGACCCGCACCAGGATGCAGTTGTCGCTGAACGAGAGAGCGTCGACCGGCGCCTCGTACCAGCGGGTGAGCTGGTCGCGCGGCCAGTCGGGATGGACCAGCGGCGGATCGAAGAGCCCGTGATCCAGATAGACATCGCCCGCGATCCGCTCCACTCCCCTGTCCCGCAGCGCCCGCGCCCAGTCGCGGAACGGGGCGAAGGAGTCGCCCGCGTAATCGCGGCCCGAGATCTGCGGATCGCCGCTCCCCACCACACCCACGGGGCCGTCGAGCACGCCGTCCTTGACCGGGCCGTGCATCACGAACCGGGTCTCGAAGGCATAGCCCGGCCCGAGCGCATCCAGGATTGCCGCCGTGGTGAACAGCTTCGTGTTGGAAGCGATCACCCGCGGCTCGTCGGGGTTGTAGCCGTAGACCGATTCGCCGGTATCGAGGTCCACGATGTGGACCCCGAGCGCCGCGGTGACCCGCAGTGCCTGAGCCACCTGTACTTCGAGCGCCTGGTGCAGCGCGGGAGTGGACGAGGTCTCGACCGGCGTCTGCGGGCCGAGAAGCAGGGCGATGACGGCGAGCGTCAGGACGGCGAGCTTGCTGCGGCTGCGAAACATGTGGCCCACCGTTGCTAGATTCATGCCCTTAGAGCAACATGCCGGCGATCGTGGCGGTCTGGAAGGTTGCCAGCGAGCCGGCGATCATCGCTTTCAGCCCCAGGCGCGCCAGGTCTCCCTTGCGCTCCGGCGCCATGGCGCCGATGCCGCCGATCTGGATCGCGATCGAAGAGAAGTTCGCGAAGCCGCACAGGGCATAGGTAGCGATGATCTTCGAGCGCTCCGAGAGCATGTTGGCGGCCACCATGTCCTGCAGCCTGGCATAGCCCACGAACTCGTTGATCACGGTCTTGATGCCGAGCAGCGTGCCGACCTCGTCGGCCTCGGCCCAGGGCACTCCCATCACCCAGGCCAGCGGCCGGAACAGGAAGCCGAAGATCGACTCCAGGGTCATGATGTAGCCGAACCATCCGGCCACCGTGGTGATGATGCCGTTGACCAGGGTGATCACGGCGATGAAGGCGATCAGCATGCCCGCCACGTTCAAGGCCAGCTTGAGCCCCTCGGCCGCGCCATCGGCCGCGGCGTCGATGATGTTGGCCCAGGGGCGCTCAACCTCCAGGGTGACCACGCCGGCCGTGTTGCTGACCTCGCGCTCGGGGAACATGAGCTTGGCCATGAGCAGGCTGGCCGGGGCCGACATCACGCTCGACGCGATCAGGTGGCCGGCGCTCACCCCCATGCCCACGTAGGCCGCGAGCACGCCGCCGGCGATGTTGGCGAAGCCGCCGGTCATGACCGCCATCAGCTCGGACTGGGTGAGGCTGGGCACGTAGGGGCGGATCAGCAGCGGCGCCTCGGTCTGGCCGACGAAGACGTTCACCGCCGACGCCAGCGACTCGGCGCCGGAGGTGCCCATCACCTTCATCATGATCCTGGCGAAGATCTTGACGATCCATTGCAGCACGCCCAGGTAGTAGAAGATCGTGATCAGGCTGGAGAAGAAGATGATCGTGGGGAGCACGCTGAAGGCGAAGAAATGCTCCCGGAACCCCTCGCCGAAGACGAACGCGGCGCCGGCGTCGCTGAAGCTCAGGAGCTTGGTGACCACATCGGTCAGGCCGGAGAAGAAGACCCGCCCCCATTCGGTGCGGAGGATGATCACCGCGAAGACGAGCTGCAGCAGAGTGCCCGTGATCACCGCGCGCCAGGGCACCCGGCGGCGGTCGTTGGACAGCGCCCAGGCGATCAGGAGCAGGACAAGCATCCCCAAGAGAGATACGAACCGCACGCGCGCCTCCTTTGTATGAGGGCCACCTGTATTTTGCGGGGGCAGGCTACCGGAGCCGGCAGGGAAAGGCAAGGTGGCCGGATTGGCCTCTCCCTTGCAATTGAATCGAGGTGCAGTTTGAAGCGTCCGCCCCTCCGAAGCACCTCGGAGTCCCTGAGACCTGGCCATCAACGTAGAGGAGGCACCTGCATGAGAGACGACGAGAGGAATCCCAATACTGGGGCTGCGAGCAACACGACGAGCACCACCCTGGACCATGACCACGATGCCAACCGCGACCCGGTGACCGGCGAGCCCGGCGCTCATCCGGTCGGAACCGGCGTCGGCGCGGCGAGCGGCGGCACGGTCGGCGCGGTGATCGGCGGCGCGGTCGGCGGCCCTCTGGGCGCCATGGTCGGTGCAGCCGTGGGCGGCCTCGCCGGCGGCCTGGCCGGCAAGGGGATCTCCGAGTCGGTGAACCCGACGGAGGAGGACGCCTTCTGGCGCGACCATTACAGCACGCGGCCCTATGCCTCGGGCCGCAGCTACGACCAGCTCCAGCCCGCCTACCGGCACGGCTGGGAGGCCCGCACCCGCTATGAAGACCGCTCCTGGAACGACGTCGAGGGCGACCTCGAGCGCGACTGGACCCAGCGCCACGGCTCTTCGGGCATGGCCTGGAACGACGCCCGCCCTGCCAGCCGCGATGCCTGGGACCGGATCACCGACCGCTCGGGCCTGCACTCGGATATCGGCAATACCACCGGTTACGAGGGCACCAGCTTCACCGGAGCTGGCGGAACCGCCGCGGGCTCGGTGTCCAGCGGCATGTCGGCCATCGGCCACGGGGCGACAGAAGGTGCGACTCACCTCGGTAATCAGACCGGCCCGGCGACCAGCACCGGAACCACGCTCAACAGCCCGGCGGGCAGCAACCTGACGGGCAGCGGCGGCAACATGACCGCCGGCAGCATCGGCACCGGCACCGCGGCCACCGGACTGGCTGGCGGCACGCCCAGCACCATCACTGGTTGGACCGGCACCGCCGGCAGCTCCGGCACCGGCAGCTCCGGCACCGGCTCCAGCCGCTGGGAGGATGAGGACAGCTACTGGCGGAACAACTATTCGTCCCGCCCGTACGCCTCGGGCCGCAGCTACGACGACCTGAGCCCTGCCTACCGCTACGGCCACGATTCCGCGAACCAGTATCGCGGCCGGAGCTGGAACGAGGCCGAGAGCGACCTCGAGCGCGGCTGGAGCAGCACCCATGGCACCTCCGGCAGCGCCTGGCAGGACGTCAAGGAAGCCGTCCGCGACGCCTGGCACCGTGTCGAGCGGGCTACGCCCGGCGACGCCGATCGCGACGGCCGTTAAGCCTCACGCGATCATCTTGAGCCCGGGGCGCACGGATGTGCCCCGGGCTTTTCTCTGCCTTCCGCTATACTTACGCCGGCATGGCTCCCCGTTTCGACCCCGAGGCCTTGACGCTGGACCTCTCGGTGGCCGACCTCCTCGAAGGCCCACTGAGAAGCCTGGGCTTTTCCAGCCGCGGCGGCTACGAACGCATGTGGCTCGGGCAGGCGATCCACGGTAAATATCAAGAAGAGTCGCTCGCCAGCGATCCCTCCTACCGCCGCGAGGTCGTGGTCACCTACAGCTTCGAGCACCGCGGCTGGACCGTGAAGGTCCATGGCCGTATCGACGGCCTGCGCAACGACCCTGACGGCTTCCTGGTCGTCGAGGAGATCAAGTCGGTCCGCCGCGGCGCCCCGCTGCCGCCGTCCGTGCGCGAGATGTACCAGCGCCAGGCCCTCCTCTACGCCTGGATGCTCGGCCGCACCAACGCCGAGGCCCCGGTCCGCGCCGAACTCGTCCTCATCTCCATCGGCAGCGACGACGTGGAACGCGAGTCCCTGGAAGTGGACGTCCAGCTCCTCGACGCCATCGTCCGCAGGCGGCTGAACTCGCTCGTGTACGGCTGGGAGGCCGAGCGCCAGCGTTTCGAGGAACGGCGCGCCGCATCGGAGCGCCTCCGCTTCCCCTACCCTGAGCTGCGCCCCGGCCAGGAGCTGATCCTCGCCGCCGTCGAAACCGCGGTCGCGAACCGTGAGCACCTGCTGCTCCAGGCCACGACCGGCATCGGCAAGACGGTCGCTGCGCTCTACCCCGCCCTGCGCTACTGCCTCGCCAACGACAAGCGGCTCTTCGTGCTCACCGCAAAGACGACGCAGCAGGAGATGGCCGGCGCGGTCTTGAACCTCCTGAACCAGGACGGGGCCTTCCGGTCCCTACGCCTGCGCGCCAAGTCCAAGATGTGCGCGAACGACCAGATCATCTGCCACGAGGAGTACTGCCGCTACGCCAAGGATTACGGCCTCAAGCTCGCCACGACCGGCCTCCTCGGGCAGCTCTACGACTCCTACCCGGCCCTGGAGCCCGACGCCATCTTCCAATCGGCGCGGGCGAACGAGGTCTGCCCCTTCGAGGTGAGCCTGGAGCTGACCGGCCGCGTCCAGGTCACGGTCTGCGACTACAACTACGCCTTCGACCCGTACGTGGCCCTCACCGCCTTCGGCCCGGAGCAGGACCTCTCGGACATGGTGCTGGTCATCGACGAGGTGCACAACCTCGTCGACCGCGGGCGCGGCTATTACAGTCCCGAGCTCTCGGCCCTGGCGGCGCGCAGGGCCGCCGAGTCGCTCGGCCGCTGGGGCGAGCCGATCCACTTCCGCATCGAGAACCTCTGCCTGAAGCTCGCCTCGTTGATCGAGGCCGCGGTCGAAGATGCGCTCGAAGAGGGGCCGGGCGGCGACCGCGCCGTCGAGTACCCGATCCCCGAAGACCGCTTCTGGCGCCTGCGGCCCGACCTCGACGCCGCCTTCGTCGACTACCTGGAGCACCAGCGGGAGACGAAAACGTTTCACCCCGAAGATCCGTTCGTCGGCCTCTACTTCGACTTCCTCCGCTTTCTGAACGGGCTGGCCGTGTCGGACGCCTCCTTCAGCCAGTGCGCCGAGGTGCGCAGGGGGGATGCCCGGCTCAAGATCCTGTGCAAGGACCCGAGCCGCTTCCTGGGCAGCGTGCTCAGCCGCACCCATGCGACGGTCGGGCTGTCGGCGACGCTGTCGCCGCCGGAGTTCTACACCGGCCTGCTGGGATTCGAGGCGGGGCGCACGGCGTTCGTGGAGATCCCGAACCCGTTCCCGATCGAGAACCGGCGGGTGGTGATCGATCCCACGGTGATGACGACATGGAAGGCGCGTCCATCGAATTACGAGAGGATCGCGGAGCGCCTGGCCGCCTTCGCGGACTCGGTGCCGGGCAACTGCCTGGCGCTCTTCCCGAGCTATGCCTTCCTCTCCGAGGTGACGGGGCGGATGCGCCTGCGCAACAAGCGGCCGCTCATCCAGCGCCAGGCGGACAGCGACAAGGAGCGCGACCTGATCCTCCAGGCCCTGCGCTCCGCGGTCTTCGGGGACGTGCTGCTGGTCGCCGTGGCCGGCGGCGTCTTCGCGGAGGGGGTGGACTATCCCGGCGAGGTGCTGAAGGCGGTGGCCGTGATCGGCCCCTGCCTGCCGGCGCTGACGCTGGAGCAGGAGCTCCTCAAGGGCTATTACCAGGAGCGCTTCGACCGCGGCTTCGAGTACTCCTTCGTGGTGCCGGGGATGACGCGGGTGGTGCAGGCCGCGGGCCGCCTGATCCGCTCCCCCCTGGATACCGGGGTGATCGCCCTCTTCGACCAGCGCTTTCTTTCGGCTCCGTACCGCCACTACCTCCCGGCCGACTGGCTGCCGGAAGAGGGAGCTGGGGCCCTCGTGGGAGATCCCGCCGAGGTGGCGGAGGAGTTCTTCCGCGCCCTCAGCGAGCGCGGTATCCGCGGCGTCCGAGCAACGAGCGGGTAGAGGGGCCTACCCTATGGATGGAGCCTCCACAGCCCTCCCCCCGCGGTCCCGGCGTAGAGATCTCCCGCCGCGTCGAACCCCAGGCTCGTCACATAGGCGTTGCGCAGGCCCTCCCCCGCCAGTTCCCACGAGGAGCCGTTCAATCGGTAGACGCCCGGCTTGAGGCCCGCGATGCCTGAGAAGGCCGCGTAGAGCACGCCCTTGGAGTCCAAGGCGAGGGCGGTCGCGCCCACGAAGTTCGAGCCGGCGGGAGGCGGGATCGTCTCCCAGGTGCTCCCCTGGTCCCGGCTGCGCTGGAGGTTCTCCAGGCTCGACGCGTAGACGACGCCGCGGTCGATCGCCAGCGCCTGCAGCCAGGGCAGGGCGCCGATCTCCGCCCAGGTCTCGCCGCCGTCCGTGCTCCGTACCGCCGGCGGCGCGGTCCTGACGTCGACCGGGGGGCCTCCGGCATAGACCATCTGCGGTGACGCGGGGTCGACCGCCAGGACCTCGATCCAGGTCAGGTTCGCCCGCTCCACGGACCGCCAGCTCTCGCCGCGGTCGCCGCTCTTGAAGATCCACTCCTTGCCGCCCGCCAGCAGGGAGCCTCCGGCGCCGAGGGCAAGGCTGCGCACCTCCGCCGGTTTGCCGGTCCTGGGATCATTCGGTGTGATCCGCTCTTCATTGCGGAAGAGGCCGGCGCTGGTAGCGGCGAGGAGGAGATTGGAATCCGTGAGCAGGGCATGGACCTCCGCCCCGGGCACACCCGTCCCGACCCAGCCGTCTCCCTCGCGCCGGAGGAGCCCCTGGCCCACGGTCCCGGCGAAGACGGTGCCCCCGGCAAAAGCCACGCTCCCGACGTTCGAGGCGGTGATCCCGGCGTCGGACCGCTGCCAGCGGGCGCCCCGGTCGTCGCTCCGGAACACCGCCGGCCCCACGGCGGGACTGCCGCCGATATTGCCGCCGATATTGCCGCCGATATTGCCGATGTAGTCCATGCCGGCCAGCACCGACCCGCCGGTCACCTGCAGAGCCAGCGCCTCGGTGCCGGGCAGCCCGCGGCCGGCCCGCCGCCATTTCGCGCCGCCATCATCGGTCCGGAAAACGCCAGCCTGGGTGGACGCGTAGAGGGTCCGCGGACGGTTGGCATCGATGGCCAGGTCCAGCACCTGCCGGTTCAGGAGGCCCGCCTTGACCGGCCGCCAGGTCTTCCCGCGGTCCGTGCTCTTGAGGACGCCATGTCCGCGCTGGTCCCGCGTAGCGGCGTACACCGTGTTCGGGGACGACGGATCGAGGACAACCGCCGTGATCAGGAAGCGCTTCGGGCCGTGGAGGAGGCGGACCACGCTCGCGCCGCCGTCGTCGCTGCGGTAGAGGCCGTTGTCCGTGGCGATGTAGAGCGACCCGCGCGAATCGACCGCCATGTCGCCGAAGAAGGGATAGCCGGCGCTGGTGACGCCGGTCCAGGTCTCCCCGCCGTCGTCGCTGCGGAAGACGGCATGGCCTTCCAGCCCGGCATAGAGGACGCCCGAGACCGGGTCCGCGGCCAGGACGGTCACTTCCCTGTAGCAATCGCAGGGAGGATGGAACCGCTGAGGAAGCGCGCCGTTCGCCGGCTTCCATGAGTCCTCTCCCCGCTCGCGCCGGAAGACGCCTCCCCGGAAGGTGCCGGCGTAGATGGATCCGTCAGGACCGGCGGCCAGGGACAGCACATAGAGGTCGGTGACGCCCTGGCTCCACCCTTCCCAGGAATGGCCGCCGTCCGCGCTCCGGAACAGTCCGCCGCCGAAAGTGCCGGCGTAGACGACGTTCGAATCGAGGGGATCGGCCAGGAGCGCAGGCACCCTGCCGCCGTCGGGGCCCAGGGGCTGCCAGGTGGCGCCGTGGGCAGGGAGCGCGATGACGCAGATCAGAAGAAGGATTCGCCGCAGAGCAGGGGCGTGAATCATGGCGGGCACCTCCCACCACGATATGATACGCCTACTCCACCACCACCCGCTTCGCGAGCTGACCCTTCTTCAGCATCCCGCCCGGCTGCACGTGGTTGATCATCGCCACGGTCTCGATCGGCGCGTCCGAAGGAAACTCCTTCGCGAAGCGCTCGACGGTCATGTCCTCCTTCAGGCGGATGAGGCGGACGCGGGAGGCGCGCGTGTTCAAGGCCCTGGGATCGTCCAGATGGGCGAAGCTGCCGATGGCCTCCTCCAGATCCTCCCGCTGCTCGCTCCAGCTCGCGGCCCCGGAGAGCGCCAGCACCTGGAAGATGCCGTCCCCGTGCTCCACGAAGGCGACGGTGCCGCGCAGCTCGCTGCCGTCCTCCGAGTGCTCGAAGCGGCTCCACGAGGCGGGCAGGCCGTGCACCTTGTTCTCCCAGGAGCGGTCGCGGCTCAGCCCCTCTTCCGCGTAGAACTCCTCCTCCGCCTCCTCGCGGGTCGGTTTGTCCGCAAGCCCCACCTGCACCAGCGCCTCGCCGTCGGGGCTATGCGCGGACACGGCATCCTGCTGGTTCTCGGTCTCCCATCCGTCGGGGAAGTCGATACGGAAACGCAGCCCGGGATGCATGAAGGCATTGCCCTCGAAGTAGCCCTCCCGGGGGTCGTCGCCGAAGACCATGCCGTCCAGCCGCTCGAGATAGGAGTCGCGCTCGATCCTGGCGTTGGAGAAGTCCCCGTCCATCTTGCCGACCTGCTCCTCGACCCGCATGCGGCGCTTGCCGGGATCCGGATGCGTGGCGAGCCAGTTCGGCAGGCGCCCCACCCCTTCAACCTTGGAGACCGCTTCCAGCACACCGAAAAGCTCCGCCATCTGGCGCGGGTCGTAGCCGGCCCGCATGGCGTAGCGCAGGCCGAGGTCGTCCGCCTGGCGCTCGTCGTCCCGGCTGTTGTGGAGGAAGAGGAGGCCCAGCCCGATCTGGCCGGCGAACGCCCATTCCGCGATGTCGTCGTCGAGGATCGAGGCCACCTCGAGGCCGACGGACGCGAGGATCTGCTTGCTCATTTGATTGACGCCGTGGCGGGCGGTCACATGGCCGATCTCGTGCCCGATCGTCGCGGCCAGCTCCGCCTCCGACTCCAGGTGGGTCATGAGGCCGCGGGTGACGTAGACGTAGCCGCCCGGCAGGGCGAAGGCGTTGACCGAGGGATCGTCCAGGAGCTTGAAGCTCCAGGGCAGGTTCGGGCGCTCGGACGAGGCCGCGATCTCCATGCCCAGGTCGTGGACGTAGTCCTGGAGCAGCGGGTCGTCGTAGAGGCCGACGGACGCCACGATGTCGGCGTCGGCCTCCCGCCCCATCTCGATCTCCGACTCCTCGCCGAAGAAATTGAGCTGGTGGGATCCCGTGGCGGGGTTGATGGTGCAGCCGCCCAGCAGCAGGGCGGATGTCAAGAGCAGCGCAAGCGGGTCGCGCAGGGTTCGCCGGATCATTTTGGGCCTCCGGAGAAAGTCTACTGCATTCTGGTATGCACCTTGCTCTCATCCGGCGGCGACGGAAAGGGAGGTTTGACCATGGCACGCATACCAGCGCAAGGAACGTTGAATCAAGCGGAGCAGGCCGTGCGCAGCGCGGTCCAGAACCCCTGGGTCGAGAGGCTCGCCCGCTTCGGCTATGCGGCCCGGGGCGTCGTCTATGCATTGATCGGCCTCCTGGCGATCCAGGCGGCTTTTGGAGGACGCGGCGCGATCGAAGAGCAGGCCACCCCGCAGGGTGCGCTGCAGAGGATTGCCGAGCAGAGCCGGCTCCTGCTCGTCCTGGTGGCGATCGGGCTCATCGGTTACGCGCTCTGGCGCTTCGTGCAGGCGGTCCTCGATACGGAGAACAAGGGGGGCGATTCCAAGGGGCTGGTCAAACGGGGAGCGATGCTGGCGAGCGGCATCGGCTACGCGGGTCTCGCGCTGCTCGCGGCGAGGATGGTCTCTGGCAGCTCTTCCGGCGGCGGCGGCGGCGGGAGCCAGGGGGCGGCGGCGGCGGGCCTGATGGACAAGCCTTTCGGCCGCTGGCTGGTGATCCTCGCCGGCATCGGGGTGATCGTCTCGGCCGCCTACCAGCTCTACGAGGCGTACACGAAGAAGTTCCGCAAGCGGCTCAAGCTGGAGGAGATGAGCGCGGACGAGGAGCGGCTGGCCACGCACACCGGACAGGCGGGCCTTGCAGCGCGGGGGATCGCGTTCCTCGTGAGCGGCTGGTTCCTGATCAAGTCGGGGCTCCAATACGACCCGAACGAGGCGCGCGGCCTGGGCGGCGCCCTGGCATCGCTCGCCAGCCAGTCGTACGGCCCCTGGCTGCTGGGGCTCGTGGCGCTCGGCTTCATCGCCTACGGAGCCTACTCGTTCCTCCAGGCGAGGTATCGGAAAATCGTGTTTTGATTGATCCCGTTCCCCCTCTCCCCGGCCCTCTCCCCCGTTCCGGGGGAGAGGGCGCTAGAATCCAGGCCGTGGAAATCCGCCCTGCCCGCCCTGAGGACACCGGAGCGATCGTCGATTTTCAGGTGCTCATGGCCCGCGAGACCGAGGGGATGGAGCTCGACCTCCCCACGGTCACGCGCGGCGTGCAGGCCGTCTTCGACGATCCTGCCAAGGGTCAGTACTGGGTGGCCGAGTCCGACGGACGGGTGGTCGGCTCGCTGCTGACCACCTACGAGTGGAGCGACTGGCGCAATGGTACCGTGATCTGGGTCCAATCGGTCTACGTGCCGCCGGAGCTGCGCGGCAGCGGCATCTTCCGCCGGCTCTACGAGCACCTGCGCGAGCGGGTGCTGGCCTCGCCCGGCCTGATGGGCGTCCGCCTCTACGTCGACCGGCGGAACGCGACCGCCCAGCGCGTCTACGAGCGCATGGGCATGAGCCGCGAGCATTACGAGTTGTTCGAGTGGCTGAAGTAACCCTACCGCCGCCAGACCTTCCCCTCGCCCATCCCCAGCAGCCCGCGCCGCACGCCCGAGCGGAAGACGTCCTCCATGCGGCTGCGCACCGCGCCGGTCACCTGGCCGTAGCCCAGGTGGCTCGCCAGGCTCCGGATGACCCCGGCCGTCTCCTGCTCGACCCCGGCACGCAGGATCGAGGAGCGCAGCACGTGG
This sequence comes from Thermoanaerobaculia bacterium, assembly GCA_035536935.1. Lineage (GTDB taxonomy): Bacteria > Acidobacteriota > Thermoanaerobaculia > Multivoradales > UBA5704 > DATMER01. Next base: position 18,711 of record DATLNC010000245.1, read on the forward strand.
AACAGGAAGTCGTCGTCGTAGCGCGCGAACGTGGGCGTGGCGCCTTCCAGCATCTCCCCCCGGCGAGCGACGATGCGGCGCTCGACGGCGATCTCCAGGTGGTCCTTGAGGCGGGCGCGGATGTTCTTGCCGAGCCTCGCGACGCCCAGGCGGTCCGCTACCTGCCGGATCAGCTCGTCCTCGGACAGCGCGCCGGCGCCCCAGCAGGCCTGCCGGAACGCCACCAGGATCTGGTGCGGGTCATACACGGGCACCGGCCGGCTGCGCGAGCCTGCGCCGCGGCGGGGCGGCTCCTGGCCGGGGAAGGAGAGCTGACGGCCCCGGCGGCCGGCCCGGGACTTGCGCCGGGGCTCCGAGTTGATGCGGCCGAGGACCACCCAGGCCGGCTCGTACGCGCGCCCCTCCTCGCGGGCCAGCTCGGCCTCCGTGGGCACCAGCTCGCCGCGGAGCGCCTTGTCCAGCACCGCGTGCGCCACCCTCTCCGAAAAGGCCGTGCCCGCCTGCACCCTGGCCTCCACCGCGTCGGCGAACCGGAAGAACGACTCGATCCGGCGCACGATCTCCTTCTGCTCGGTCAGCGGCGGCGTGGGCACCGGCATCTTCCGCAGCTTCGACGAGTTGATGTTGGACTGGCTGACGCAATCCGTCCGCACCGTCCGCGCCCACTGCCGGCCCCACGGCGAGTTGATCCAGGCGCAGACGAAGCTGCTCAGGACCCGGTCCTTGTGGCACTTCAGCCGCACCAGGTAGGAGGCGAAGACCGCCTCGATGTCGCCGTCGAACACCGCCGCCTTCCCCACCAGGCCGGGGCTGTTCGTGCGGTTGAAGAGGATGTCGCCCGGGCTCAGGTAGAACGCCTTCAGACCCGGAGTGCCGCGGTCGGCGTACTTGAGGATCGAGAGGTCGGTCCGCCCTTCCTGGATGTTGGCCATGCGCAGCATGGGCACGCCGGTCCGGGCGTCGCCGTCGGCTCTCGTCGAGGCGCCGTACTGGACGAGGCTCACCAGGTCGTTGAGCGCCACGAGGGTCCAGCTCTCCGGGATATCCGGAACTTCCAGCGGCTCGGGGACCTCCCACTCGGTGGCATCGCTGAAGCGGGCGGGCTCGCTGTCCGACCGGCGCGCCCGCCAATCTTCGGTGAGACGGCCCGAGAACGCGTCGGCGAGCACGGACTGGCGGAAGCGCTTGAGGAGCCCCGGCAGCCGGGTCAGGCGGCCGCGGGTGTGGCGGGCCTGGGCCAACAGCTCGCCGGCCCTGGCCGCGATCCGGCGCTGCTCGGCCAGAGGCGGCAGCGGCAGCGTCACGCCGCGCAGGAACTCCTGGAAGTTCAGATTGCGGATGTTCGTGGTCTGCGACTGCCAGACGTTGAAGTCGCCGCGCTCGTAGCGATGGCGCAGCGCCAGGGCCACGTAGGCCGGATCGACCTCGGGCCGCAGGCGGATCTGGCGGCAGAAGTTGGAGCAGATCAGCGGATTCGAAGCGTTGCGGACTGCCTCCTCGTCCACGAGCAGAATGCGTCCGACCGGCTGGTCGGGGCCGCCGCCGGAGATCTCGACGATCAGGTCGCCGGCCTGGAGCTGGCGCTTTTCCAGGCTGGAGCGCTTGACGACGCGCTCGGCCGCGGTGGCGCCCTTGGCCTCGTCCCAATCCCGGAACTCGGTGCCGCGCACCACGCTCACCTTCACATAGCCGGCTGGAATGCCTGAGGCATCGCCCTCGCAGGCGACGCCCCACTCTCCGCCCAGGGCATGGACCACGAGATCGTCCAGAACCACCTCCGCCCACCCTTCGGTGAGACCGCCTTCGAGCTGCGACAGCCGTTTCGATGGGTCCTGGAACGCGCTCGTCATTCAGCCCTCCGCAGGACCAGGGGCGCTTCGATCTCGGGGTCGCCTTCGAGGAGCCTCAGGATCTCGTTGAGCTCGATCACCGCGCCCTCCAGCTCGGAGATGGCATCGTGCGCAAGGTCCTCCGGGTAGAGCAGCTCGTCGCCGTCGTCGAGCGACTCGTCCTTGAGCCACTTGAGGCCGTCGATCTTGAAGTCCCGCGACTGCACTTCGCTGATCGGGAACGACCGCCAGCGCCCCTCGAACGAGTCGCGCCGATCGCGCCGGGAGCGCCCGTTCGGATCGGCCCCGAAGCAGGTCTCGAAGGCCGCGAGGTGCGTCGCGGTCAGCGGCCGGTCCTTCTTGGTCACCCGCGCCACGTTGGTCCGGGCGTCGTAGACCCAGACGTTCTCCGTCGGCGTGCCCTTGGTGAAGAAGACCACGTTGGTCTTGGTGCCGGGGCTGTAGGGGGTGAACGTGCCGTTGGGCAGCCGCAGCACGGTGTGCAGGTCGCAGACCTGGGTCAGGATGCGGAACACCTCGCCGGCCTGGTCGGCGAACAGGCAATTGTCCGGCACGACCACGGCGGCGCGGCCGCCCGGCTTGAGGATGGTGAGCACGTGCTGCAGGAAGTTGAGCTGCTTGTTCGACGTCTTGATGTGCAGGTCGTCACGCCGGGGGATCTGGTTGGCGCCGCGCGTGCCGAACGGCGGGTTCGTGAACACGACGTCGAAGCGCCGCGCGTCGGGCGGCAGATAGATCGAATCGCCGGCCTTGATCTCCGGCTCCAGGCCGTGCAGGCAGAGGTTCATCAGGGCCAGCCGCCGCGGCCGGGCCACCAGCTCCTGGCCGAAGTAGGTGCCCTCGCGCACGCGCCTGGACATCTCCGGCGACAGCGGCTCGCGGGCCTCGCCCATGAGCCACTCGTATGCCGCCACCAGAAAGCCGCCGGTGCCGCAGGCCGGATCGCAGATCGCGAAGTCCACGGTATTCCTCGGGTCGGGCCGCACGCAGCGGACGATCGACTGGATCAGCAGGCGGGGCGTGAAGTACTGTCCCGCTCCCTTCTTGCCTTCGCTCGCGGCTTTCTCGAGCAGCCCTTCGAACGCGGCGGCCTTGACGTCCACCTCCAGCCGGATCCACGCCGTCTCGTCGATCAGGCCGATCAGCCGCTTCAGGTTGTCGGCGCTGTTGAAGCGCGGCACCGCCTCGCGGAAGATGTCGCCCAGCAGGCCCTTCTGCTCGCCGAGCACGAGCAGCACTTCCACGTAGTGATTGATCAGAGAAGGACCGGATTTCGCCGCCAGCGCCGGCCACGAGCAATCGATCAGGTGGTCGCCCGCCGCGCCGCGGGTGTGGCTCAGGTCCAGACCGCGCTCGTCGGCCATTTTGAGGAAGAGCAGATAGGTGATCTGCTCGATGTAGTCGCCGTAGTCGATCCCATCGTGGCGAAGGGTGTGGCAGAAGCCCCAGAGTTTCTGGACGACATCGCTCATACGGCAGGTGCCTCGCTGCGATCTAGGTTGGGTCAAACTCCCTGTTCGGCGGATCGGTATGGTATCGGATTGTGCCGCTAAATTGCAGCGGCTCAACGTCTTTCACCCATTGCTAAGCGGCAGGCCAGCACTCTTCTACAACACCCTCTTTCCCTTCCGCGGTAACGGAAAGCGGGATTCCGTGGGACCGATCAGAAAGGAAAAAGAGTCCTGACGAACCGATTTCTGAAGAAGACCACGGCGAGAAATTTTCGATCTCGTCTTGGCGGGGTGCCGCGGCGTTGAAGCGCAAGCCCGCGACATCTTTCGCGGAAAGGGAAAGGATGGAGCTGAACGGTTCCGGGGTTTCCGGAAGCCGCAACTCGCCAGTGGATCAGGCCGGGCCGAGAAACTCGACGATCTCGCCGTCCGAGCGCATCTTGGCGCGGTACGCGGCGCCCTGCTCGAAGCCCTTCCACTCCAGTTCGTCGCGCGCCCGGTAGACGCGGCCGGCGCCGTCGCGGTCCTCGAAGAGGACCTCGTAGACCTCGGTGCGCTCGCCCTCGCGCTCGTTCGATCCCAGCCCGGTGCCGGGCCAGCGGGGCGCCAGGTCCTGGCCTCCGGCCCGCGCCTCACGGGAGGGCATCCACTTCTCCACCTCGTAGCGATGGCGGATCTCGTAGACCGGGTCCTGCCGGTAGACCGGCTCCTCGTAGGTCTCCTCGTGCTCGCGCTCCTCGTAGACCGGACGGTCCTCGTAAACATCCTCGAAGTAGCCATTGCCGAGGTCGCGCTCGCCCACCCTGACCCGCTCGGTGCCGGTCTGTACCCGCTCGCTAACGGTGCGCGTGCGGGTCTCGGTGCCGATCTGGACTCGATTGTGGTGGTGGATCTGACGGCTGCTGGAGAGGGAGCGGGCTCCGGCCGGGAGCTCGCCCTGCCAGCCCTCCTCCGTGACCGTGCGCTGCTCCTCGATGGCGACGGTCCGCTCCCAGCGATGGCCGGTGACGGTGAGGGTTGTCTCCTTTGGCCGTCCGAGGAACCAGGTCAGGAGCAGGAGCGCGGCCAGGCCGAGGCAGCCGATCTGGCATCCCCGCTTGAGCTTCGGATTGGCGGGGGTAGAAGCGAGAGGCTGCGCAGGAGGAGGAGTAGGAGGAGGAGGAGGAGGAGCGTCGTTGCGATGCTCGACGACCGGCCGGGCCTGGGCGGCTGCGTCGCGGGCCGCGCCGCAGCTCGTGCAGAAGGTGTTGACCGAGGGGTTGTCCGCCTCGCAGAAGGAGCAGGTCCAGTCGGGTCCGGCCTGGGCACGCTCGAGCGCATCCGCCGCGGTGACCTCCGGGGAGTCCGGAGGCAGATAGAACTGCACGTCCTCGCCGCGCGGCGCGCCGCATCCTCCGCAAAACTTCTCCGGGCCGCGGTTCTTCTTGCGGCCGCAGTGCGGACAGTCCCAGGCTCCTTCGCGAATGGCCATGATCAGGGATCATCCTATTATGCTTTGGGCATGGAGCACGCCACTCGAGGGATTTACCCGAGCGACTGGGGG
>DATLNC010000246.1:0-27571 GCA_035536935.1 Thermoanaerobaculia bacterium
GGAACAGCCCCTCCGAGCAGGAGGAGAAACTTCATCGGCTACGCAGGTATCTCAGTCGACATGCCCGAACATTCGCGTGGCACCTGCGGACCGGCGGCGCAAGCTGCTTCGTACGGGCAGAACCGCGGCAGGCCCCGGTGCATGGACTTTTAGCGGGATAGATTTGCTTCGGGCGTGATTTTCGGGGCCAGATCCAGCTCGCGGAGGATTCTGAGGCCGACATCCTTGTGGTGGCCGTCTGGCTTCTGAGAGCTCCGGCGAGCGGGGCGGCAGTGCTTCGAAGCGGAGCTGTAGCTCCCGCCTCGTTTGACCCTCTTCGTTCCGGTGCTCGGGCCGGCCGGATCGGTCAGTGGACCAGCCTCGTAGGACCCATACCAGTCCGCCACCCACTCCCAGACGTTGCCGTACATGTCGTAGAGATACCAATCGTTCGTCCGGAAAGAGCCGGCCGGGGCGAGTCCGTCAAAGCCATCCCCGTGCAGGCAGTTGCCTCCCGGCAACTTGTGCGGACCGCGAGCGGCGTACTCCCACTCCGCCTCCGTGGGCAGGCGATACACCCGGCGACCCTCCCGGACATTCAGCCTTTCGATGAACTCTTGCGCCTCTTCCCAGGAAACCCCGCTGACAGGCAGCTTGTCCTCGCGGCTTTTGCTGTGGACGGTGTTGGGCTCGACAATCTCCCTCCATTGCTGTTGCGTCACCTCTCGAGCACTGAGGCAGAAGGGGCGTGAAATCGTAACTTTATGCCTCGGCTTTTCGTCGTCCTCGCCGCCATCCGAGCCCATCATAAAGTTGCCCGCTGGGATCCGTACGAACTCCATCTTCATGTCCTTGGGGGATGGACACATGCTCGCGGCAGGGATTGGAGGAGCGGGTGGTATCCGCTCCGGAGCCATGGTCTTCGAGTACCAGACCCCGCAGGCTGACAACATCACAAGGATGATCACAAAGGCAGCGTAGAGGCCCCGGGAAGGCTTCCAGGGAAAAAGCTTTCCGTCAGGAGCCGAGAGGAAAAGCACCGGGATCGTCCAATCGAGCCCTGGCCTTGCCGCATGCATGGCCTGGCGCCCCCGGCTCAAGGCCCAGTCCACCGGCCGGCGCCTCACAAGTGCGGAGTGGTAGAACCGGCGCGAGAAAGCGACGGCCATGTCGTCGTAGATGGGATATTGCATCCCCACGACCGCGGGAATCCGCTTCTGGGCAAGGCTCTGTGCCACTCCCGCGAAGAGATCCTCCCCGGTACCATGAGCACTGTCGCACGCGTTCAGGATGACCAGCCGCAGCGATTCATCATCATCCAGCACCGCCGCGAGCCTCTCACCCTCGACCGGATCGGCGTTCCCATCGGCATCTTCGAACAGGAGCGCGCCCTGCCCTCGGTCCCGGAGGAACGTGCCGTGTCCGATGAAGTGAAGAACGTGGTACTGCCTGTTGTCGAGGCGCACCTTCAGCTCGGAAAGCGTCGGCGGATCGAGCCTTTCGAGCTTGACGAGACCCAGGGTCTCGCGCCAGCCCAATGCTTTACGGATATCGGTCAGTTCCTGGTCTGCATCCAGGGGAGCAGGCCCGGCGGGGCTGGGCACCACGGCGAGCACCCGGATCGGCCAGGCTGTATGCCGGACGGGAAAAGGGTTGCCGTCCAAATCCCGAACCACGGGTGTCTTGATGGACATGGCCAGGAACGAGCTGCCGGTGTTGAGGAGCTCCCAGAGCCACCCGGAGACCTTCCGATGCAGCCGCAGGCGCACCCGCAAGCCGCGCTTTGACCCCCGTTGGGGCAGGTTGACAGCCATGAGGTCGCGCACCTGCTTGACGAAGACCGCGTCGTAGAGCCGCTTTCCAAGCTTGCTTCCAGAAATCTCGGGGCTTTGCTGGAGGGCTCGCGCCAGCTCCTCCATTTCTTTTTCGAAAGGCGCGAGCTGGATTTCGGCACGAGCCTCCTTGCCTCCGCACTTTGCCTTGACCTCATCCAGGCCGATCCACACGTCGAAATCGATGTGCTTGCGGATCATGGGGATTCCTCTCCAAGGCTCCAGAAAACCCCTTCCCAGAGCTCGCGGACCATCTCGTCTTCAACTTGGTCAACGTCTTCCTGGACAGAAAGAAGGATTTCCCTGGCTTCCTGCACTCGGCCGCAGGCCGCTAGAGCCGAAGCCGCGCGGGCTGCGCAGGTGACCCGGTCGTCGAGAGTTCGCGAATAAGTGACAGCAGCTCGGAAGCACTCTGCCGCGGCCTGAAGGTCGCCCAGCTCCTCCTGGCGGTGTCCGAGCCAGATCCGGATCTCCAGGGTGAGCGCGCGCAAGGCCTCCCGCGGAGCCTCGCTCCTCTCACCCAGGATGTCGGCCAGCTCGGACGCCTGCCGGACGAACCCCACGCACCGCCACCTGCGCTCGGCACGCTCGTCGAGCAGGAGCAACGCGTTCCCCACCTTGAACCGGAGCAGGACCTCTTCATAGAGCGAGAAGGTGTCCGCCCCCACCCTTCCGTCATGGATCAGGGCATAGAGGGCCAGGGCCGGACACAGATCTCCCTGTCCCTCGAATGCCACCTCCGCCAGGAGAAAGGAATGTTTTCGGACCCGCTCCCGCTCGTCGTGAGGAAGGTCGAGGCGGTCCAACCGCTCGCGGGCAGCATGCTCCAAGCACGTGCGAATGGGCGGGAGGTCTATGGCATCCAGGTCGAGTAGTCGGTCACTATCGAGGTCGAGCCGCTCCACTACGGCTGCAGTCAGCTCCTGGGTATCTCCGCGGGCGACGAGCGTCCGCCAATAGCCGCGCTCGACCTCCGTGTCCTCGGCCCGTTTCGGCCCCAGCCACGACCGGAGCCCTCTGAAGACCTTGTCCGGACCGGCCAGCAGGAGACGGTCCCAATCCGGAGCCGCGCCTGTAGGCAGGCCGTGATGATGGAGGCCCTTGCCGTTCCTCATCCAGGTATACCGCGCATGACGGGCTGCTTCGGCTCCGGCTTGGGTGGAACTGGTAGCCGCACGGCAGGATCCCCAACGACCACGTAGTTGCGCGCATCATGGCAGGCGGTCCGCATTTCGTTGAGATACGCCTTGTCCAGATCGCCTCCGAGCTCGGCCTCGTTCATCAAAGCCAACAGCGATGCAGCGAGACCGGCGTAGCGCTGGTTGATCGGCTCCAAGGACCATCCCAGAGGTCCTCCGTTGAGGATTCGCCGGACGCTGTCGAGAAAGGGTTGAGACTGATAGCCCGTATCCCGCCAGAGGAAAGAGCATCGCCAGACCCGCTCCACGTGCCCGATCACGGCCATGGCTCCGCGCACCAGAAGCTGCTGCGCCAGGCTCGATACAAAAGGCTTGGCGGCGATCACGTCCGGAGCCCCCTCGGCAAAATTGTTGAGCTTCGGCGTGCCGGCGCTGTGGCAGGCGAACAGGAACGCGATGAGACCCAGCAACCGGGAATTGGCGTCGAGATCAGCGGCAGCGAAGGCATGCTCAGGGAAGACACGTCCGTTCCCGGACCACTCCTGGCAGACCAGGGCGCCCTGGAGGGGGCGTTGGTGCAGGCTTTCCGCCTTGTACACGACCCCATGGCCTGCCGTGAAGAGAAGGTCGGGGGTGGAATCCCCGCCCATCAGGCGCTTCAGGTTCGCCTTGGTGGCGCTCCCTTCGAAGAACCTGTCGACATGGCAGGTCTCGCTCAGGCCGTCGGCCAGGGGCGACAGGAGACCCTCGATGGTGAGGTGGGTACCCTCATCCTGGCTGGGTCCGAACAGCGCCATCCTGCGGAAGGGAGGCACCGGCGCGGTTTCCGCCGCTACCACGCTCTCCGCGTAGAGCCGGTACTCCTCTGTCGAGCCGAAGTGGATGCGCCCTACGGCATGGTGAAGGTCCAGGCCATACTGGAACGCGTAGGGGACATCTTCCGGGCTGCCGACGATCAGGAGGTAATAGGGGACGAGCTTCGGATCGACTCGGTCGAGGCTGGCCTTCTGGCGTTGCAGGAACTTAATGGGGTCGTCTTTAGGGCGGTATCCTTCTCCCTCCAGGTATTCGTGATACCTGTCTCCCGCTTCGTCTTTCCGCCGGGTCAGGAGCGGTTCCAAAGCGTTGCGGAGGTCCTCGGCCTGCCCCGCCGACTGCGGGAAGATGACGCCCCATCCGGCCTCCGCGAGGACTTTGGGACTCACCCCGTCAATGACCTCTCTCTTGTTGCCGCGACGATTGAGGAGGGGCCGCTCGCGCAGGAGCCGCTCGACCTCGTCCATTCCGGCGGCACTTACCGGAGCACCGGACTCGCCTTCCACACCTTCAGGAAGGGGGAAGATCTCCTGTTGCCTAGCCTCCTCGGGAAGAGGAGGCAGGCGGAATGCTCCATCCCGCCTGCCCGACCGGTTCATCAGTCGGCGCCCTCGGCGGGGTAGGCACTCGGCACTTTGGGCACATCGATGTCGCGCTGCCGAGCTGGCCGATCCTCTCCCTTGGTGACGGGGTTCTTGGTCGGATCGTTCTCACTAAACTCCTGGACGTCGTTCCTACTCTCCTCCTTCGGGCTAGGCTTGTCCATTGCGCTCTCCTTTCGAGGGTAGATGTTCGGGAGGCGATCCGCTCGCCTCTTCGGGTCCCCTATGTAGACACCGGAGCCCGAGTTTTGTTCAACGGGAACGGAGTCAGCGGGGCTCGCCCTGGAGCACGAAGCCAGCCCAGGACCGCGGCCGGTATCCGTCGGACATCATCGAAGCCTGGGCGGACCGCAGAGCCGCCGCAGCAGTGAGGCCGCCGCGCAGTTCGCGGTAGAAGCGGGTCATCAGCTCGGATGTATCCCTCTCCCGGACGTTCCAGAGGCTCACCATAACCCGCTGCGCACCGGAGTGCAGGAAAGCGCGGGTCAGGCCGACCACCCCTTCGCCGCGCACTTCACGGCCGAGCCCGGTGCCGCAGGCGCTCAGCACCACCAAGTCAGCCGACAGCTCCAGGCCGTAGATCTCCTGCACGCCCAGAAAGCTGTCGACGGGACGGCCACTCTGGTCGTACCGGCTCAGCACCAGACCGGAAAGGTCGGGGTGAGCCAGAGGCAAGTTGTGGGTCGCGATGTGGAGGATGCGGTTGCGCAGGAACGCTGGGCTCAAGGCGGTCTCACGGCTCGCCGAGAAGTCGAAGGCGCTGAACCTCGCCTCGGTCGGAAAAAGCTGCAGGATCTGGTCGGCTTCCTTTCTGGTGAAACGAAGACGACCCAGGCGCTCGATTCCCAGTTCGCTCTCAGGCTCTCTCTCCTCCTGACGCGGCTCGCTGGTCCTCTCGACAAGCCGCGGGTCGCCGCGCTCGAACACCGGGTCGGCCAGCACCCCGATGAGCCCCGGCGCAGGTCGGCGCGACACCTGCCTGTGCCGCATCCTCCCGAGCACCGAGGCTGATGGGAGATGGACGACCTCGTGATGGAGAACGAGTGGAGCGCGGCCGGGGTCACAGAGCGCGGCGAAGGGGACGAGGTGCAGGACGCCGTCGGGAACGATCAGGAGGTGCTTGCGACCAAGGGGCTCGATCCCGGTCGGAAGCAGCATGCCGCTGAGAGTTCCGGTCTCGGCCGCTCCGGCGCCCTCGTACAACCGCTCCCGGAGCCGCAGGGCTTCGCTCTCGATCTTGGACCGACCGGGCAGGTCAAAGGAGGTCAAGGACTCGCGCGCCACCAGCCAGAGGGTGCTCCTGGGCTCCCCCAGTTGATAGGATAAAAGCAGGGAATCCCTGTCGAGCACCTCGCCCTGGATCTCCCGCAGAGTCATGGCGGCCACACTCGGCTGCCCGGCCAGCACGTCCAGCAGGGACCGGGCCCGGGAGCGCTCGGCAGCCTCGAACGCCCGGGCTCCATACCCAAGCTCCGGATATCGCCGGTGCTTATCCATCAGTAGGTTTACGTACAGCTCATAGTACTGATGGCGGGATGCAAAGAACGCGATGCGCAGGTTTGGTTCGAGATCCGAGCGCATTGACTCGACCAGGCTGATCGACTTCTCGACCGAGGCTATGGCCTCGTCGAGACGGCCAGAGTCCCTTTCGGCCTCGGCCCGGCCGAACAGCACCGACGCCATAACGGCGACGTCCTGCAACTCAGTGACGATCTCCAGCGCCTGATCAAATTTCTGAACGGCTTCCAATTCCCGTCCCCGCAGATCCTCGATGTGGGCGAGGTCCGCCAAGGAAAAGGCCTCACGCAGACGATCTCCCTGGAAGTGAGCGAGCCGGCGGGATTCCTCGAGCACGGAAGTGGCGCCGGGAAGGTCTTCCTCGTCCCGGAGCAGGATCGCGATACGGTAGAGAATCACCATTTGCTCTCTAGGAGTCCAAGCGAGACGCCGAGCCAAGCGATAATTCAGCAGGGCCCGGCGCAAATCCCCCCTCTCGTAAAGCGCCGCAGCCGCCCCGGTGAGCATCCGGAACCGTACGTCTCTTTTCTCCTCCCGGCTCAGAAGCCCGAGGGCCTGGTTGAAAGAGACGAGCGCTTGGTCCGACATTCCCAGGGTCAGATAGAGTTCTCCCCGGTTGATGAGGACGCGTGCCTCCTCGGCCGGTTCGCCCAACTGCCGCCAGAGATTTCCGGCAATCCGATAAGAGGCTAACGCATCCTGAACCTGACCCAGTCCCCTTGAGATCATCCCGAGAATGTTTCGGGTGGAAGCCTGAACTTCGATGCATCTCGCCGCCTCGGCGAGGGCCAACGCGCTTTGCGCTAGAGGCCGGGCGCGGGCCAGATCTCCCAGGAAGACATGCACTACGCTGGCGCGGCTGGAGAGGTGCGCCTCTGTTCGCTCGTCCCCGAGAGCATGGGCGAGCGGCAGTGCCTCTTCATAGGAAGACAAGGCATCGGCGTAAAGGCTCTGGTTCACGAATAGAGACCCGAGGCGTTCCAAGGCCAGTACCTGTCCCCAGGCATCGCTCACCGCGGACCATGCGTGAAGCGCCGTTCGATACTTCTCGATCGCAGCAGCCGGCTGCTTCTCCCGGAGAGCGTCTCCTTCGGTGATGACCCGAAGGGCGGTATCACAGGCGTAGTCGGCTTTCGTGGCCTTGCGGACTTCCCGGACGGTCACTCGATAAGAGCCTCGCCATCCCTTTCCATTTCCGCTCAGCTTCAGCCGGTAGGGACCGGAAACTTTGGCCACGGCGCATATGGGTTTTCTTCCTCTGCGGCCTTCGGGGCTCTCCATCTGAATCACGGTCGCCCCTGCGGGATCGAGGAGGGTGACGACGGCGTCGATGCCGTGTTGGTCGACTTCCACAGAAAGAAAGTCCTTCAGAGAGAGGGGAATACTGTAGGTGTGCTGCTCTCCCGATGCCAGCCCGCGTTCGAGGCTTTGGCCCCCAGAGATAGGGCGTGCTTGCGGCTGTGTCGTGGGCTTGGAAGGAAGCGATGAGGAAAGCTGAGGCACACCGGCCTGCACGAGCAGCAGGCCGAAGAGAGTCAGGACGCCAGTACTGCTACGGATCGTTGACGTTGAACGCTACTCCCGACAGCTCTTTCTTCTTTCCTTCGTGAATTCCATAGAGGTATGCATGGTACCTCCCGGGAGCCAGCGAACCCGCAGGAATCAGCAGCAAAGGATCTTCATCAATCGTCATGACCGGGACACGCTTCACAACTTCATCTTGTTCTTCATGGACGATCTCTGCCTCATAAGAGGAATAGGTCGCCGCGACATTCGAATCAGGGCTGAGGCGAATCAATCCTGGACCACTCGAGGAGAAACTCTGATCGGACTCACCTCCTCTCACTCCTGAACCCGAATCGACCTCGCGCACCACCTGCGGCTCAGAGTACCGTCCCACCTTCGCGGTCTGGTAAAGCCCGAACGAGAACCCGAGCACCGCAAGCAGCGAAGCAGCCACCGGAAGCCACATGGGGTAACTCCGCTCCGGCCTCGGAGCCGGCCCCGCCGGACGGATCGGCACCACCTCCGCCGTCCTCTCCTTCTTCCCCTCCCCCTCCCCGGCCCGCATCCTTGCCCGGAGCTTCTGCCAGTCCTGCTCGACCTGCTCGTCGGTCAGCTCGGGGACGCCCTGCGGCGGCTTCAGGTCCGCGAAGCCGGAGAGGTCGAGGAGCAGATCGCTGCACTCCCGGCAGATGGCCAGATGGTCGAGCAGCCGGGCCTCGGCTTCCGGCGGCAGCTCTCCCGCGTGATAGGCCGCCAGCTCCTGCGGGGTCGGATGGCTGGTCAGGGACCGCCGCTGCTGCTCCGCAAAATGGCGGAGGGCGGCGTCCAGTTGGGGCTTCTCGTCGTCTTCGCTCAAAACTCTCTATCCGTAAAGTAGTCGGCGAGATGGTGCCGCAGGTGCTGTCTCGCCTGGTACAGATGTGCCTTCACCGTCTCGATGGAGACGTGCATCACGTCGGCGATCTCACGATACTTCAAATCCCCATCCACGCGCAGGAGCACCGCTATCCGCATCTGCGGCGGCAGCTTCTCCAGAGCCTCACGAAGTTTTTTCGCCTCCTCTTGCGTCAACATCTTATGCAGCGCTCCGCCGGCCTTGTCGTGGACCAGGTCGGCCGCCTGTTCTTCCTCGAGTGGAACCTCCTGAGCGTCCCGCTTCTTGGTCGCTTGGCTCCGGAGCGTGTTCTTGTAGAGGTTCGACGCGACCTGGAACAGCCAGGTCTCCACGCTGCTATCGCCCCGAAACCTGTCTATATGTTTAAAGACCCGGAAAAACGTCTCTTGGGCGAGATCGCGGCTCTCTTCGAGCGGGACCCCCCGGCGCGTGAAGAACGAGACCACCGATTTGTGGTACCGCCGGAAAAGCTCTTCGGTCTCCCTCCCAGCACCGGGACCGAGGTCGTCCTTCATGGCCATGCAACGTCTCCATCGTGGTGAAACGGGAACGCCGTATCCTAGCCAGTTCTGCCTCTCAACCACAAGTGTTGGCTTACGTCCTGAATATCTGGCGTAAGGAGACGTTGGGGAGAGGCTCCCCAACATTTCCCGCGGGTGGGAAGTGACTTCGGGGCGGTGGGGAATGAGCTCGGGACGCCCGAAAGTGACTTCCGAGTCGTTCGGAAGTGAGATGCGTACGGGAAATTGCGCCTTCAGGGCTCCCTCTCCCCCGGCACGGGGGAGAGGGTTGGGGAGAGGGGGAACGGGATCAATCGGACGGGATCAAAACTTACTTGGCCGGCGGGTCGGCCTGGCGGTCGGCTTCGATGGAGATGTTGATCTTCACCTCGTCGCCGAGGATCACGCCGCCGGCATCGAGCGGGCGGTTCCAGGTGATGCCGTAGTCCTTGCGGTCCAACTTGAAGGAGGTCTCGAAGCCCGCCTTCTCGCCGCGCGGCGTCTTCACCGATCCGAGCAGGTCGACAGGCACCGTCACCGTCTTCGTCACACCCCTCATCGTCATCTCGCCGGTCACTTCGAGGGTATCGGCGTCAACGGCCTTCACCGAGGTGCTGGAGAAGCTCAGGGTCGGGAACTTTTCCACGTCGAAGAACTCATTCCCGCGCAGATGGTTGTCGCGGTCGGTGTTGTCGGTATCGATGGAGGCCGCCTGGATCGTGAAGTTGACGCTCGACGCGGCCGGGTTCTGCTTGTCGTACTTGATGACACCCTCGAAGTCCTTGAAGCGGCCGGGCACGTTCGAGACGAAATGGCGAATGGTGAAGCCCACTCCGCTGTGGTCCGTGTCCACCTTGTAGACGGCGGGATCGGCGACAGCCAGGGCCGGCAGCAGGAGAGCCAGGGAAAGGGCGTAGGTAAGAGCTCTGCGCACGTCGATATCCTCCTAAAAGGTCTTGAGCGCCTACTTTACATCAGCAGGGCGTACGGCTTCTCGGGATCGATGCCCAGCTCTTCGATCGCCTGCCGGACCCGGGCCGGTTCGATCTCGCCGCGGCGGGCGAGCTGCACCAGGGCGGCGACGGCCACGGACTCGGCGTCCACCTCGAAGAAGCGGCGCAGGGCCTCGCGCGTCTCGCTGCGGCCGAAGCCGTCCGTGCCCAGGGGATAGAAGCGGCCCGGCAGCCAGCGGGCGATCTGGTCGGGCACCAGCTTCATGTAGTCGGAGACCGCGATGATCGGCCGGTCGTCGCCTTCGAAGAGCGAGACCACGTAAGGCTTGCGCTGGTGTTCGGCGGGGTGATCGGGGTGGAGCATGTTCCAGCGCTCCGCTTCCAGGGCGTCGCGCCGCAGCTCCTTGTAGCTGGTCGCGCTCCAGACCTCGGCGGCCACGCCGAAGCGCTCGGCGAGGATCTGCTGCGCCCGCAGGGCCTCGCGGTGGAGCGAGCCGCTGCCGATCAGGTGGACCCGCGGCTTGCCGTCCATTCCCTCGGGCGCTCCCTTGAACTTGTAGAGTCCCTTGAGGATCCCCTCCTCCACTCCGGGGGGCATGGGAGGCATGGGGTAGTTCTCGTTCGTGAGGGTGATGTAGTAGAAGATGTCCTCGCGCTCCTGGAACATGCGCCGCATGCCGTCCTTGATGATCGTGGCCAGCTCGTAGGCATAGGCCGGATCGAAGGCCAGCAGGTTGGGGACGACGCTCGCCAGGACGTGGCTGTGGCCGTCCTCGTGCTGGAGCCCCTCGCCGTTGAGCGTGGTGCGGCCGGCGGTGGCACCCAGGAGGAAGCCGCGGGAGCGCTGGTCCGCGGCGGCCCAGATCAGGTCGCCGACGCGCTGGAAGCCGAACATCGAGTAGAAGATGAAGAACGGGATGGCGTCGATGCCGTGGGTGGCGTAGGAGGTGCCCGCGGCGATGAAGTCGGACATGGAGCCCGCCTCGGTGATGCCCTCTTCCAGGATCTGGCCGTCCTTGACCTCGCGGTAGTAGAGGAGCATGCCCTTGTCCACCGGCTCGTAGAGCTGGCCCACGTAGGAGTAGATGCCGAACTCCCGGAAGAGCGACTCCATGCCGAAGGTGCGGGCCTCGTCCGGGACGATGGGCACGACCCGCTTGCCGATCTCCTTGTCCTTCATGAGCTGGGTCAGCATCTGGACGAAGACCATGGTGGTCGAGACGTCGCGGTTGACGCCCTCGGAGTAGCGCTTCCAGATGCTGTCCGGGGGCAGCGGCAGCGGCTCGGTGCGCACCCGGCGGGAGGGGACGTAGCCGCCCAGCGCGCGGCGGCGCTCCTGGAGGTACTGGATCTCCTCGCTGTTTTCGGCCGGCCGGTAGAACGGCGCGTCGTGCAGGTCCTTGTCGGAGACAGGGATGTCGAAGCGGTCGCGGAAGAAGCGCAGCTCTTCGTCGCTGAGCTTCTTCTGCTGGTGGGTGACGTTGCGCCCTTCCCCTGCCTCACCGAGCCCGTAGCCCTTGACGGTTTTTGCCAAAATGACCGTGGGCGAGCCAGTGTGCTCGACCGCGGCTTTGAATGCGGCGAAGACCTTGACCGGGTCGTGGCCGCCGCGGCGGAGCTCATGGATCTGCTCGTCGGAGTAGCTCTTGACCAGCTCCAGCAGCTCGGGGTGTTTGCCGAAGAACTCGCGGCGCACGTAGTCGCCCCCCTCGACGGTGTACTTCTGGTACTCGCCGTCGAGCGTTTCGGTCATGCGCTTGATGAGGAGGCCGGTGTTGTCCGCCTCGATCAGGGGATCCCAGTCGCTGCCCCAGATGACCTTGATCACGTTCCAGCCGGCGCCGCGGAAGTTGGTCTCCAGCTCCTGGATGATCTTGCCGTTGCCGCGCACCGGGCCGTCGAGCCGCTGGAGGTTGCAGTTGATGACGAAGATGAGGTTGTCCAGCTTCTCGCGGGAGGCAAGGCTGATGGCCCCCAGCGTTTCGGGCTCGTCGGTCTCGCCGTCGCCCAAAAAGGCCCAGATCTTGCGGTTCTGGGGATCGCGCAGGCCCCGGTTGCGCAGGTAGCGGTTGAACTTGGCCTGGTAGATGGCCTCGATCGGTCCCAGGCCCATGGAGACCGTGGGGAACTCCCAGAAGTCGGGCATGAGCCATGGGTGGGGATAGGAGGCGAGGCCGCCGCCCTTCTCGAGCTCGCGGCGGAAGGCTTCCATCTTCTCGACGGGGATGCGCCCTTCGAGGAAGGCGTTGGCGTAGATGCCGGGGGAGGCGTGCCCCTGGAAGTAGATCATGTCGCCGTCGAAGCCGCTCTCGCCGCGCCCCTTGAAGAAGTGGTGCATGCCCACCTGGTAGAGGGTGGCCGCCGAGGCGAAGGTGGAGATGTGGCCGCCGAGGCCGGCGAAGCGCTTGTTGGCGCGCACCACCATGGCCATGGCGTTCCAGCGCACGATGCTCTTGATCCGGCGCTCGATGGCGCGGTCGCCGCCATAAGCCGGCTCCGCGCTCTTGGCTATCGTATTGATGTAGGGCGTGTTGCCCGTGAAGGGAAGGGTGATGTCCTTCTCGTAGCCCTTTTCGAGCAGCTTCTGGAGAAGGAAGCAGGCGCGCCCGGTTCCCTCGTGCTCGATGACCTGCTCGAAGGCGGTCAGCCACTCCTCGGTTTCCTGGACGTCGGCATCCTTTCCGCCCGCGTACCAGTTGAGTGGCGTCTGGTGCTCCTCGCTCATGCTCGCGTGACCTCCTCACCGGGCAGTCGGCCCCCGGTGGCCCCCCTAGGTTGTCACGTCTGCCCCCTCACCGCCAATCAGTTGGCCTGGTTTTCGTCCCCGCTGCCAGGGGTCCCGCCCCCGGCTCCGGGAGGGGGAGGATCGAGCGGCTTGATCTTGCTGTCCTCAGGCGGCGCCTTCTCCGCTTTGGGCCCCTTGCCCTTCTTGGGCTTGTCTGGCGGCTTCTTGGAAGATTGTTTCTTGGCCATCACTCCCTCCCTTCCTCTCTAAAGAGACCCGAAGGTCCGGGCTTTGTTGAGCCAGTCGCCCTGGAGCACGAAGCCGCCCCAGTAGTAGGGGGAGCTCCAGCGCCGCTCGCTCCGCAGGGAGAGCTGCGCCAGCCGGAGCGCCTCGGCGGGAGGGCGTCCGTGATCCAGCATCTCGCCGTAGAAACGCTCCATCAGCGCGGCCGTGGCCCGGTCGTCCACGTTCCAGAGGCTCGCCACCACGCTCGATGCCCCGGCGGCGAGGACGCTCTGGCTCAGGCCCACCAGCCCCTCCCCGCGGACCTCCTTGCCCAGACCCGTCCGGCAGGCGCTCAGCACCACGACATCTGCTCTGAGGTCGATCTCGCGGACTTCTTTCGCCGTCAGCCAGCCCGGGCGCGGACGGCCTCGACGGGTATAGCTCGACAGCAGGAGCCCGGAGAGCTCCGGACGCTTCGGGTCGGTCCTCCCATGCCCGGTGAGATGAAGGAAGGGGAAGCTCCCGAGAGCGCCCCTCAGGACTACCTCCAGCGCGGCGTCGAAGCCGGTTGCCGCCAGGACTCTCCCGTTTCCCGCCCTTTTCAGGACGGACTTCACCTCGTCGTTTACGTAGGGGAGACGCCTCGGCCCTTCCGATGCTCGCGTGGCGGAGGGCAGCCGGTCGTCCAGAGCACTGAAGACCCCGTCACCGATCACAGCCAGACCCTGGGATGTCTCGCGGACGGCGCTTCGGGCCCGCAGGCGGGCCAGCACCGTGACCGATGGATTGCGGACGACATCGTGCCGGGCGATCAGCAGAGCTTCGAAAGGGACGTATTGGAGGATGTCGGGCGCGACGATCACGAGACGCCGCTGGCTCAGCCGCGGCGCCACCTGCCCAAGGAGCAGCTCCGCGACCTTCAGCGATTCCCGGTCGATCGAGGCCTGCCTGGTCCGGCGGCTGGACATCAGGCGGTGGAGCTTCCGGGCGGCGGTTTCGAGCATCGCACGGCCCGGCAGCTCGAAGGTTTCGTGCCCGGCCCGGGTGATCCACCAGAGGTAGCTGCGCTCCTCGCCCAGGGAGTATTCGAGAAGCGCCGTGTCATCGTCCAAGAGGGCGGGCCAGGGCTCGGACACCCCGCCGAGGCTGTCGGCAAGGCTGCGCGCCAGGGAACGTTCATTGACCTCGAGGGCCTGAAGGTCGAATCCGCGGTCCGGCTCCAGGCGGTGCCTCTCCATGAGCAGGTCGATCAGGAAGGCGTAATCGTCCTGCTTGGTCGCCAGCCAGGTCGCCTTGAGGAAGTCGAGAAGGAATTTCTGCCCGGGAACAGGCGAGCGGGCGATTTCGGCCCGCAGGGACTCGACGAGATCCAGCGCCTGCTCCATTCGCTGCGAAGCCCCGGGCAGGTCGCCCTGCATGCGCGTGGCTCTCGCCATGCCGGAGAGCGCCTCGGCCCGGGCCTTGAGGTCTCCGAGGGAGAGAGCCCGCTCGAAAGCGTCCATCGCGAAGCGCGGCTGTTCCAGGGAGAGATGTAGGCGGCCGATGTTGCACCAGGCCGCGGCCTTGTCCGCAGGTGAGTCGAAGAGGGCGAGCGCACGCTGAAAGAGAGGGAGGGCGCGGGCAGGCTGCCCCATCCTTTGCCACGCGAGGCCCATGCCGCTCAGGGTGGCTCCGGAAGCCTGCGCCTTCTTGAACCAGAGGAGCGCCCGCCACGAAAGCCCGGCCCGCAGGTAGGCGCTGCCGATCTGGGTCAAAGCGGTGCCCCTGGCGGGGCTCCCCTCCGGCAGAAGCGCCAGGGCTTCCCGGTAGGATTCCAGCGCCCGATCGGGGTCGCCGAGTGAGGTGTAGAGGGTGCCGATGTCCACCCCGACCATCCCCTGCCTATGCCGGTCACCGAGCTTCCGCCAGCTCTGCAAGACACACTCGTAGCATTGCAAC
The DNA here is from genome assembly GCA_035536935.1 of Thermoanaerobaculia bacterium. GTDB lineage: Bacteria > Acidobacteriota > Thermoanaerobaculia > Multivoradales > UBA5704 > DATMER01. Next base: position 14,629 of record DATLNC010000246.1, read on the forward strand.
GCCTGCGAGGCCTGGCCAGCAAGGTGGGTAAGCTGGCAGAGATGATAGGAACTGGCGACCACGTTCCAGGTGTCACCCAGAATCGTCCAGCGCAGGAGCACCTCCCGCCGGACGCGGCGCGCCTCCTCCAACTCTCCCAGGTCCTGATGGACGTCCGCGATCCTGTCGAGCGAAAGCACCTCGGACCGCCGGGCTCCGACGAAGTGAAAGAGCTCACGTGCCCGATGCAGCGCCTCCAGCGCTCCCCGCCAATCTCTCCTTTCGGCACGGATCTGACCCAGGCGAAACCGGGCATCCGCCTCCCGCTCCATCCTGCCGAGGAATTCCCAGGCGCGGGCCGCTTCCAGGTATCTCTCCTCCAGCCAGTCGCGCGGAGCGTCTCGTTCCGTCTGGTAGGCGAGCTGATAGGCCTGCTCTGCCGCCGCGTTGACACGATCCTCGTCCGTGGCCGGCCGGAGAGCCCGCAGCCGGGCCTCGTACCGCCCTTTGCTCCCGGGCCAGGGCTTCACCACGATGCGATACGGGCCCGCCGAGCTCGCTACGAGCCAGACCTCCTCGCTCCCCTTGCTTCCCGAGGGGCTGTCCACACGGAACAGCTCGCGCCCGTCCGGAGCGAGCACCCGAGCCATGACATCGGCACCCTGCTGCTCCAGCGACAGGTGCAGGAGCCAGCCCGGCTTCAGATGGAACGAGTACGTGTGAGGGTCAGACCCGGGCGCCGAAGACTGGAAGAGCACCGCCGTCCGTTCCGGGCCGGCCAGGGAAAGCGCGACGGCTCCGAGGGGGAGCGCAATTCGTCTCCAGCGGCGCATTTCGAGCGACTGCGTGCGAATGAGAGCACATTCTAGTCATTCACGATCGGTTGCGAAACTGAGTGAAATGTTCATATCAAGATGCATCCGACAGCTCGATCTTGAGCTTTTGCTTGGCTTGGTGCAGGTGGGCCTTGACCGTGTCGACGGACACGTTCATGAGGACGGCGATCTCGTCGTACTTGCGGCCCTGGCCGTAGCGCAGTTGAAAGCAGGCGCGCATCTTCGGGGGGAGATCCTGGATCGCCCGGCTGAGGCGCTCCGTCTGCTCCCGCTTCACCACCTCGTCCAGAGCTTTCGGCGGTTGGGGTGGAGGCTCGAAGCGCGCCGGCTCACCCTCCTCGCCCTGGCCTCCCGTATCGAGCGAGATCTCCTTGCCCTTGCGCTTGCCCGTGGAGCGCCGGCGCAGCTCGTTCTGGGCAACGTTGTCCGCTATTTCAAAGACCCAGGTCTTGAAGTGCGACTCGAGACGGAACTTTGGAAGTCCTCGGTAGACCCTAAGGAAGACGTCCTGGGCCAGGTCCCGGGCGTCCTCGGCAGAGAAGCCGCGGCGGATGAAGAAGTTACGGATGCGTTTGTCGTGAAGCTTGGAGAGGCGCTCGAAGTTGCCCTCGGTATCGATCCCCGCCTGGATCAGCTCGACCAGGCGCTGGCTGGGATCGTCGGCGCTCATTGCCCTAGCTTACCCGGAAGAGCTTCTCCAGCCCGGCCTTCTCCTCGTCCGGCAGGAAGGACTGCCGAAGCCCGGCCAGGGCGAGGCCGGCCAGCTCGTCGGGGCCGTAACCGAAGGTGTGATGGAGCGCCAGGTACTCGCGCGTGAGGTCGGTGCCGAACAGGGGGCCGTCGTCGGAGTTCACCGAGACGGGCACGCCGCTCCTGTAGAGCCGGTCGAAGGAGTGGCTCGCCAGATCCGGGAAGACGCCTAGGCAGACGTTGGAGGTCGGGCAGACCTCCAGGGGGATGCCTCGATCGCGCAGCTCTTCGACGAGGGAGGGATCCTCGACTGCCCGTACCCCGTGCCCGATGCGCTCGGCGCCGCAGACTTCAAGGACCGAGCGGATCGATTCGGGACCGGCGTGCTCTCCGGCATGGGCTACTACGTGCAGCCCCTCGCGTATGGCGGCGGCGAAATGCTCTCGGTAAGGCTCGTTCGGAAAGCCCGCCTCGATGCCGGCGAGCCCCATCGCGACCACCCCTCGCCCGCGGCCGGCGAGCGCCCATTCCAGAGTGAGATCCGCCGCGGCCGGGCCTATGTTCCTGACGATGTCAGGGATCAGCCGGAGCCGGATGCCGCCCTTCTCTCCCTCGCCGATCACCTCTTCCAGGGCGTCGAGCACCTCGCCCCCGTTCGCTCCATTGGCGATATGGGTGGAGATCGTGAAGTGGGCCTCGGTGTAGATCACGTTCTGCTCGGCCTGCACATCCAGGAAGTCGCGGGCAAGGAGCTGGAAGTCCTCGGGCGTTCGCAGCACGCGGGAGCAGGCGAGGTAGACCTCGACGAAGTGTGGGAAGTCACGGAAGCGGAACCAGCGGCGGAGCCCCTCTTCGTCTTTCGCGGGCAGGTCGACGCCGTTCCGCCGCGCCAGCTCCAGGAGCACGTGCGGACGCATCGAGCCCTCCAGGTGGACGTGCAGCTCCACCTTCGGCATCTGCTGAAGGAAGCTATCGATGTGCATGGAGAGATTCAGGGGCGAGGGCGGGCGCGGAGGCGCTCCAGCACCAGGTCAGGCACGAGCCCGGTCACATCGCCGCCGAGGAAGTGAACCTCCTTGACCAGGCGGCTGGACACGTAGATGTAATCCTCCTTGGGCATCATGTAGACGGTCTCCACCCGCGGGTTCAGGCGGCGGTTCATGAGCGCCATCTGGAACTCGTACTCGAAGTCCGAGACGGCGCGCAGGCCGCGCACCACGACACGGGCGCCAACCCGGTCCATGAAGTCCACGAGGAGGCCCGAGAAGCTCTCGACCCGGCCGCCCACCAGCTCGCGAATGGTCTCCACCCGCTCGTCGACGGAGAACATGGGCTTCTTCTCTTCGTTGTAGAGCACCGCTACCAGGAGCTCGTCGAACAGCGGACGGCAGCGCTCGATGATGTCCAGGTGGCCGTTGTGGATGGGATCGAAAGACCCGGGGTAGACGGCGATCCGCTTGCTCATCGGGCCTCGGAAAGGTTGAAGGTCACCACATTGTAGGCGGCATCCATGACGCGCAGCAGGAGCAGGCCGCTGCCTGGACCCCGGCGATCACCCGGCTCCACCACCAGGGTCTCGGTCTGGCCGTCGATCAGGCCGTCCGCCGAGGGCACCGGCTTCCACTCCTCCGCATCCACGCTGAACATGGCCTCGCGCAGCGGGTTCGCCGAGTCCTTGACCGTGGCGCGCAGCTTGCCGCCCGAGCGGTCCACCTTGACCAGCACCGGGGTCGTATGGTCGATCACCACCGGATCGCTCACGCGCTCCTCGACCAGAGTGCTGTCCGGCTGGTTCGAAGGACGGTCGGAGGCGCGCAGGCGGAAGCGGTAGACGCCGTCCGGCAGGGCCGTGGCGTCGAAGCTGAAGTAGGTCTCCTCCAGCTCGTCGGCCACCTTCAGCCACTCCCCGTCCGATTCCGCCGGGCGGAACGAGAGATCGTAGACGAGCCCGTCCTGGTTGGGATCGGCGGCGGTCCAGCGCAGGGTGCGGTAACCCTTCTTCCACAGCTGCTTGGTGCGGCCCGCGTCGTCCTCGTCGGCCGGCCGGCCGACGGTGGTGAAGATCCCCTCGCGGGTCGGGTGCGCCGGTTCGTAGACCTGGTTCGACGGGTTGAAGTTCGAGGGCACCAGGATCTGCCCGGGCTCGAGGACGCCGAGCGATTCGATGCGCGGGCGCAGGTTCTCCTGGCGGTAGGAGAGCTCGGCGTTGTACAGGCGCGGAGACTGGCCACCGCTCGACTCCAGCTCGGCCCGCCACTGGATGTACCGGCCGCGGGGGAGGCCTTCGAGGGAGACCTCCTCGCCGCGCTTGGCCGCGGTCCAGGGCGACCAGGTGCGGTCGGGCTCGGAGCTGACCCCGGTGCGGAAGGAAAAGCGGACTCCACTTCCGCCCGGAGTCTCGCCACGCCAGCGGAAGGTGCCGAAGCGCGAGGCCTGCCCGGTGTCCATGGCAGCGCTGGTGTAGGTGCCGGTCTTCTCCGTTTCCGCGGTGACCCGGAAGAAGGCCGCGGCGTTGGTCGTGGCGAACGCCGGACCAGTCTCGCCGGGCAGCAGGGTCACGATCTGCCGCTCGTCCAGATCCTTCTCCAGGAGCATCTGGCGGTCGGCCCAACTGTAGAGCTTGCCCTCCAGGCCGGTCGCCACCCAGAGGCGGTCCTGGCGCCAGAGCAGGTCGTAGACCGTCTCCTGCTGGAAGCCCCAGAGGGTCTCCGCCACTCCGTCCTTGGATAGAGAGATGACCTGACTGCGCGGCCCCAAGGTGCCGGGCCGGCGGGTCCCCGTCGCTCCAGTACCCGGCTCGGCAGCCGCTTCCCCTTCGACGGTCACGGTGACCTGGGGCTCGCCCGGAGCGGCCTGCGCCGCGGGCTGGGTGAGGTCGACGAGGCTCGACTCCGAGGCGGCCACCGCGGCGTAGCAGGTGCCGTCCGGAGCCGAGGTCAGAGCCACCACCTCGGGCTCGTCGGCATCGTAGAGGGTGCGCGCGTTGCCATCCCGGCCGAGCCGCAGGATCAGGCCCTCACCAGCGGTACCGATCAGGACGTCGCCGTCCGGCAACACCTCCAGCGCGCGGAGATGGCCGTCCTCGCTGTCGTAGAGGACCGTGCCCTTGCCGCTTTTGTCCGCCTTGAAGAGCTTGCCCTGGGTGCCGGTAGCCACGAGCAGGCCGCCGTCCGCGGCGCGGCCCAGGGCCCAGATGTAGGTCTCGCCCGGATCGAAGAAGACTTCGCCCTTGCCGTTGGCAATTCGGTACACCTTGCCGCGCGGCGAGGTGCCCGCGAAGATGGTGCCGTCCGGGTCCGACCAGACGGCGAAGACCTCGGGCTCGGGCGCGGCGAACAGCTCGGTCACCTGGCCCTTGCGGTCCACCTTGAGCACCCGGCCGGCGTTGCCGGTGCCCACGACCCAGCCGTCCGGCAGGGTCGCGGCCGAGAGCAGGAACGGCTCGCTCAAGGAGGCGACGCGCTCGGCGCGGGGTGCCAGAGACATCCGCCCGAGGGAATCGACGCTCACTCCTTCCAGGGTGCCGGAGAGAAAGCCGGCCTGGCTCTGGACCTGGAAGATGCGGACCTGCGTCGCCAGAACGGGCGCCGCGATGAAAAGGAACACGATGAGGATCGGTACTGCGGCTCGTCGGATCAAAGCTGGCCCTCCGGAGAGATTACCGCCACATTCGCCTCGCCTTCACCCTGCGGTTTCTCCGGATCCCCTCCAGAGCCCGACACCGGGTCCTTGCGCCGCACCTCGAGGTCGACCCGCACCAGCCCGGTCACGGGCACCGGCATGGTCTCCTCGTAGGTCTGCGCGATGGTGGTGCGCAACGCCGTGGCGCTGCCGCTCGCCGCGGCGCTCCAGAGCGACTGCACCGAGCCCGGCAGGCGCGGCATCACCTCGCCCGCCACGGACAGTCCCGGCCCGCCATAAACGCCGAGCACGACCAGATTGCGCCGGGAATGAAGTGAGCCCAACAACTCCAGCGCCTGGGCGAAGGTCACCGGCTCGACCGGCTCCAGGGCGAGTCGCACCGCGTCGACGCTGTAGCCGTCGCCGATCATCAGCGAGTAGCGGCCGGCAGGCAGGTCGTCCGGCAGGTCGATCGAGAACGAGCGCCGGAAGCGAGGGCCTTCATAGGCGGCGAGGTCCAGGTTGATTCCCACACGGTCCCCCGGCCGGACCACGGTCCGCTGGGCATGGGCACCTACCAGGGTCGCCGCCCGCGGCAACGGGTTCTGGGAGATGTCCACTTCGATGGAATCGAACCTCACCTGCTCCAACGGGTTCTGGGTCAGGTAGGTCGACACCGCGAGCAGGAAGGCGGCCACGTCGCCCACGGCGCTGTCGCCGTCGAAGCTCTGCTCCATCACCAGATCGCCGTACTTCTCGAGGCCGAAGCGGGCCTTGACGTCGAGCCCCTGCCGGCCCGAGGTGTAGATCGCGGACTCAAGGCTCGCCACCACGGTGCTGCCGACGAACATGTTGGTGAAGAAAGGCACCTCCGCCAGCCGCATGTTGAACTCCTTCGGCTTCTCGTTGCCGCCGCCGGAGATCCGCACGACCATGGGGATGGTCGGCGCCTTCTGCCCCATGCGCCCCTGGATGCCCGCCTGGCGGTCCTGCTCGAAGGCGCCGATCTCCTGGCCGACGTTGGCGATCTTGAACGAGGCGTACTGGTTGGAGAGGACGGTCACCACCTCCGCCGAGGCCATGGGCACCATGATGGGACCGAGGCCGAGGAAAGGATGGCCGAAGGCGAGGACCTGGTCGCCGTAGCGGTCGGTCACCGTGCCGGTGGCGGCGAGCCGGAAGTCGCCGTCCACGAGGACCGCGGCCACGGCGCTGCCCGGCTTCAGGTCCGGATCCGTGTCGCCGGGGCGCGCCTCGCCGGCCGAGGAAGCGCTCCCCAAGGCCCGCTGCAGAATGCCCTGGGACATCTCCCCGAAGCCGGAGGTCACCCACTGGAGGCTGGCGACCGCGTTGTCTCCCATCCTGGGACGGAGCTTCGCCATCTCGCGCTCCAGCAGGTCGGACGGGATTTTCCCGCCGAGGATGTCGGCGAGGGGAACCGGCGGGACGGGCGGTATCGGCGATGTGGGCGGCATGCCCACGAGGCCTGAAAGCTGGCGCATGGACTCGATCGGCGTGATCCCGGCGATCGCCTCGTGGGAGAACGGCCAGCTGAACGCCACGGCGCCGGCCAGGCGGCCGTCGATGAACACCGGGCTGCCGCTCATGCCGTTGGCCACGCCGCTCACCTCCAGCCCCTTGCCGGTCAGGCGCGCCAGGATGTGGCTCAAGCCCGGACCGTACTGGTTGCGCACCACGCCCACGACCTCGACCTCGAAGCGCTCGGGTTCCTTGCCGGCGAAGACCGACAGGCCGTAGCCGCGCTGGCCGGCCTTGACCTCGTCCACGGAAATGATGGGCAGGGGGTCGGGACCCGGACGATCGATGGGATGGGTGGGGGCCGGGATCGGCTGCACCTGGGCAGTGCTCGCCGCGGCCTTTTTCGCGGTTTCCCCGGCGAAAGCGGCAGGGACCAGGAGCGCGGACAGGAGCAGGCCGAGGCAGGCCGACGACCTCCGACGGCTCTGACGGCTCTGACGGCTCTGACGGGATATACGGCGGGACGATCGATCTTTCATGCATCCTCTCCCTGGGCCGCCCGAAGTACCTCGCGCAGCCGTTCGACGGGGAACTTCCCAGTCCTTAGAACCACCGGTCCGGCCTCCTCTATTGCCACCAATGTCGAGGGGGGCCCTCCGGGGAGGACGCCGCCGTCCACGACCATCGCATCCTCGCCTTCGAGCAGGTCCGCTGCCCCCTCCGGTTCCAGGACCGGTTTCCCCCCGCTCGGGTTGGCGCTGGTGGCCGTCAACCCGTGCCCGAGCGCGGCGAGCAGGCCTCGCAAACCTTGGTGCCCCGGGATGCGGACAGCGAGCGTCGGCTCCCCCGCCGCGGCCGGTATAGTTCGCGCGATGGGCAGCACCACCGTCAGCGGTCCCGGCCAGCAGGCGGAAAGTGGCTTCAGTATAGAAAGGTCCGCATCGATCCCCAAGTCCGCGAGCTGCTCCAGGTCCGCCACCACGACCGGCAGCGCCTTGCGCGGCTCCCGTCCCTTGATGCGATAGATCGCCTCGACGCCTTTTCGGTTCCGCGGATCGGCGCCCAGGCCGTAGCTCGACTCGGTGGGGATCGCGAGGACGCCGCCGCGGCGCAGGAGCTCCCGCAGCGGCTCGACGGGATCGCCCCAGCGCCAGAACGCGGTCATTTTCTGGAGCGGTTGCGCGCCGCCGCCCCCTCGATCAGCTCGCGGGCATGCGACAGCGAAAGCTGGGTGACCTCGGTGCCGGCGAGCATGCGGGCGACCTCCTCGACCCGGGCGTCGGAGCCCAGCTCCTCCACCCGCACGCGGGTCTTCCCCTTGTCGACCCGCTTGCCGACCTTGAAATGAATGTCGGCATGGCTGGCGACCTGAGGCAGGTGGGTCACGGCGAGGATCTGCCCGCCGCGGGCGAGACGCTGGAGCTTTCTGCCCAGGGCCGCCGCCTCGGCGCCGCCGATGCCCGTGTCCACCTCGTCGAAGACCAGGGTAGGCCGCGCCTTTTCGGTCTCGCCATGGGCGGCGAGCTGCAAGGCTAGATGGATGCGGGAGAGCTCGCCGCCGGAGGCGATGCGGGCGAGCGGCCGGGGCTCCTCCCCGGGATTTGGAGCGAACTGGAAGACGACCTGGTCCAATCCGTCGCGGCCGAGATCCCGCCGCCGCTCCAGCGCGACTCCGAGGCGTGCGCGGGCGAGCCCCAGGTCCTTGAGCTCTGCCTCGATCCGCTCGACCAGGGCCTTGCCCCAGCGCTCGCGCGCCTGCGACAGGGCGGCCGCAGCCTCCTGATACTCCTTGAGGGCAGCCGCGACCCGGGCCTCCAGCTCGTCACGGTTCTCTGAGTCCCCCTCCAGCTCGGCCAGCTCGGCCTCCATCTCGGCCCGCCGTGCGAGAACCGCGGCGGTATCTCCTCCATGCTTCCGGCACAGGCGTTCGAGGATGGCGAGGCGCTCCTCGATCATGTCGAGCCGGGCGGGATCGGCCTCCAGGCCATCCAAACGGTGGCTGACGGAGCCGGCCAGCTCCGCGATGCGGATGCGCAGCTCCTCCAGCTCGGCGTTCCAGGCCGTGGCCTGGGGCTCCCACTCCTCGACATCGGCGAGGAGGCCCTGACTCTTGGCGATCCGTTCGAGGGCGGAGCCCTCCTCCTCCGAGAGGAGAGAAAAGGCCGTGCCCAGGGCGTGGGTGATGGCTTCGGCATGGCGGAGCACCTCGCGCTCGGTCTTGAGCTCGGTCTCCTCCCCGGCCCGGACCTTGGCGGCGTCGATCTCGGAAGCCTGGAAGCGCAGCAGGTCGATCCGCTCGCGCCGGGATCGGTCGTCGCCGGAGAGAGTCGCGAGGCGCTCCGCGAAGCGGGAGTGCTGTTCGAAGGCGGCCTCGACGCGCGAGAGGAGCGCGGCGGACTCGGCACCGCCGCTCCTGTCGAGCATCCGCTTCTGAAGCTCGGGCTCGACGAGGCCCATCTCGTCGCGCTGCCCGTGGATGCGCAGAAGGTAGGGAGCGAGGTCCGCGAGGAGCCGCAGGGTGGTGGGCTGGTCATTGACGAAGACCCGGTTGCGCCCGCTCCGCGCGATCTCGCGGCGGATGATCACCTCCTGGCCCTCCGCTTCGACCCCCGCCTCTTCGAGGACCGACCGCCAGCCCTCCCCTTCGAGCTCGAAGACGCCGCTGACCGTCAGGGCATCCGCATCGCTGCGGATCAGGTCCGTGCTGGCCCGAGCCCCGGAGAGCAGCGAAAGCGAATCGACGATGATCGACTTGCCCGCCCCGGTCTCGCCGGAAAGGATGTTGAGCCCACCGCCCAGCTCGACGGAGGCTTCGGCCATGACGGCCAGGTTGCGGACATGGATTTCGCGCAGCACGCAGGGATCGGTTCCGGATCTGGGTCCCGGAGGTCGAGGGGGAGTGTATCAGAGGGGCAGACCGCGGGTTCCATACTTCCGTCCTAAGATCACCTCCATGGCCGCACGAGCCGTCAACCCAGGGTACTGCCCGGCGCTCCCTCTCGGGACGAGGGCTCCTCCATCGGATAAGAGATGGCACGCGGCGGTCGTCTGGTGCCTACTCGCCAACTGGCGACGGCACCTGATCGCTGGATTGGATCGCTTCCCTGGGACCGCTGGCGTCTCGCCGGCATGTCCGGAGGAATCGGCGGAACGCCGGCAAATTCTTTCCCTCCCCTTCAATAAGGCCGGGCCTTCGGCCAGTTACCGAAACTCGCATCCGTCCCTCCGTACCAGTCCCTCGTCCCCTCGTACCGGAGAGCGGTACACAGGGCCGGCACCCTCGTACGTCGAGGAGGCTGGCTGGTACACACGGACGAGTGGCTGGTACGGCTGGGGGAGTGGCTCGTACGGCCGGGGGAGTCACTCGTACGGCCGGGGGAGTCACTCGTACAGCGGGGGGAGTCGCTCGTACAGCCGGGGGAGGCGCCCGTACAGCCGGGGGAGGCGCTCGTACAGCCGGGGGAGTCGCTCGTACAGCCGGGGGAGGTGCTCGTACGGCCGGGCACGGCGATCCGAATCGCGAGCAGAGCGCCTCCCGATCTGGTGATCGAGATCCTCTCCGCCTCCATGGCTCGCTACGACCGGGGCCCCAAGCTTCGCGCCTACGAGCGCACCGGCGTCCGCGAGGTCTGGCTGGTCGACCCGACCGGCTCGGCGCGGACCGAGATCCTCCAGCGGCACGGACTGCGGCTCCAGCCGGTGACGCCCGAGGACGGGGTGGTCCCCTCGATCGCGCTCCCCGGCTTCCGGCTCCGCCTCGAATGGCTCTGGCCGGAAGGCCGGTTCATCCCGGTCCGCGAAGCCATCGACTAGTCGCTTGGTCTCAAGGCGGCGTCCCTTCGCCTCAAGGAAGAGCGGCTTGCCTTCAAGCAGGAGCCGCTCGTCTCTGAGGAGCTACTCCTTCGGACCGTTCCAGGTGGAGGGGATGAACTCGCTGTCTTCCTGGGCGCGGCGCTCGAAGCTGAGGAAGTCGTAGTATCCGCAGCGGGCTGTGCCGGGATAGGTGCGGCAGATTTCCGGCCTCGCCTCGTAGACGGTGCAGCGCCGGGTGTCGGTGTCCAGGAAACGGCAGATCGTGCCGTAGGTCTTGTCCGGCTGGTGCTTCAGGACGATTTCACCGGGCTCGTCGCTCTTCTTGGTAAACTTCCGCGCGGCGGCTTGCGTAGTGATCCCGAAATGCTGCGCCAAGCGTTCGACGTCCGAAATCTGAATCGGAATCCTCGGATAGGAACAGCAATAGGCAGGGCAGCGGTTGCAGTTGTAGAAGATTGTCAGGCCCACACCTGTATTCTACCTCCCGGAGGTCTCATATGCGCTCGAATATTTTCATCCCGATCCTGTCCGCGCTCCTGATCGCTCCGAGCTTGGCCTCGCCGGGCTTGGCAGCCACGGGACCCGCGCCGACGGTCTCGGTGCCGGAGAGCATCATCGCCCGCAACGTGCCCCAGATCCCGCAGGAGGGCACCGAGGAGCTGCTCCCCTACGAGAACCTGCGCACCGCCAACCTCGTGGACTGGCACCCGACGGAACGCCGGATGCTCATCCGCACCCGCTTCGCGGACACTCCCCAGATCCACGAGGTCGCCATGCCCATGGGCGCCCGCACTCAGCTCACGTACTACAAGGACCAGGTGATGGGCGCGCTCTACCGCCCCGGCAGGTCGGGCCAGTTCATCTACACGCTCAACGAGGGCGGCGCCGAGAACTTCCAGTTCTTCGTCATGGATCCCGCCAGCGGCAAGGCCCGGCGCTTCACGGACGGCAAGAGCCGCCACGTGTCTCCGGTCTGGTCCCACGACGGCAAGCTTCTCGCCTACGCCAGCAACGCCCGCAACGGTCGCGACTTCGACCTCTACGTCGCCGATCCCTCGACCCCGGGGAGCGAGCGGCGCGTGGCCGAGCTCAAGGGCTCCTGGAATCCTCTCGACTGGAGCCCGGACAGCCGCCGCATCCTCCTCTCCGAGGACATCTCGGCCAATGAGGGCTACCTGCACTGGGCCGATGCCGCGACGGGCGAGATCCATACCTTGACCCCGCGCCGGCCCGCCGGCAGCGAGCCGGTCGCCTACCAGGGCGGGATCTGGTCCAAGGACGGGCGCTCGGTCTACGCCGCCAACGATGAGGACAGCGAGTTCCTGCGCATCGTGCGGATCGACGTCGATAAGCCGGGCAAGCCCGCGGTCGTCTCCAGCAGCATCTCCTGGGACGTCGAGGACTTCGACCTGTCGGACGACGGCAGCCTGCTCGCCTCCCTGACCAATGAGGACGGCTTCAGCCGGGTCCACATTCTCGACCTCAAGACGGGTAAGGAAGTCGCGACACCCGAGTTGCCGGAAGGCGTCGCGACCGGGCTGCAATTCCGCCCCAAGTCGCACGAGATCGGCTTCAGCATCAGCTGGGCGCGCGCGCCCTCGGACGTCTACAGCTACGACGTGGACAGCAAGCGCCTGGAGCGCTGGACCGCCAGTGAGGCCGGCGGCCTGAACACCGCGAGCTTTCCCGAGCCCGAGCTGGTCCACTACGCCAGCTTCGACGGCCGCAAGATCCCGGCCTTCGTCTACCGTCCGGCCGCGGACCGCTTCCCCGGACCCCGGCCGGTGTACATCAACATCCACGGCGGCCCCGAGGGGCAGTCGCGGCCCAACTTCCTGGGCAGCAACAACTACTTCATCAACGAGCTGGGCGTGGTCGTCCTGGTGCCGAACGTGCGCGGCTCCTCCGGCTACGGCAAGAGCTTCCTGAAGATGGACAACGGCGAGCGGCGCGAGGACTCGGTCAAGGACATCGGCGCCCTGCTCGACTGGATCGCCACGCAGCCCGGCCTCGACTCCAAGCGCGTCATGGTGAGCGGCGGCTCTTACGGCGGCTACATGGTGCTCGCCGCGCTCGTCCACTATAGCGACCGGCTCTGCTGCGCCTTCGAGTCAGTGGGCATCAGCAACTTCATCACCTTCCTGCAGAATACCAGCGGCTACCGCCAGGATCTGCGGCGGGTCGAGTACGGCGACGAGCGCGACCCGAAGATGCGCGAGTACCTCGAGAAGATCGCTCCGATCAAGCAGGTGCAGAAGATGACCAAGCCGCTGCTGGTCGCGCAGGGTGCGAACGACCCGCGCGTCCCGCTCTCCGAGTCGGACCAGATCGTGGCCGCGCTCGAGGGCCGCGGCGTGCCGGTCTGGTACCTCGTCGGCAAGGACGAGGGCCACGGTTTTTCGAAGAAGACGAACACCGACTACCAGCGCGCCGTGCTGGTGCGCTTCATGAGGGAGTTCCTGCTGGGCGAGGGGAAGACCGCGAACCAGTCGCGGTGAGCCTGGGGTTGAAACCCCAGGCTAGAA
>DATLNC010000247.1:0-8549 GCA_035536935.1 Thermoanaerobaculia bacterium
GGGAGGCGCTTACGATCAGCCTTCTTCCCATTTGTCTCCGCTCCAAGAGACGGAGCCACTGATGGAGAGACGCTTTCCGGAGTCAGGCCCCCCGCTCCCGGGGGTCCGGGCGTGCGGCTGGGAGAGGGGACGGGGGTGAGGGCCAGGTTGACCCCGCCCCCCCGTTTCACTAGCCTCACCGCGGGAGGAAACCCTTGGTCCGGACCTACAACAGCTATCTGCGCATCGACGAGCTCCTCAACCTCCAGACGCTGGCGTCGGACCCGCAGGAGCATGACGAGACGCTGTTCATCGTCATCCACCAGGTTTACGAGCTGTGGTTCAAGCAGGTGCTCCACGAGTGCGCCCTGCTGCAGAAGGCCTTCGAAGACAACGACCGGCCGCTGGCGCTCGCCACGCTGCATCGGGTGCTGACCATCTTCAAGACGCTCGTGTCCCAGGTGGACATCCTGGAGACCATGACGCCGGTGTCCTTCTCCAGCTTCCGGCACCGGCTCGACACGGCGAGCGGCTTCCAGTCGACCCAGTTCCGCGAGATCGAGACCATTCTGGGCCATCGCCGCCCGGGCGCGTTGCACCACATTCCCGAGGACAACGAGGCGCGCCGCCGGCTCGAAGACCTCCAGAAGAAGCCGAGCGTCTACGACTCGTTCCTGCGCTTCCTCAGCTTCAACGGCCATCCCATCCCGGAGGACATGCTCTCCCGCGATCCCGTCGGGCCGCCCCCGGAGGACGAGCGGGTGCAGCAGATCCTCATCGACATCTACCGCAACCACCCCCTGGACCGCGACGTCTGCGAGCGGCTCGTGGATCTCGACGAGGGGCTCCAGGAGTGGCGCTACCGCCACGTGAAGATGGTCCAGCGCACCATCGGCGTCAAGATGGGCACGGGCGGCTCGCCCGGCGCCAAGTACCTGGAGACGACCCTGTTCAAGGCCCTGTTCCCTGACCTCTGGACGATTCGAGCTTCGCTGTAATGATCAGACGTACCGCTCTCGTATTCCTCTTCTTTGCTCTCCCGCTCCTCGCAAAGGACCCTCCGCCCGCGCCGAAGGAGTACCTCGACCTTCAGCGCTGGCAGTACCAGGCAACTCCCCAGACGGTCCCCGCCGGAGGGCTGAAGTGGGAGATGGAGGGCGCCTCCTGGAGCCTGGATTCCGGGAAGATCTGGGTCGCTGAATCCGGTACGGGGATCGTCTTCGAAGGGAAAGGCCGCTTCCGCATGGCCGTGCCCGATCCGATCGAGCTGGCGCAGCTCCGGCGCTTCACCCAGAAGCCGGAGCTGCAGGAGATCGACGAGCCGTTCACGGCCCTGGTGCTGCGCACGGCAGGGGAGCTGCCGATCCAGCTCGCAGCTCCCTCTGGCGGCTTCAAGGAGCACAAGCTGGCCCGGGAACGCCACGAGCACTGGCTCACCCAGCGGCTGTTCGACGCGGACTCGCGCGTCCTCGCCGCCCTGAAGACGCCCGGCGACCGCTTCCTGCGGGTCGACGCGAAGACCCAGGGCTTTGGCTGGCTCACCTTCGACTACGACGCGCAACGGCTGGAGGAGATCCGGCTGGAGACGTTCAACTCCGCCTACTCCTACCCGGAGGTCTGGCTGAGCCTCGACCGCGCCGCCGACCGCGACCCCCAAGGGAGACCGGCGGGTCACTCGCCAAGCCGTCACCAGCCGGCGATCGACGTCGAGCACGCCGACATCACCGCGGACCTGACCGAGGCCGGCCGGGACGAGGACTTCTTCAAGGGGCGCTTCCAGGTGGGCATCCGGTTCAACGGCAGCCAGGCGGGCGCGCAGGCCGTGCAGCTCTACCTGCACCCGTTCGCCAAGCTGACATCGGTCACCGAGGACGGGCAGCCCGCGCCGTTCATCCGCGACCACATCGGCGGCCGGCGGGGGATCATCGACAACCGGGTCTACGACGACTCCCTGGTCGTGCTGCTGAACCATCCCATCGTGCCGGGAGAGTCGCGGCGGCTCGATTTCGAGTACGAGATCGACCTCACCAACTACGTCCACAGCCGGGTCTGGTACCCGGAAGGGGAGGGGGACGAGACCTTCCTCACCGATCCGCACACGGCCCGGCTCGACCTCACGGCGCGCAAGAAGCACGAGATCCGCGCCATGGGCCGCCGCGAGGAAACCCCCGAGCCTCCCGGCGAGGATCGCGGGCGCAGCCACGGCGTGTGGGTGATCGACCATCCGGTCAAGATGGTCACCTTCTCGTTCGCCGAGAAGTTCCACGAGGAGAAGATCAAGCTCGACGGGGTGCCCGAGGTCATCTGCTTCGGCTCCAAGGTCGAGGTGAGCCGCCGCGCGCGGTTCGCGGACGTGGGCCAGGACGTGGCGGCGAGCCTCGCGTACTTCCAGAAGCTGCTCGACTCACCGCTGCCGCCGGACCCGATCTACGTCACCAGCATCGCGGCCCGGCACGGCCAGGCCTTCGACGGCTTCATCCATCTCGGCGAGCAGACGTTCGACCTGCTCGGACCCGGCATCGCCGAGCTGTTCCGCGCCCATGAGACCGCGCACCAGTGGTGGGGACACCGGCTGGGCGCCGCGACCTACCGCGACGCGTGGCTGGGTGAAGCGTTCGCGGAGTACACGGCCATGATGTTCGTGGCCGACACGGTGCCGGACGGTCCGAAGCTCTTCCAGGAGATCCTGCGCTCCTATCAGGACGAGATGAACGGCTCGATCAAGAGCGGCTTCAGCAAGTTCGCCCGCACCGACATCAACCTCGCGAACCGCACCTGGGGCAACCGCATCGGACCCGTGGGCCACGGCTGGCGGGCGAACACGGGCGAGGTGCCGACCGCCTACTCGTCGCTCGTCTACGGCAAGGGCGCGCTCGTGCTCCACATGCTGCGCGGCCTGCTGCGCGAGGCCACGGGGAGCGATCAGGCCCTGGTGGACGTGCTGCGCGACTTCCTGCGCACGCACCAGGGCGGCGTGGCCTCGACCTCCGACCTCGCCGCCGCGGTGGCCCGCCGCGCGCCGGGCGACTGGTCCTGGTTCTTCGAGGAGTGGGTCGAGCGCGCCGAGATCCCGACCTACCGCTGGAGCTACGGCATCCAGGGCAACACGGCCACCCTCCATGTCCGCCAGACCGACGTACCCGCGGGCTTCCGCATGTCCGTTCCGGTGCGCATCGAGATGGCGGACGGCACCTCTGTCGAACGGTTCGTGAAGGTGGACGAGCCGGAGGAGAGCTTCGAGCTGAGCTTCGAGAGCAGGCCGAAGGCGCTGGTCTTCAACCCGGACTACGCCGTGCTCGCTAAAATGAAGCGGGATTGATCCCTCCGGCGGCTTGGCGGAAATCCCTGCCCGCGGTAGTATTCTCTGTAGCCCCTCGTTTATACATTGCAGGTACCGGCTCTGTCGGGGTGGTCTCTAAATGCAGGTTCCCATTGGGAGGTGAGCCATGCGGAGGATCCCCGCAGTATTGGCCCCGATACTGACTCTGATTCTGTGTACAGCCCTGCCGGCCGCCGGCCAGGGAATCATCGATTCCACGGTAAGCGAAGACTCGATCAGCGTCACGGTCGCGCTGCCGGGCGGCATCGGCGCCGACGTCACCGTCAGCTTCGAGGAGGTGACCGGCCTCAGCCTGCAGAACCTCGGGCTGTCGGCGCAGGTGGCCAACACGCTCAGCCCGGCTTTCCGCGCCCGGCTTCCCAATGGAGTCCTGCCCGTCCTGCCGCTGCTCCTGCGCATCGAGCCGCCGGCGGACGGCTCGCTCTCCTTCAGCGGCGTTGCGGACATCGACATCCACACGCACAACCTCCTCTTCGCCATCGGCACTCCGCTGCGCTTCTTCTCCGCTCCTCTCGGGGGAAAGTTCGAGGACGTGACCGCCGCCATGGGATCCGGCAGCTACCGGGCCCGCGCCACCAAGGGCGGCTTTTCGGAGTTCCTGATCGTCGCCGACCTGCGGCCGCGAAATCAGGTCATCGCTGCCAAGTTCGACCGCCTGGAGGAGCTGCTGGTCCAGTACGAGGGATCGATGCCCGGCCCGGTGTACGCCGACCTGGAAGACCGGCTGGAGGCTGCCCATGCCGGCTTCACCGGTGGGTATGCGCAGGCTGCGATCGCGGAGATCGACGGCTTCCTCGCCGTCGTGGAGCAGCACGGCGGCACGGACATCCCGGATGTCTGGCGCTCGGCCCGCGACCTCCAGAACGTGGCCGGATACCTGCGGGGCGCCGCCTTGACGCTGCGCTTCAGCCTCGGGCTCAAGAGCACGCTTCTGGGGCTGTGAGGCGAGGACCATGCCGGCGCGCCTGACCGTCCATTTCCCGTCGCGGCCGGCGCGAGCGCTTCTCCTGCCGGACGACCGGGAGGTGGTGGTCGGCCGCGGTCCCGAGTGCGACGTGGTGCTCGACGACGACCGCATCTCGCGCCGCCATGCCCTGCTGGCCTGCAACGGTTCCGGCTGGTCGGTCACCGACCTCGGCAGCAAGAACGGCATGCTGATCGACGGCGTGCCGGCCTCCAGGGGTTTCCTCGCGCAGCGGAGCTGGATCAGCTTCGGCGGCCTGGCCGCCCGGTTCGAGATTCTGACGGGCTCCGAGACGATCGAGGAGGTGAAGGAGGAGCGGCTGCGGCGCTTCGCGACGTCGCTCGACCTGCAACGCGGCCTGAATCCCGGGGAGGGGCTCGCCGTGCTGCTGCCGCGGGTGGTCGCTTCGACGCTCGAGCTGACGGGCGCGGAGCGCGGTTTCCTTCTCCTGGCGACTCCCGATGGCGATCTCGAGGTGGCGGCCCGCTCGGGGGCCACGTGGGAGGACTTCCACTCCGAGGAGTTCGGTGGCAGCCTCGGGGCGGTCGAGCGCGTCCTGGCCTACGGCGAACCGGTGGTGAGCGCGGACGCCCGCTCGGATGCCGAGCTGGGCGACAGGGTGAGCATCGTCGGCTGGGGGATTCGCGCTCTGCTCTGCGTGCCCGTCCGCGCCCTCGACCGCTTGATCGGCGTGATCTATGCCGACAGCCGGAAGCCGGGAGCGGCTTTCACCGAGCTCGATCTGGAGATCCTCGAAGCCCTGGCCGCCCAGGCGGGGCTCGCGATCGCGCTGGCGCGCCTCGACGGGGAGCTCCAGGAGCTTGCCGGCCGCATCGCGGAAGCCCCGGGAGCCGATCCGGGGCTGCGCGCCCGGCTCGCCGGCGAGGTCTCGTCGGTCGTCGACCGTTCCCTGCAGGTCGCGCGGCCGGCCGCCCTCCATCCGGAGAGGTGGACGGCGACCTTCGAGACCGGTTCATGACGCCGAAGTCGCCGGCGGATGGCATCCCGCCGGCCCCGACCCGCACCGCCGACGACTCGATCGGACGGCTCGCAACAGGAGCGCGGCTCGCCGGCCGCTACCGCATCCTCGAGCTGGTGGGCCTCGGCGGCATGGGCATGGTCTACAAGGCCGAGGACGAGCAGCTCGGTCTCCCCGTGGCCATCAAGGTCCTGCGCCCCGACCTGGCGCGGGACGGACGGCGGATCGAGCGCTTCAAGCAGGAGCTGGTGCTCGGGCGCCAGGTGAGCCATCCCAACGTCGTCCGCATCCACGACATCGGGAGCGACGGCGATCTCGTCTTCCTCAGCATGGACTTCGTCCCCGGCCGTTCGCTGGGCGAGCTGCTCGCCGCGGAGGGGCCGCTGCCCCCGGACAGGGCGGTCGCCATCGCCAAGCAGGTCGCCGCGGGGCTCGCGGCGGCGCACGAGGCGGGCGTGGTCCACCGCGATCTCAAGCCGGGCAACATCCTGATCGACCATGCCGGCGATACTGGCCGGGCCGCGATCAGCGACTTCGGCGTCGCGCGCTCGCTGGGAGGCCCCGGCGCGACCCTCCCGGGCTCCGTCGTCGGCACGCTCGACTACCTCTCGCCGGAGCAGGCGCGAGGCGGGGAGATCGACGGCCGGACCGATCTCTACGCCCTGGGCATCCTGCTCCACGAGATGCTGACCGGCGAGCTGCCCTTCGCCGGGGGCTCGGCGACGGAGGTGCTCGCGCAACGGCTCACCGGCTCCACGCGGGAGCTCCTCCCGGCCGCGGTGCCGAAGCCGCTTGCCGCGGTCATCCGGCGGCTCCTGCAGCGCGATCCGGACCGCCGCCCTGCGAGCGCGAGAGAGGTGCTCGAGGATCTCGGGCGCCTCCATGCCGTGCCTTCCCTCTGGAGGAGATACCGGCGGGCCGGATGGGCCGCGCTGGCAATCCTCGCCTTGACCCTGCTCGGCCTCGCGGTCTACCAGGGCAACCGGTTCGTTCGGAAAGAGCCGGCAGCGTCTGCCGGGGCGGCCGGCCACGCCGTGGCGCTGCTGCCTCTCGCCGACGAGACCGGCCGGGGGGACCTCGCCTGGGTCGCATCCGGCCTGCCCGAGATGCTGTCGGCATCTCTCGCCGAGGGTCCCGGGCTGCGGGTGTTGGACAGCCAACGGGTTTTCGACACGATGGAGGCCCTCAAGCTGGCGCCGGGGCCGCTGCCGGAGAGGGAGGCCCGCCGCTTGGCCGAGCTGCTCGACGCGGACCGGCTCGTCAGCGGCCGGGTGCGCGCCACGGGCAACCGGCTGCGGATCGACCTGTCGCTGGTGGCGACGGACCTGCCGGGCCTGCCGGCGCAGACGCTCCGTGCCGAATCGGAACCGAGGGAGGCCTTCGGCCTCATCGATCAGCTCGGCGCGACCCTGCGCGAGCGGCTCGCCGCGCCTCCGCTGGCGCCGGCGGTCGTCGCCAGCAGATCGCCGGCGGCGCTTTCCGCCTACGCGAAAGGCTCGGCGAGCCTGCGCCGCGGTGATGCCCTGTCGGCGGCTACCGACCTGGAGCGGGCCGTGGCGAGCGATCCTGGATACGCCGCCGCCTGGGTACAGCTCGCCCGCGCCCGGGAATCGCTCGGCCGGCGCGAAGCGGCGCGCGAGGCGGCGCGGCGGGCCGTGGCGAGCCTCGGAGCGGAGGAAGGCCGGAGCGCCTACGAGGCGCGGGCGGTCGAAGCGCGGCTGTCGGGGCGTCCCGAGAAGGCGCAGGAGCTCCTCGCGCGGCTCGTCGAGCGCTACCCCGACGATGCCGAGGCGCGGGTGGAGCTGGCGGAAGCCTATGGCGAGCAGGGGAGCCTGGACCGCGCGATCGCGGCCCTGCGGGAAGTGGTCCGCCTCGCGCCCCATCATCCGCGCGCCTGGTTCCTGCTCGCCAAGTACTCGATCCTCGCCGGCGACGTCCGCCGCGCCATCGACGACTACCTGGTGCGCGCACTCGTGGTGCAGAACCAGCTCGGCAGCGAAGCAGGGCGGGCCGACGTGCTCAACGCGTTCGGCGTGGCCTGGCGCGACCTCGGCGAAATGGAGCGGGCGGGGGAGAGCTGGGAGCAGGCGGCGGCGATCCGCAAGCGCATCGGCGATGAGCGCGGCTACGCCACGACCCTGCGCAACCTGGCGAGCCTCGACTCGGTGCGCGGAGAGCACGCCGCTGCCGAGCGCAAGCTCGGAGAGGCGCTGGCGATCCTCGAGCGCCTGGGCGACGGGCCCGGCATCGCCGACCTCCAGGACGAGTTCGGCGTGCTGGCCGAGGAGCGAGGAGACTACGAGGAGGCGCTCGGCCGTTATCAACAGGCCCTGCGCGTCCGCCGCGATCTGGGGAACGACGTCGCCTTTGCCACGAGCTTCGCCAACGTCGGCTATGCCTGCTACCTGCTGGGCCGTTACGACGACGCCATGGTGTATTGGAGCCAGGGGCTCGACCTGGCCCGCAAGAGCGGCGATCCGGCCGGCGTCGTCCTGGCGACGCAGAACCTGGGCCTGCTGGAGCTTGCGAAAGGGGACTGGGACCGGGCCGTCAAATTCTTCCTCGACGCGCTGGGCAAAAGCCGCGAGCTGGACATGAAGCAGGCGACCGCCTCCTCGCTCGGCCATCTCGGACGTCTGGCGCAATACCAGGGCCGTCCCGCGGCCGCGCTTGCCTCGTTCGCGGAGGCGCTCGCCGTGCTGCGCGAGATCGGCGACCGCCGCGGCCTCGCCGAGTTCACCCTGGCCCAGGCTGAAGTCGAGATCGAGCTCGGGATGGAGAAGGCTGCCGGCCAGCACCTGCAGGCGGCCGCGGAGCTGCTCAGCGCCGAGAAGAGCCGCGAGCAGCAGGCCGAGCTGGAAAGGCTCCGGGGCGAGCATCACCTGCTGCGCGGCGAGCGCGCCACCGCCGAAGCTTCGCTGCGCCACGCCGTAGCCGATGCGGAAGAGAGCCACAGCGTGGTCGAGCTGCTCGACGTCCGGCTGTCAGAACGCCCACCGCTGGCCGAGCTGGAGCGGCTCCAAGCCCAGGCCGAGGCGCTCGGCCATGCCCGTCTGCAGCTGCGGGCTGCCGAGGCCGTGGCCCGGGCGGCGCTCGCCGCGGGGGATTTCGGTCGCGCCCGGAAGGCAGCCTCCTCGGGTCTGGAGAGAGCGGATGCCTGCGGCGGGTACTCCGGCTCCTGGCGACTTCATCTGCTGCTGGCCCGGGCCCACGAGCGCGCCGGCCGGCAGGCCGATGCCGAAACCGAGCGGGAGCGTGCCCGCGCCGAGATCGCGCGGGTGAGCCGC